>JBKCZS010000047.1:0-21205 GCA_046337925.1 bacterium | reverse complement strand
CTGCACGGCACGTGCCGTGCACCATTGTTTCCCGCGTGCCGCCCTTGCGCGTGGCGATCGCGTTCCCGCCTCGCTCCGCACGGAAGTGCGCGCGTGTGACGGAACCGCCCTGCAGTGCCGAGGGGCGCCGCCCGGTGCCTGGCACGTGCCAGTCAGTGCCAGGCACTGCACGGCACGTGCCGTGCACCAGTTTGGCGGGTGCGCGTTGGGCGGCGTGGATCGAGTTGCGAGCGCATGATCAGCGCATGATCAGTGCATGTCAGCGCATGATCAGCGCACGATCAGCGCACGATCAGCATCGCGTCGCCGTAGCTGTAGAACCGGTATCGCTCGCGCACCGCAACCGCGTACGCCTCGCGCATCAGCTCCATCCCGCAGAAACTCCCGACAAGCGCCAGGAGCGTCGATCGGGGCAGGTGGAAGTTCGTCATCAGCGCGTCGGTGAAGCGCCAGCGGAAGCCCGGCGAGATGAGGATCCGCGTGATCGCCTCGAAATCGCGGTCCGCCGTCGGCAGCGGATCCGGCAGGCTCTCGAGCGCGCGCACCGTGGTCGTGCCGAACGCGACGATCCTGCGCGTGCCCGTCGCACGCGCCGCAGTCGCGCCTGCGAGCATGCCGACCACCTCGCGCGGCACCATGAAGCGCTCGGCATGCATGTCGTGCGCTTCCAGCGTGTCGGTCTCGACCGGCTTGAAGGTGCCTGCGCCGACATCGAGGATCAGTTCATGGCGTCCGACCCCGCGTGCGGCCAACGCCTTGAGCAGTTCCTCGGTGAAGTGAAGCCCTGCGGTGGGTGCGGCGACCGACCCGCGCGCACTCGCCTTGGCGTAGACGGTCTCGTACTCCGCACGGTCGAGGTCGTCGTCGACCTCGATGCGCTGGTCCCGCCGCGCCTTCAGGATGTAGGGCGGCAGCGGCGTCTGGCCCGAGCGCTCGAGCATCGACGCGACATCGCCTCCCCTCGGGCCCGGCAGCAGCCGCGCGAGCCACGCCTCCTCGTCGCGCCGGACGAGTTCGATCGCGTCGCCGTGGTCGCGTCCGTGTCCGTCGCGCAGCGAGAGCCGCGTACCCGCCTCGAATCGCTTCGCCTGCCGAACGAGCACGCGCCACAGCGGAACCTCGGCCGAGGGCTCGAGCAGCAGTCCTTCCGTCTCGCGCCCGCGCGTCTCGTCGACAAGCGCAAGCCGTGCGCGCAGCACGCTCGTCGCGTTCACCACGAGTTCATCGCCCGTCCCGAGGATCGTCGAGAGATCGCGCACCGTGCGGTGCTCGATCGTGCCGCGTGACCGGCTGATCACCATCAGCCGCGCCGCATCGCGCGGTTCGGCCGGGGTCGTCGCCACCAGCGACGGGTCGAGGTCGTAGTCGAGTTCGTCGGTGCGCATGGCGCATCTCGGGCCGGACTACTTCTTGCGCTGCTTGAACTTCGACTTGATCGACGGCGTCGCGCTCGAGCCCTTCATGCTCATTCCGGGAAGCGCGCCAAGGCCGGGCATGCCGCCGGACTTCGACATCTCCCGCGCCGCCTTGATGCGGCCCGCCATGCCGCCGGACGCGAGCGACGCCGTCATCTTCTGCACCGCCTCGAACTGCGTCGTCAGCCGGTTCACTTCGTTCGGCGTGGTGCCCGAGCCCGTCGCGATGCGCCGCACCCGGCTCTTGTTGAAGAGCTTGAGGTCCTTGCGCTCGTCGGCCGTCATCGCATGGACCATGCCCTCGAGCCGGTCGAACTGCTTGTCGTCGATGTTGACATCCTTGAGCGCGCTGCCGACGCCGGGCAGCAGACCGAGCAGCTGCTTCATCGGACCCATGCGCCGCAGCGACTTCATCTGCGAGAGGAAGTCGTCCATGGTGAGCTTGCCCTTCGCGAGCTTCTCCGCCATCTTCTCGGCTTCTTCCTCGGTCACTTCCTCGCGCGCCTTCTCGACGAGCGCCACGACATCGCCCATG
This sequence comes from bacterium, assembly GCA_046337925.1. Taxonomy (GTDB): domain Bacteria; phylum Planctomycetota; class Phycisphaerae; order Phycisphaerales; family SM1A02; genus QWPT01. The sequence goes on along the minus strand of JBKCZS010000047.1, from coordinate 19,255 downwards.
CCGAGAATGCGGCCGGCCATGCGCTTCGGGCTGAACTCGTCGAGCGCATCGAACTTCTCGCCCGTGCCGAGGAACTTGATCGGCGCCCCCGTCACCTTGCGCACGGTGAGCGCCGCGCCGCCACGCGTGTCGCTGTCGAGCTTGGTGAGGATCACGCCGTCGACCTTGAGCCGGTCGTGGAACGCCTTCGCGCTGCGCACCGCGTCCTGGCCCGTCATCGCGTCGACGACGAGCAGGATCTGATGAGGCTGCACCGCGAGGCGCACCGCCTCGAGCTCCTTCATGAGTTCGTCGTTCACATGCAGTCGGCCGGCGGTGTCGAGGATCACGACATCGAAGCCCTCGCTGCGACCCTTCTGGACCGCGCGGCGGCAGACGCCGACCGCAGCGCCGACGGCCTTGCCGTACTCGGCGCACTGGTCGGGCTCGCCGTGGAATCCGACGCGCGCGCCGCCCTTGGCCTCCGTGGCGACGCCGTCGATCACCTGCCGCAGCTGCTCGACCGCGGCGGGGCGCTGGAGGTCCGCCGCCGCAACGAGGCAGGAACGCCCCGTCTTCTTGAAGTAGGCCGCGAGCTTTCCGCAGGTCGTGGTCTTGCCGGAGCCCTGGAGGCCGCACAGCATGATGACGGTCGGGCCCGGGTCGACGAGAAACAGCTTCGAGCCGTTCTCCTCGCCCGCCGGCCCCATCAGCGCCACGAGTTCGTCGTGCACGATGCCGACGAGCTCCTGACCTGGCTTCAGGCTCTTCGTCACATCGCGTCCGATCGCCTTCGTCAGCACATCGTCGCAGAACTGCTTCGCGATCCCGAGCTCGACATCCGCCTCGAGCAGGGCGGTCTTGATCTCCTCGAGCGCCTCGCGCACATTCGATTCGGAGATCGTTCCGCGCCCCGAGAGCGAGCGGAAGGCGGTGGAAAGGCGTTCGGTCAGATTCTCGAACATAGGGCGGGCAGTATAGGGCGGCGGCCCTGTTGCCCGTCAGAGCGGCCGAACCGCGCGCATGTCGTGCTTGGTCTCGAGCACGCTGCGCAGGTTGCAGAGGTACCAACGCCAGCTTTCCGCGCTGTCGGCGACGGTCAGCAGCGTCTCCGGGTCGTCGCGGAACGGGCCGTGCCGGATGATCACGCGCGCGCCGCCCGTGTCGCCTCCGCGGTCGCGCAGCGGCGACACCGCGATCTCGACCGGAACCGACGCCTCGTCGAGCGGCGACGGATACCAGTCCCACTTCACTCGGGCACGGCCGTCGCTCAGCTCGTCGCACTCGTAGTCGAGCACCCGCACCTCGGTGGTGCGGTTCCACTCGCGATCCCATGCGAGCTGGAGCGATCCGCCCGTCTCCTGCGGATACTCGGCGCCGACCGAGAGCCAGCGGCAGAGCCCGCTCGCGCTCGCGATGCACGACGCGACCTCTTCCGGCGACGCGTGGATCTCCTCCTTGAGCGTGATCCAGACGCCATCGTCCTCGCGGCCGACCATGTCAGCGCGCCTCCGGCTGGCCGGGCGCGGCCGGATTCGGCGGCAGGATCTCGACGAGCCGTGCGTTCAGCGACCCGCGCGAATGGACCTCGTGCCGGACCCCGGGCCTGGCTTCGGGCCGGTCGCCGCCCGCCGCCGCGAGCCTTGCCTGCGCGGCGCGCAGCTTGTCGGCCTGCAGGTGACCCGCGAACGCGAACACGCAGAGATGCGGATGCCCGAGCGCGGCGTCGAGCATCTCCTCCGCGGATTCGCCCTCCGCGAGCTCCGCCTCGAGGTCGAGGAAGAAGTGCGTCGCCTGCGGTGCATGCTGCGACAGCGCGGCGCGGTTGCGCACGCCTTGCCCGCGCAGCCCGGCGTGCTTCGCCGCGCCGAGGATCTTGCTGCCGAAGAGGAGGTCGCTGGTGAAGAGGATCATCGCGTCGCCTCGAGCTGCGCAGGTCTCGCCGCGCCCGAAAGGTGGAGCGGTTTCGGCTCGCGCTCGTGCTCGACGAGCGACTCGTACGACTCGCGCGCGCGAACCACCTTCGCGTGCGAGCCCGACACAAGCACCTCCGCAGGCAGGGGCGACGAGTTGTATCGGCTGGCCATGCTCATCCCGTACGCGCCCGCCGTGAACACCGCAAGCAGGTCGCCGCGTCCGAGTGAAGCGGGCAGCTGGCGGTCGAGCGCGAGGAAGTCTCCCGTTTCACACAGCGGTCCGACCACATCCTGCGCGGCCGTGCCCTCCATCTTCGGATCGAGCGCCCGACGGGCCGGCGTCATCGCCACGCCTGGAGCCACCGGCCAGATGAAGTGGAAGCTCCCGTAGTGCGACGGACGGAGGAGTGCGTTCATGCCCGCATCGCAGATCGCGAAGCGCTTGTCGCCAGAGGTCTTGGTGTAGAGCACCTCGACCACCAGGATGCCCGCGTTCGCAACGATGGTGCGGCCGGGCTCGAGGATGAAGCGGACGCCCTTGTCGTAGAGCGGCTTCGCGATCGGGATGATCGCAGCCGCGTAGTCCTTGAGCGGCGGCGACTGCGAGCTCTCGTAGTCGGCGCCGAACCCGCCGCCGAGATCGATCGAGCGGATCTGGAAGCCATCGCGCGCAAGTTCCTCGACGAGTGCGGCGGTCTTCGTCATCGCCTCGCGGTAGGGGTCGACGGTGTAGATCGGCGACCCGATGTGCAGGTGCAGGCCCTCGAGCTTCGCGTGCGCATCGCGGCCGTAGGTCGCGAAGAAGCGGCGCGCCCGCTCGAGGTCGACGCCGAACTTCGTCTCCTTCTTGCCCGTCGAGGTGTAGCGGTGCGTCTTCGGGTCGACATCGGGGTTGATGCGCAGCGCGACCCGCACGGTGGCGCGTTCGTCGGCGGCGATGCGCGCGATGTTCTCGAACTCCTGCTCGCTCTCGCAGTTGAAGAGGCCGAGCCCTGCGCGGATCGCGCCGCGGATCTCGGCATCGGTCTTCCCGACGCCCGCATAGACGCACTTCGCGGCGGGAACGCCGGCCGCCTGCGCGCGGAAGAGTTCGCCTCCCGACACCACATCCATGCCGGCGCCGCGCTCGGCGAGCACCTGCAGCACGCCAAGGTTGCCGCAGCTCTTCACCGAGTAGCAGACGAGCGGCGCGATGGGCGCGAACGCCTCGACCAGGCGGTCGTAGTGATCCTCGAGCGTCGCGCGCGAGTACACGAAGCAGGGCGTTCCCGCCTCGGCGGCGATGGCACGGACGGGAACATCCTCGGCGAACAGCTCGCCATCACGATACGAGAAGCGGTCCATGCCGCGATCCTAACCGTTTTCCGCCGCCGCTTCGCCCGACTCCCGCGCGGGATCCTTGCGATCCGCGCCGCCGCGCGACGACTGAAGCAGCCATCCCGCGCCTGCGAGCGCCATCCAGAGGAGAAGCCATGCGACGGGACGCACCGGCTCGTCGGCGCGCTCGAGCGCCCGCAGCAGGAACGGCATGCCGCCGAGCAGCGCGAACAGCGCGCCCACGAGGCTCGTGAGGAATGCGGACGCGCCCTGCGAAAGCCACGCGCCGAGTACGACTCCGATGAATGCGCCGCCGAACGCGGCCGCCTTGAGCAGCACCTGCACCTGCGGCGACTCGGCGTGCCACTTCGCCTCGGCCCACGCGACGAGCGGCCGCACGGGTTCGGGAGATCGTTCGATCAGCCGCTGGCGGTCGGCGACCTCGGACAGCGTCACGACGGCGGGAGGCGCGTCGGCGGAGCTTCGGGCGTCGATGAGGCCTGCGTCGGTGCCGAGCAGCGCGAGCAGCGCGCAGAAGAAGGCGAGCGTCACGCCGAGCGCGGCGCCGAGAAAGAGCCGCCACGCGACCGCGGCGATCACGGCGCCGGCGAACCCGCCGAGCAGCGTGAGCACGAGCCCATGCGTCTCGGGCATCAGCCCTCCGAGGAGCGGGACGCCCAGCATCGCGCTCGTCAGCACGATGGCGATCACGAGCACCGGGCGGAGAAGGTGCTTCCCGCACACGAGGAGCAGCAGCCCGAGAAGGAGCAGGATGCCCGCGGGGACGAGGCTGCCGAGCGGCAGATCCTGCAGCTGAAGGCTGAAGGCGTCGAGCGTGGCGGTTGCCGAAGGAACTGTCGTCGTCTGCGCGTCCATGCTGCAGCCTCCGAGATGGCGACCTGACCTCCGAATGGTACCGTGCGGCGGCCCGCGGCGCCGCTAGACTTCGCGCCCCATGACAGCCGCCGCCGCAGCCAGGACTCCCATGAGCAAGCCGAACGCAGCCAACGACCGCTCGAACGCGCTGTTCCGCCTCGCGCTCATCTCGACCGGCGGCACGATCGAGAAGACCTACGACGAGCTTGGCGGGGTGCTGGCCAACAAGCTCAGCGTCCTCGACATGCTGCTTGCCTCGCTCGACCTCCGCGGCGTCGTCATCGACCGCGTGCCCCTGATGAACAAGGACTCGCTCGACATGACCGAGGCCGACCACGACCTGATCGCGGACACCGCGGAACTCATGGCGCGGAATCACGACGGCGTGATCATCGTGCACGGCACCGACCGCCTCGCGAAGACGGGCGACCGCATCCACGAGCGCCTCGCCGCAAAGGGCGGCGCGACCAAGGCGATCGTCCTCACGGGCGCGATGCGTCCCTACGAGATGCGCCGCACCGACGCCACGCAGAATGTCACCGAGGCCCTGACGGCCGTGCAGATCCTCGAGCCTGGCGTCTATGTCGCCATGCACAACCGCGTGCTGCGGTTCCCGGGTGTCGCGAAGGACCCGAAGCAGGGCACCTTCGTGCGGGCCTGAGCCCGCTCAGCGCGCGGCGTCGGGCGGAGCGGTCTGCTCGAGCGCCATCAACTTGCGCAGCATCGGGCTGAGCACGAAGAGGATGAATCCCGCCGCGACCGCGAGGATCGCGATGAGACCGAAGACCTCTCCGTAGGTTCCCACCGTCTGTGACGGCGGCGGAATCGCGCCGCCCGCATCCTTGACGCCGGTCAGCTTGGCCAGGAACGCGGCGAGGATGTGCGAGAACGCGGTGGCGAGGAACCACGCGCCCATGATGGTGCTCACCACGCGCACGGGCGAGAGCTTGGTGACGAGCGAGAGGCCCACCGGCGAGAGGCAGAGCTCGCCGGTCGTCTGGAGCAGGTAGCCAAGCACCAGCCACGACATCGCGACCATGCCGTTCGAGTCCGCCGACTTCGCGCCCATCCAGAAGCAGGCAAAGCCGAGGCCGAGCTGCACGAGTCCGGCTCCGAACTTGACGCCCGCGCTCGGATCGCGCCGCCCGAGGGCGCCCCACAGGAACGAGAACACCGGCCCGAGCATGAGGATGAACATCGGGTTGAGCGCCTGGAAGACGCTCGCCTTCACTTCTTCGCCCGAGATTCCAAGGCCCGACGCGACATCGCCCGCGTCGGCCGTGAAGGTGACGCGGCCTGCCGCGGCGCGTTCCGCCGTGGGCAGCGTAGGAAGCGAATCGCGCTTCTCGGGGAGCTTGACGCGCGCCGCCGGCGGCGCGGCGCCGCTCGCGAACGCGCTCCACGGCAGGACATGCGTGTAGCTCATGTCCTTCACGACGGGCGCGCCGTCGACGGTCACTTCCGCCGCGACATCCGCCTCGGTCGCCTTGAACTCGAGCACGACATAGCCGTCGCCCGCGGTGAGCGCGGACTGCGCGGCAGAGATGTCGTCGAGCGTCCAGGTGCGGCCGAGCACCTCGACGCCGAGGAACTCCTGCGTGACGGCGACATCCGAGTAGGTCTTGCCTTCCTGCACCGCGACATCGCCGACGACGCGGTCGACATTGCGGTCGGTGAAGTTGTTGACGCTCGAGCCCGCCTGCTCGAAGAACGCCCAGAAGAGCATCGAGAAGAAGCAGAGGATGAGGATCACGAAGAGCCGCCCGCGTTCGAGCGCCTGCGCCGAGAACGCCGAGACGAGGATCGAGCCGAAGGCGAGGACGCCCATCACATTGAGCACATAGGTCGCGTACTGGCTGTGGCTGACGAGGAGCGCGAGCGGGGCGACCGCCGCGATCGTTCCGATCATGATCGGCACCACCATGCGTGGCCGCATCAGGTTGCCCGCCGAGTCGCGTGGAAGCCCGACCTCGTAGGGCAGCCCGCCCTGGCCGAGCTTCACGAAGGCGACGCAGCCCGCTGCGATCAACGCGATCGCGACCGGAAGGTTCAGCAGCATCTGCAGGAGGTCGCCGGAGGTTGTGACCGCCATGGTCACGACGCTCGCGAGGCAGGCGACGAGGATCAGCGCGCGCGTGAGGCCCTGCGGCGCGATGAAGGTCGCGAGGCCGAGCAGCATGCCGATCGTCGCGAGCCCGAAGCCGTAGTGCCAGCCGTAGGTCTCGCCGACATAGCCGCAGACGAGCGGCGCGAGCGCGGCGCCGAGGTTGATGCCCATGTAGAAGATCGTGAAGCCTGCGTCGCGGCGCGAGCTGCCGGCGGGATAGAGCGAGCCGACCATCGTCGAGATGTTGGGCTTGAAGAAGCCGTTGCCGACGATGAGGAGACCGAGCGCGCCGAAGAGCGCCCATTCCTGCTCGATCGTCATGAGCAGGTGGCCGGCGGCCATGAGGATGCCGCCCCAGATGACCGCAAGCCGAGCGCCGATGAAGCGGTCCGCGAAGATTCCGCCGAGGTACGGCGTCGCGTAGACGAGTGCGCCGTACGCGCCGTAGATCGCGTACGCACGCTCGTCGTCGGCCTTGAGGAATCCCTTGATCAGGTAGAAGACGAGCAGCGCGCGCATCCCGTAGAACGAGAAGCGCTCCCACATCTCGACGAAGAACAGGAGGAAGAGCCCCGGCGGGTGGCCATCCTTGCCGGGATGGATCGGGTTTCCGAACGGTTCGTCGAGCGGCGGGTTGATCTGCGACATCGAGTCGTCCTCTGGGGCCTCGTGGGTGGGCGCGGCGTCGCCGCCGCAGCCTGTGCGGGCGCAAGATAGCGCAAGGTGGCCGGCGCATGACCGCGCGGAGCGGTCTCATGTCACAATCGGCGCGTGCACGAGCGCACCATCCAGCTCCGCCGCCCGCCGGTTCTCGTCAAGGTCGAAGGTCGCTTCGTGCCGCAGGGCGTGTCGCTCGCCGAAGTCGACGATGCATGGAACAGCCTCTGCGCCGAGAATCCGCGCTACTTCGATGGCCCCGCGCTCCAGGTCCTCGGCGTGAGCCGCAACGGCCACGGCGGCGTCCAGATCCATGTGCAGGAGAGTTCGTACCGCTTCGTCGCCGTCCGATCGCGTGGCGTCGAGTGCGGCGCCCGGCCGATCGGGGTGAAGGGACTGGTCCACGATGGCGCGCGCGTGCTCATGGGGCGCCGCTCGAAGTCGGTCGCCAGCTACCCGGGGGCGTGGGAGTTCGTGCCCGGAGGGACGCTGGAACCGGGCGAGGCGCCCGAAGCGGCGATCGTGCGCGAGTTGGCGGAGGAGACGCGTCTTGCGCTCTCGTCGCCCCCCGTGGCCGTCGCGGTGCTCTTCGACGCGACGGTGATGAGCTGGGAGATCGTCTACCGCCTCTCGGCGCCGCTTGCCCGTCTGCCCGAGGTCGGCTGGGAGTACGACGAGTTCCGCACGGCCGACGCGGAGGAATTCCGTTCGATGCGGCAACTCTCCGCGTGCGCGCAGCAGATGATCCCGCTTGCGTGCGCCGTCAGCGTCGGCGGTGCGACGCGAGCAGCGTCAGCTCGCGGTCGAGCCGATCAAGCGGGATAGGCTTCATCATGAAGCGCGTCGACTCGTCGAAGTTGCCTTCGACCATGGAGCCGCTCGCAACGAGCACCGGCAGGGTGCTGCCGCTCTCGCGCAGCTTGCGCAGCGCCTCGATTCCGCCTCCGCCTGCATCGAGAATCACGACATCCATCGAGTCGAGCTCGGGAAACGAGAGCAGCGCGGACGGATCGGAGATCGTCTCGACCTCGTCGTTGACCGACTCGAGCGCCGCGACGAGGAGCGCGCGCACCGACGGATCGTCGTCGGCGATCAGCACGCGTCGCGTTCGCGGCGCGTGCTGATCGGCGCAGTGGACGGCGCCGCGGTTGCCATGCTGCTCGAGGCTGAGGCCGTGGTTGACCTTGAACGAGAGGTGGCTTCGGAGGCCGGTCGGCGCGCGCTCGAGCGCGGCCTTGCCGCCGATGTCGCGGATGGCGCGGCGCGCGGCCGCGAGCGGCAGCAGCGCGAGGTCGAAGTTGCCGTGGAGAAGCGAGGGCGGCTCGACGCCGTGTTCCCAGAGGCCGCCGTCGTCTTCTGCGTAGAAGTCGAAGCGGGTCTCGTCGTCGACCTTGCGCACGGTGCAGCAGATCTTGATCGGATTGGTCGCGCGAAGGCGATGGATCGAGATCACCTGCGCGAGCGCGGTCGTCACCTGGACGATCGAGCCGTCGTAGAAGAGGTCGCGCGGCAGGTGGTCGACTTCCTGCTCGAGCCAGGCGTCGAGGGTGAGATCGCCGCCCGGACGAATCGACTCGGGAAGCGTGCCGAGGGCGTGGCGCAGGCCGAGGAGCACCGCGGCGCGGAGATTCGAACGCTCGTCGCTCGATGCTTCGCGCTGGCAGGCCGCGTGCAACTTCGTGATCAGCGACTCGAGCAGTTTGACAGTGTCGTAGACATTGACCACCGACTGCTGGAGCTCGGGATCCGACGCCTGCCTCTTGAGCAGCTGCGTCCGGCCGAGCAGGGCGAACATCGCGTTGTTCAAGTCGTGGACGACGATGCCCCCGAGCTGGCGAAGCCGCTCCTGTTCCTCGATGTCGCGCTGGGCGTGGACCGCCGAGGGGCGGGACTTGTCGCAGCGCTTGTGTTCGTCGGCGGCCATGTGATGCATTGTGCTGTGAAGATCGGGCTTCGGCGGGGTGGGGCTTCAGCCTACCTCGCGCCATTTGGAGGACACGCGTGAGGTTTCAGTCGCGAGTCACCCGATTAGGGTGTCTGCAACGAAAACCCTATTGGCCGTTGCTTCGTCCACCCTGGAGGACAAGGCGAATATGCGGTCGCGCGCCTCGCGTGAACGCCATGTTCCACTTTGGATGTCGCGCGGGTTCTAAGTCAAGTTTTTTCGGCATGTTGACGCCATCAACGCCGAATCGTCTGAATTCACACGACGCTCCCGGAGCCGCCTTGACAGCCCGAGAGGGCAGTCGCACGACACCCGAGGCCAGGCAGGCGAGGTGGATCTATGAGGTCTGGGCGGATTGGAGGGACTGTGCCGGTCGTCGGACCGGCGTCCTGCGCGGCACGCCGGGTGCGACACCGCGTGGAGTGCGGCTCGGCTTGGCTCCATCAACGGGCTTCACCGCAATAGCCGCCGCCGATTCCCGTCAAGCATGTCCAAGGTTGGGGTTCCGCCGGACTTTCGCGCAAACTGCCCGCGCGGCCAGAGAAACGACCGAATGCCTCGTGTAGGGGTTGAACCTACGACCCGCTGATTAAGAGTCAGCTGCTCTGCCAACTGAGCTAACGAGGCGTGAGGGGAGGAATGGTAGCGACTTCCGCCGCGCGGTCAAGTGCGCCTTCGCGTGGGATCCCGCAGGTTCTTGCACAGGCGCGGGTTGCGGCGAAAGCGGGGCGTTTGTGGAGTCCTTGGAAGGCGCGAGCGCGTCCGCGCCGTGCATCGTCGCTTCGCGGGGTTTCTCGCACGCATTGCTACCTCTACTGCTACCGCTGATGCTCCCTCGAGCCGAGACCCGGCTCTCCCTCGCCCTCGTGCGCGATGCGACGAGCGTCGGAGGGATCGCGACTTCATCTACGCGTCCTGCTTCCTGGCTTCGGATGCGAAGCACGCCTACCTGACGATCGAAGTCGCGCGTAGGTCGCGCGAGGCGGCGACCAGTGGGCTGACCGCCAAAGAGAAGCGCGGCCCCCGAAGACGGTAGCCGCGAATCCCGCCGCTTGGTCGAGTCGGCAAAACGACAGCCGCGACGGAGGGTGCTCCGTCGCGGCCGGTTCGTGCGAATCTCAATGGCGGCGCAGGTTCACGCCTGCGCGTCAGGCTTCTTTCCGTGGCACTGGCGGTACTTGAGTCCGCTGCCGCAGGGGCAGGGCTCGTTACGGCCGACCACGGGGATCGACGCCGGGTCGACCGGCGACTCGGAGGCAAGCGCGCGCTCGGCGGCCGCGGGCGGCTGCTGCGGCGCGCGCTGGGCCGGACGCACCGCCTCGTCGGGCAGACGCTGCGGCTGGCTGTCCGATGCGGCCCCCACCTCGGCGGGTTGCGGCCTCGGCCGCGGGACCTGCGGCATGAGGCGCCCGAGGAACGCGACATCGGTCACGCGGTCTCGGATCGTCTCCTGCATCTCGTTGAAGACGCGTGCGCTTTCGCGCTTGAACTCGATGCGCGGGTCCTTCTGGCTGAACGCGCGCAGGCCGATCGCGTCGCGGATCTGGTCCATCGAGTGGAGGTTGTCCTTCCACGCGTTGTCGAGCGTCGACAGCAGGATCCAGCGCTCGAACTGGGTCAGTTCATAGCGAGGCATGTCGAGGATCTTGGCACGGACGAAGGACTCCGGGTCCTTCTCGGCATCCGCGCGCTCGCTCTCGGAGAGCCGGGTGAGGAACTCCGTCTCGAACCACTGCGAGATCGAGTCTGCATCGCGGCCGCGGGACAGGCATGCGTTCGCACGGCCGGAAAGCGTCTCGGGAGACTGGCGCTTCGCGGCCTCGAGCACCTTCTCGCGGATCGAACCCGTGTCCGTCGCGACCAGGGTCTCGACGGTCCAATCCAGCTGGTAGCGGGAGTTCACGAAGCTGCAGAAGCGGCCCAGCGCAGCCTCGCGGTCGCGCTCGATCTCGGCGTTCGTCATGTTGATCGCGTAGTCGATCGAGTAGGTCAGCTCGCGCTGGCGGTAGACCTCGAGCGCCTTCTCGCGAAGCTTCTCCGCGGCCTCCGCCGGCTGCGATGCGCCCGCGAAGATCGACTCGTCGAAGTTGGCGCCGAACTTGCGGTTCGCCCACTGCGCGAGCTGCCGCGCGCCGAAGTTCGGCACGAGGAACTCGAACACCGGCGAGAGGTCGACCTCGGCGAACTTCGCCTGCGCCGCCTCGGCCACGCGCTCGATCGCCTCGCTGCGGTCCGCAGCGCGGATCTCCTCGGGCGTGATCTCCGCGCCGTAGGTGGCGCGCGCCCACGCCGAGAAGCCCTCGGCATCCCACTCCTCGGGATCGAGCTCGAGCGGCAGGCACTCGCCCGCGGTCGCGCGGATCTGCTCCTGCGCCTCCTCGGACGCGTCGATGCGGATGATCTTCTCGATCTCCTCGCGATCGCGCTTCAGGAAGCGCTCGGGCTCGATCCGCACGCCGCAGTTCTCGCGCACCCATTCCGAGATCGTGTTCGGGACATGGAGCGAGCCGAGGTAGTCGTCGGCCGCCTTGTTGATCGACTCCTCGACATAGCGCAGCACGAGGTCGCGCACGCCCTTGCCTTCGACGATCGGCTGGCGCAGTCCGTAGAACGCGCGGCGCTGGTGCTCCATCGGCTCGTCGTACTCGAGGATGTTCTTGCGCATCTGGAAGTTGCGCTCCTCGACCTTGCGTTGCGCCTTCTCGATCGAGCGCGACAGGATCGGATCCTCGAGGTCGTCGCCTTCCTTCATGCCGAGGGTCGACAGGACCTTGAGCATCGCCTTGCCGGCGAAGAGCTTCATGAGGTCGTCGTCCATCGAGAGGAAGAAGCGGCTCGAGCCGTTGTCGCCCTGGCGGCCCGCGCGGCCGCGGAGCTGGTTGTCGATGCGGCGGCTTTCATGCCGCTCGGTGCCGACGATGTGGAGGCCGCCCATCTCCTCGACGGTCTTCCACACCGCGAGACGGTGGAGCGGGGGGAAGCCCACCGTGTCGAGGGCGTCGGACAGCGACTCGGCGTCCATCGCCATGACCTTCTTCTCGGGGAACTTGGCGCGCTCGACCGCCCAGTGGCGGAGAAGCATCAGCCGCAGTTCGGGCGCATCCTTGCCGGCCGCCGCGTCCCTGCCGAGCACGCGCTCGGCGAGGTGGCGGTAGCAGAGGCCGACGATCTCGTCGTCGGGCATCTCGGCGCGGGCCTCCTTCGGGCAGATGTTGCGGCGCTTCCAGTGCTCGACGAGCTGCTCGCGCGAGAAGCTGCGCAGCTTGATGTCGGTGCCGCGGCCGGCCATGTTCGTGGCGATCATCACCGCGCCGAGCTCGCCTGCGCGCGCGACGATCTCCGCCTCGCGGTCGTGCTGCTTGGCGTTGAGCACCTCGTGGCGGATCTGGTACTTCGTGGCGAGCATGCGCGAGACGAGCTCGCTCTTCTCGACGCTCGTCGTGCCGACGAGCACGGGCCGCCCGACATCGTTGAAGAGCTTGACCTCCTCGACGATCGCGTTCCACTTGTCCTTCTGCGAGAGATACACGCGGTCCTGGCGGTCGACGCGCGAGATGGGCAGGTTCGTGGGGATCGAGACGACATCGAGGTTGTAGATCTCGTGGAACTCGGTCGCCTCGGTGTCGGCGGTGCCCGTCATGCCCGAGAGCCGCTTGTAGAGCTTGAAGTAGTTCTGGATGGTGATGGTCGCCATCGTCTGCGTCTCTTCCTTGATCTTCACCTTCTCCTTCGCCTCGACGGCCTGGTGCAGGCCGTCGGACCACTGGCGGCCGACCATCTTTCGGCCCGTGTTCTGGTCGACGATCACGACGCCCTCGACGCCGTTCTCATCGGGCGCGACGACATAGTCGCGGTCGCGCTGGTACACCGTGTGCGCGCGCACCGCCTGCTCGACGAGGTGCGGCATGTCGATGTTGTTGCCGACATAGAAGCTCGCGACCGTCGGGTCGATCTTCTTCGCGAAGCGCTGGGCCTCCTCGACGCCCTGGTGGGTGAGCGTCGCGACCTTCTTGTCGAGCTCGACCTCGTAGAACTGCTGGAATCGGTCGCGGCGCGCCTCGGCGGTCGCGAGTTCCTTGCGCGCGGCGTCCATCGCCTGCTTGAGCGAGGGCACCGCGGCGCGGTCGCGCGCGTTGCGGATGTCGCCCTCGTAGCCGGCGACCGACTCCGCGATCTTGCGGCACTCCTCGTCGGCGTTGCTCCAGTCGGCCTGCTTGCCGACGAGGTGACGCGCGATCTGGTCGGCGAGGTCGTAGCGGGGCTGGTTCGCGTGCGCCGGGCCCGAGATGATGAGCGGCGTGCGCGCCTCGTCGATCAGGATCGAGTCGACCTCGTCGACGATGGCGAACCCGCGCTCCTTCTGGAGCTGCTCCTCGGGCCGCGTCTTCATGTTGTCGCGCAGGTAGTCGAAGCCGAACTCGCTCGTGGTTCCGTACACGACGTCGCAGGAGTACGCAGCCTTCTTCAGGTCCTGGCCCTGCATGTGCTGCGGGTGGATGGCGCCGACGGTGAGGCCGAGCGCGCGGAAGAAGGGGAACGTCCAGTCGCGGTCGCGCTGGACGAGATAGTCGTTGACGGTGACCACGTGCACCTGCTTCTTCTCGCAGGCGGCCAGATAGCAGGCGAGCGGACCGACGATCGTCTTGCCTTCGCCGGTCTTCATTTCGGCGATCTTGCCCTCGGCAAGCACGATGCCGCCGATCAGCTGCACGTTGAACGGACGCGCGCGGAAGGGCGGGCGCGACTCGGGGAAGATCTCGCGGACGGCGTCGTAGATCTCGACCGGGATGTCGAGGGACTGCCAGCCTTCGATCATCGCTTCGTTCCCGCGCAGATCGCCCTCGGGCGGCCGCGGCGGGGCGGCGCGCATGGCGGCGACCGTCTCCTCATAGAGCTTGCGCACCGACGCGGGCAGGAGCGAGGAGTCGAAGCGATCGTTCTCGTCGACGACGCCATCCATGTTGAGATCGGCGTTGCGGGCCGGATTGAAGATGTTCCGGATGCCGACGCCGCGGTCCATCGCCTCGCGCGCCGCCGCGAAGATCTCGGGAATCATGTTGTACGGCTTCTCGCCGCCTGCGGTGCGCGTGCGGAACTCCTCGGTCTTCGCGCGCAGCTGCGCGTCGGTCAGCCGGCGCATCTCCGGCTCGAGTGCGTTGACCTGGTCGACGATCTTGAGATAGCGCTTGACGTCGCGCTGGTTCTTGGTGCCAAGGGTGACGCGGACGAACCAGTCGAGGACGGGAATACCCTTCAGAAGCTGACTCATGGTGTTTCTCTGCTCGCGTTGGAGCTGCAATGGCGCCGACATCGGGGTCGGCGTGGAGATCGGATGGGTGCGATTGAACGAAGACTCCGCCCGCAGAGGACTGCACGACGGACATGCGCCTGCGCGTCACGCCAGCGGCGGAGGCAGCGCGGAGGTCTTCAGGAGCGCTGTGCGCGCATGGGCCGCGATGCGGCGGATCGACTGCTCGGCGCGCACCGACGACGTGTCGGACGCCACGAGGGCGGCCTGTGCGCCATGCGCCTCGCCAAGCCGCGCGAGCGATCGACCGGCGTCGGCGAGCGAACCCGCGCGCACGTCGTCGGCGACCACCACGAGGCGCAGCGTCGACTGCAGTTCCGCGCGGCGTGCGCGGGAGTCGGCGCTGTCGGTCGCGAAGCCGCCCGCCAGCGCCGCCAGCACCGCGACGAGGATCGCCGCGGTGAGCCGGAGGTGGGGGTTTGGGTTTCGCGCCGCGCGCATGAGCCGGAAAGGTAGCACAGGACCCGGGCAAGGGTCGGAAGAACCGAGCGACGTCGCGACGATCGAGGTCGCCCGAGCGCGGTAAGTCGCCGGAATCGGCCGAACCTGCCCGCGTACGGTAGGCTCTCGGCCCGTGTCCGGCGAAAGGCAAGACCCGATCGAACGAGCCCCAGGTGCCGCCCGGCGCCCGAGTGGTGGCGATATCTCCCGAGCGTCCGCTGTGTCCGCAGAGCCTCAGGCCGTGCCGGAGGCCGTCCTAGAGGCCGTGCTGGAGGCGCGCCAGTTGACCGTCGACTATCCCGGCGTGCGGGCGCTCGACGCGGTGACCGTGGCGTTCCGCGCCGGCGAGATTCACGCCGTCGTCGGCGAGAACGGCGCCGGCAAGAGCACCTTGATGAAGGTCCTGTCGGGATCGGTGCGGCCGACCTCCGGCGTGGTTCGGCTCGCGGGGCGCGAGGTCGGCTTCGCGCAGCCCGCCGACGCCATGCGCGCGGGAATCGCGATGGTGCACCAGGAGCTCAACCTCGTGCCCACGCTCGACGTCGCGGAGAACGTGATGCTCGGACGCGAGCCCCGCGGTGCGCTCGGAATCGACGTCGACCGCGCCACGCAGCGGCGGCGCGCGCGCGAGCTGCTCGCGCTGCTCGGCGCGGAACTCGACCTCGCGCGCGAGGCCGGCTCGCTTTCGGTGGCCGAGGCGCAGTTCGTCGAGATCGCGAAATGCCTCGCGAGCGACGCGCGCGTCCTGATCTTCGACGAGCCGACGGCGGTCCTCGGCGAGCATGAGGCCGCACGGCTTCTCGCCCGCATGCGCGCGCTGCGCGACGAGGGACATGCGATCATCTTCATCTCGCATCACCTCGAGGAGGTCGTCGCCGTCGCCGATCGCGTGAGCGTCCTTCGCGACGGCGTGCTGGTCGCCGAGTTCGTTCGCTCCGAAGGCGCGCTTCGCGGACGGGATGGACTCGCTGCGGCCGAAGGCACGCTGGCGGCGGCGATGGTGGGCCGCGTGCTTGGCTCGATCTACCCTGAGAAGGGCGCGGCGAAGGACGCGCCGGCGGCGCTCGAGCTGCGGGGGTTCGGCGCAGTGGGCCGCACCGCCGGGATCGACCTTGTCGTCCGGCCCGGCGAGATCGTCGGGCTCGCGGGCCTGATCGGCGCAGGACGCACGGAGACCGCCGAGGCCGTCGTCGGATTGCGTCCGTCGTCGGGCGAAATGCTGGTCGAGGGGAGCAAGGCGTCGTTTTCCGACGTGCGCGACGCGATGCGTGCGGGCGTCGCCTACGTGAGCGAGGACCGGAAGGGGCGCGGGCTGCACGTCACGCTGTCGGCGATCGCCAACATGACGCTGCCGACGCTCGACCGTCACAGCATGCTCCTGGGCGCGCACGTCAACCGGCGCGCCGAACGCGCCGTGACCGCGCGATGGATCGAATCGTTCTCGATCCGCTGCGCGAGGCCGCACGCGCCGATGACGGCGCTGTCGGGCGGCAACCAGCAGAAGTTCGCGCTTGCGCGCTGGCTCGAGGCGCGGCCGCGCGTGCTGATCGTCGACGAACCGACGCGCGGAGTCGATGTCGGCGCGAAGGCCGAGATCTATCGGATCATCGCCTCGCTCGCGTCGCATGGCCTCGCGTGCATCGTCATCAGTTCCGAACTCCCGGAGCTCATCGGCCTTTCCCACCGGGTCGTCGTGATGCGCGCGGGGCGCGTGGCCGGCGAGATCGACCGGTCCATGCTCGCGGCGCCCGGCTGCGAGGAACGGATCGTGCGGATGGCGTCGGGCATTCGCGTCGAAGGGGAGGCAGCGGCATGACGGATGGCTCGGCTCCACGCACCTTCTCGCTGCAGCGCTTCCTCGAGCGTTGGGGCGTCGTCGTCGCATTCGTGCTGCTGTTCACGGCGAGCTGCTGGAACCAGGGCTTCGACTTCCTCAACCCCGAGAACATCCGCGCGCTCCTCAACTCGAACGCGCCGGTCGGCATTCTCGCGGTCGGCATGACGCTTGTGATCGTGTCGGCGGGAATCGACCTCTCGGTCGGCAGCATGGTGGTGCTCAGCGCCGCTGTCGGACTCACCGTGGTGAACAAGCTCATCGGCAGCGAATGGAGCGAGGCGAGCGCCGTGTGGATGGGCGTCGCGACCACGCTGCTCGTCGGCCTCGCGGCGGGCTCGCTGAACGGCGCGCTGGTCGTGCTTGGCCGCATCGCGCCGTTCATCGCGACGCTGGGCGGTCTTGCGGCGTATCGCTCGATGGCGCTCGCGATCGCGGAGGCAGGGGAGATCCGCTCGCAGAGCGACACGCTCTTCCGCAAGTTCGGTCGCGAGGGCATTCCGCTCGGCTGGCAGTCGACGGCGGCCGATGGCGCGGAGCCTGTGTTCCGAGGCCTTCTGAACGCCGGCGGGAAGCCGCTGACGCTTCCGTACTCGGTCGTCGTCTTCTTCGCGGTGGCGATCGTGGCGCAGTGGTTCCTCTCGCGCAGCCGGTTCGGACGGCACCTCGTCGCGGTTGGCGCCAACGAGACGGCCGCGCGCTACGCGGGAATCTCGGTCGAGTGGGTGCGCTTCCGGGTCTACGCGATCATGGGGTTGCTTGCCGGACTCGCCGGACTGCTGCAGGCGTCGCGCATGAACTCGGTGTCGACCTCCGGCCTCGGCGTCGCCGCCGAACTCGACGCGATCGCCGCCGTGGTGATCGGCGGCACGAGCCTGCGCGGCGGATTCGGCCGCGTCTGGGGCACGGTGCTCGGGGTCCTGATCCTCGGCATGATCACGAACATGCTGACGATCTCAGGCGTGAGCCCGTACTGGCAAGGCGCCGTCAAGGGCGCCGTGATCGTGCTGGCCGTCCTCGTCCAGCGCGGCTCGCGCGCGTAGCGATTCCGCCGCATGCGCGGTATCTTCCGCGCACCATGATGAAACTCCACACGATCGCTTCCATCGGTCTCCTTGCGGCAACCGCCGCCCTCGGCCTTGCCGCCAACGCGCCGGTGCAGCCCGAGGCGAAGCCCGCTCCCGCACCGGCGCCCGTCGGCGCCTCGATCAAGATCGGCGTCTCGATCCCGGCGGCCGACCACGGCTGGACCGCGGGCGTCGTCTGGTGGGCGAAGGAGTGCGCGAAGCTCCACCCGGACATCGAATGGACGATCGCGACGGCCGAGACGCCGGAGAAGCAGATCTCCGACATCGAGGCGCTCATGGCGAAGAAGGTCGACGGACTCGTGATCCTCGCGACCGAGAGCGCGCCGATCACGCCGATCGCGGAAGAAGCGCACAACCGCGGCATCCTCATCGTGAACGTCGACCGCGGCTTCCTGAAGCCGGTGGCCGACATCTTCATCGAGGGCGACAACAAGGCCTTCGGCCGCAAGAGCGCCGAGTTCATGGTCGAGAAGCTTGGCGGCAAGGGCAAGGCGAAGGGCGACATCATCGTCCTCGAGGGCATTCCATGCACGGTGAACACCGATCGCGTGAACGCAGCGATGGAGGTCTTCAAGACGGAGCCCGGAATCAAGATCGTCGGGCAGGCCGCCGCGAACTGGAACCGCCAGAAGGCGCTCGAGGTCACCGAGACGCTCCTCACGAAGAACCCGAAGGTCACGGCGATCTGGGCGTCCGACGACGACATGGCCCTCGGCGCGGAGCAGGCGCTTGCCGAGAAGGGGATCGAAGGCGTGTGGATCCTCGGCGGCGCGGGCATGAAGGACATCGTCAAGCGCGTGATGAACAAGGACCCGATGTTCCCGGGCAACATCACGTATCCGCCGTCGATGATCGCGACGGGCATGGAGATGGCGGCGACGGTCCTCGTCGGCGGCAAGAAGGAAGAGAAGTTGAAGTACATGCCGCAGCACCTGATGATCGACGTCGATCTCATCACACCGGAGAACGCGAAGCGGTACTACTTCCCCGACAGCATCTACTGAGTTTGAGCGGTCGCCGCTGCTGCGGCTCTCTCTGGTGGACTTAGCACCAAAGCGAGCAAGTTGCGAAGCAGGTTGCGAGCGCTCAAGGGTTGAGCGGTCGCCGCTGCGGCGGCTCTCTCTGGTGCTAGGTAAGTCATGGGTGCCCGCAGACTTCAGTCTGCGGAACGGGTGATGTCAGACTTCGACCCAGACGTCGACCCAGACTTCGACCCTGACTTCGACCCCGACTTCGAGATCGGCACCCGTGGCCCAGCAGGCTGAAGCCTGCTGGCACCCAAGACTTCCGCATCGCGGAAGGCGGCCGCCGCAGCTCCCTCTGGTGCTGGTGAACTCCAGCCTTCGACTTCGACGAAACCCACGGGTGCCCGCAGACTTGAGTCTGCGGAACGGATGATGTCAGACTTCGACTTCGACTCCGACGCGGGTCGTTCAGCAGGCTGAAGCCTGCTGGCACCCAAGACTTCCGCATCGCACCTGGCGGGCCTTGGATGCACTCCAAGGCCCGACCACCAGAGGGGCCCGACCACCAGAGGGAGCGGCCGCAGCCGCGACCGCTCAAACACGCCGCGACCGCTCAAGTCACGTACGACTTCTCGACGTACTCCGCCACCATGCGGTGCGTCGAGAAGAAGTCGGGAATCGTCGACGCGCTTGCGAGCGCCCGCGCGATCCACTTCTTCGGCAGGCCGTCGCGGCCACGGTCGTAGAACTCGGGCACCAGGCTCTTCTCGAGGATCGTGTAGAGCGCCTCGGCATCGCGGCGATCGCGCTCGGCGGCTGCAC
>JBKCZS010000046.1:0-25460 GCA_046337925.1 bacterium | reverse complement strand
CGCGTCCGAATGCCGCTTGGGCGAGCGGACCGCAGCGCCGACCACTTCAAATGCCTGGCGCTGGCGCACGAGATGCTGCCAGACGCCGCGACCCACCACGCCAAACCCAAGCAGCGCGACGCGAAGCCGCGCGTGCGTGCGTTCGCCCGCGAATCGCGTCTCCTGCGCCCCGACGAGCGTCGCCTCGGCCTGCGCGGCGGCGCCGACCTCGAACGGAAACGCGTGCCGCATGGCGTACGCGAGCGCCTTTCGCTGCAGGATCACGCCGTCGAGGCGTTCAGCATCGGCGAAGGTGATCGTGGCGTAGCGCCGCGCGAACGGGCCAGGGCGCGCCGGGTCGTGCTCGAAGAGGCCCGGCACATCCTTCACCAGCCGGCAGCGCGCGCCGAGGGCGTGCGCGACGAGCACGGCCGTGAGATCGCTTCCACCGCGGCCGAGGAGCGCGATTCGGCCGGCTCCGTCGACGCCAAAGAAGCCGGGAACCACGACGACCGCGTGTCGGTGCAGGAGCGCGCGCAGCGCCGCCTCGTCGACCGCCACGGGTCGCGCATCGGTCGCGGGTCCGTCGACTCGCAGCCCGATCTCGCGCGGATCGGCCGAAACCGCGTCGATTCCCGCACGGTCGCAGCCAAGCCAAAGGTGCGCGGCGCTCACCGTCTCGCCCGTCGCGACGAGTGCGGCGGCCGCGTGCGACGACGGGTCGTGTCCGTACGACGACGCAGCGGCCACGAGGCGATCGGTCGTGTCGCCGATCGCACTGACGACGGCGACGACAGACCAGCCCTCGCGTACCCATCGGTAGCACTCGTGCACGGCGGTGGCGATGTCGTCCTCGCGTGCGAGCACCGAGCCGCCGAACTTGAGCACGACCGTGCGGCGTTCCGGCGGGTGAGTCGAGAAAGTCGAGATTTCAACCGACATTCGCCACCTCCCCCGCCGCCGTTGGCGCGGCCCCACATACAGCATCGTGTTCGACATCGTGCGCGATATCGAGCGCGCCGACGATGTCGTCGACCAGATCTTCGGGGTCTTCAAGTCCGATCGAAAGCCGCACGAGCCCCGGCGTGATGCCCGTCGCGGCGCGCTGCGCGGGCGGCACATCGCCGTGCGTCATCGTCTCGGGGTGAGTCGCGAGCGTCTCGACGCCGCCGAGGCTTTCGGCGAGCGTGGCGACGCGGAGCGCGCGCGCGAAGGCCGTCGCCGCGGCACGCCCGCCTGCGAGATCCACGGTCACGATTCCGCCATGCCCACCGCGATGCTGCCGAAGCGCGAGCGCGCGCTGCGGAAAACCGTCAAGCCCGGGATAGATGACGCGCACGAGCGCCGGATGCCCTTCCACCGCGCGCGCAACGCGCAGCGCCGCCTCGCTGTGCGCCTCCATGCGGAGTGCGAGCGTCTTGAGCCCCTGCAGCGTCAGCCACGCATCGAACGGCGCCTGGATGCAGCCGAGGCTCTTGCGCAGGAACGCAAGCCGCGTGCGCAGCGCCTCGTCGCGCGTCACGAGCGCGCCGCCGATCGTCGCGTGATGGCCCTCGATCCACTTGGTGGTCGAGTACAGCGTCACATCTGCGCCGAGATCGAGCGGCCGCTGGATCGCTGCGGTGAGGAAGGTGTTGTCGACGGCAAGCAGCGCGCCCGAGCCGCGCGTGATGGCCGCAATCGCCGCGATATCCGCGAGCGACAGCGCGGGGTTCGCGGGCGTCTCGATCAGCACGAGGCGCGTGCGCGGCTCGATCGCGGCCGCGACCGCGCGCGCATCGGACGCATCGACGAAACTCGTTCGGATCCCAAGCGGCGCGAGGATCTGCGCGAACAGGCGCACCGTGCCGCCATAGCTCGCCGCGCCGACGACCGCGTGATCGCCCGCCGAAAGACACGCGAGCGCAAGCACCTGCGTCGCCGCGAGCCCCGACGCAAACGCGAGCGCCGGCAGGGCGTCCTCGAACGCGCCGAGGCGATCCTCGAGCTCGGCGACGGTCGGGTTCGACGCGCGCGAATAGGTATGCGCGCACGCAGCGCCGGGCTCCTCCTGCACGAAGGTGGCGCCCTGCACGATCGGCGCGAGAAGCGGTGCGCCGTGCCCGCGGCGGGGTACGCGGCCGTGCACTGCGCGCGTCGCGGCGCGCACGGGGCGCGCGTTCGCGGGCTCTCGCTCTGGGTGCGAATGAGACGGGACGAAGGGATCTGTCGACGATGACATGCAACGGTCCTTTCAGGAACCGAAGCGAAGTCACAGTGGCAGCGGAACAGAAGCGTCGCGACGACCGTCGTCGCGGTTTTGCGATTTGCCCGAGCAATCTCGGGGTTTTCGCCGCATCGTTCGTTCTCGGGCAGTGCATGCACCGCGCGAGACGCTGGCCTCGGCACCGCGTTCCTGCGTTCGTTCGCAGGACTCGGTTGCCGCCCGAGAGAAGAGGCCTTCTCGGGACTCGTGATACGCAGACCGAAAGATAGAAACACCGCGCGCGGGTGTCAAGCCCGCGCGCGGTGATTCGAATCGACCTGCGGCGGCTCCCCGCGGTCAGGCTCGAACTCTGAGTGGTGGCGAGGATCTCGCGTCTGTTTCCGCGCTCAGAGACTCTTCTCGCAGCGTTGACGGCCCGCAAACAGCAGCGTGACCTTCGGGTCGACGAGGAGCTTGACGGGCTTGAAGCTCGTCGCGATGCGGAAGCTCGAGGCATCGCCGCCTGCGAGCTGAACGATCACATCCTCGAACGGCGCGACCGCGCCCTCTGCCTTCTGCTTCTCGCCGACGACGCGCACCACGACCTCGATGGGATTCGCGGACGCGCCGCGGCCCGTTGCGATGGTGCGGAGCGAGCCTTCGACCGCGTACGCGCCTTCGGTGCTGCCGTCGGCGATGCGCGTGTCGGCGAGCTCGAGCTCGGGGAACTTCGTGCCGAGGATCCAGTCGGCCACGAACGCGTCGAACTTCGCCTGGTCGGGCGCGTGCTCGCGGAGACTCACCACCATGTCCTCGATGAGCGGGAAATCAAGGCCTTCAGGCGTCTCGACGCCGTTCTTCCACTTCTCGACGAACGCGCGCAGGCCAGCGACCATCGCGTCCTCGCCCATCACATCCCGCAGCATCCAGAACACGAAGCCAGCGCGGTTGTAGGTGATCACCTGGTCGCCCGGGCGCGTGCCGTCGGTGCGGTTGATCGAGCGTTCGTCGTCGGGGCTGCGGCCGAACGCGTAGGCGCGTTCCCAGCGGCGGCGCAGTGCCTGGCCCTGCTCCTCGCCCAGCTCGTGGTGCACGAGCATGAGCGAACTGAACTCCGCAAGACCCTCGCTGATGATGTTGCCGCCCGGGCCCTTGCCCGGCATCACGATGTTGCCCCACCACTGGTGGCCGGCCTCGTGGGCGACGATGTAGAACGCGATGTCGAGGGTGTCTGCATCCTCGCCATCCTCGCCCTCGTCGCCGCCGAGCGGCTTCGCGAGGTAGCCGATCCCTTCGGAGAACGAGATGTTGCCGGGGAATCCCTGCGCGTAGCCGGCGAGGCCGGGGAACTGCGTCACGCGCAGGTTCGTCCACGGATACTCGCCGAACCACCCGCCGTAGCTCTTGCGCGCAGCGGCCAGCGCCTTCACCATCGTGTCGACATTGTGCGGCGTGCGACGCGAGAAGTAGACCTTGGCGCCCTCGCCTTCCTTGGCCTCGAGCGGGCCACCGACGATGTTGAAGAACCGCACGGGATGTTCAGTCGCCCACACCGTGCGCCTGCGGCCGTTCTCTTCGGTCGATTCCTTCTCGACGCCGACGACATTGATCGTCCAGTCGGCGGGGCCTTCGACCGCGAGGCGCACATCGGTGTCCCACGCGGGTCCGAACGCCGGGTCGACGCGCGACTTCCAGTGGTCGAGCGGATACTCGCGCGCATCTCGGCTGTTGTCGCCGTCGATGCCGACGCCCTCGGCAAACCCGACGATCGGCAGGAAGCTCGGGCTGAAGCTCGTGAGCACGACACCGGACGGAAGCAGGAACTCGCCCGCGCCCGCGCCGGTCCGCGACCAGCCCTTGGGGAACTCCCCCTTCAGCTTGAAGCTGATCGTGACGGTCTCGTTGCGCGCGAGCGGCTTCGACGGGATCACCACATAGAGCCCGCTGCGGTTCTCGATGGCGGGAAGCGGCTGGTCGCGCTTCTCCGGATCGGTCGCCACGCCCGCGACCGTCCAGTCGCTCGACTCGAAGTGAGGACCCACGGTGATCGGCACCTCGGCCATCGGCTTGAGGTGCGGGTTTCGCAGCACATAGGTCGCGGAAACCTCGAGCGAACGCGTCTCGGGATAGAGCTTGACCTCGCCGTCGACCTTGTCGAGCGCGGGGAACGGCGCGTCCTCCCAGGTCTCCGAATTGCGCTTCCAGTACGCCTTCTGCGCATCGCGCTGCGGCGCGCCCTCGTACCCCGCGCGCACCGAAAGGCCCGCGTAGGTGCCGATGGCGAGCACGGGCACGGCTGCGACGACGGGCACGATCGCCGCGCGGAAAAGCGGCCACGGCTTCATGCGGTCGGCGACGGCTCGGATGTCGGGCAGGCGCCGCGGCCAGAGCTGGAGCGTCGCGACGATGAAGAACGCGGCGAGCGAGAGCATGAGCACGCGGTTCGTCGCGATCGCAGGCCACATGAACTCGAGGCGGTCGAGCTCGCTCCACTGGACGCTGCTCCACATGTGCCACTTCGTGACCCAGTTCATGTAGCCGAACTGCGTGGCGAAGCCCGTGGCGATGAGCACGCCGAGCGCGACGCCGTACACGACGAAGCGGTTGCGCAGGAGCGCGTAGAGGAACGAGACGAACGCGCCCCACACGATCAGGGTCGGCGCGAGCAGGATGCCGAGAATCAGGAAGAGGACGGGCACCTCGAAGTCGATCTCGATGCCCGTGTCGATGTACTGCTTGCCGAGCACCATGGCGATCGCAAGCGACGCGCAGCCGATGATGACGAGCGCCATCGCTGCGTTCGCGAGCACCTTGCCCGCGAGCACCGACGCCGTCGGCACGGGCGAGGCGCGGAAGATTCCGCTGAGGCCGCAGCGCTCCTCGCGCACGAGGCTCTCGACCGTGTAGAAGAGGATCAGGAAGCAGAGAAGGAGCGTGAGCGTGTTGAAGACGCCCGCAGCCGCGGAACCCGTGGTGACGAGCGCCTCTGTGTCGAACGGGCCCTCGCGGAACGCCGTCGCGCCCCACGACTGGAGCAGGATGATCGGGCCGAAGAGCCAGACGCCCGGCGAGCGGAGGAGCGCGCGCGTCTCGGCGCGCAGCACATCGATGGTTGCGCCGAAGAAGCCAGGCGCGCGCACGGTGCACTCGGGCGGGCGGCCGCGCGCCGCGATCGCGGCGTGCGTGGTCTGGCCGGAACGCGGCGCGTTCGCGTGCGCCAAGGCGAGAAGCTGGCTCGGGTTGCCCACGCGAAGGTCGTCATGCTCGGTGCGCGCGAGGCGACGGCCGGTAGCCCACACCGCGAAGACGCCGGCCACGACGAGCGCAAGGCGGCTCAGCAGGAACGCTGCATCGGGCGCGAATACCGCCGTGTTGTAGAACGCGACGCCGCGGTCCTCGTCGACGAAGGTCCGCTCCAGCCAGCGGACGCCCGCAGGATCGGCCAGCTGCATCAACTTGTCGACCCAGGTCGGAAGCCACACGGGGTTGAAGCTCCACACGAAGAAGACGCCCGAGACGAGCAGCACGACCGGAAGCGCGAAGACGAGGACGGGCTGGCGCGCGCGCACGCCGAGCCACATCGAGACGCCGCCGACGAAGACCGCGAGCGGGAGGCCGACGATCAGCACCGGGGCGAGGTAGTTCCAGAGATTGAACGCGTTCCGCACGCGCGCGTTCAGGTCGATCGGATAGAGCTCGTAGATCCCCATCTGCAGCACGAGCCAGATGGCGAAGATCGCGGCGAGCACCGCGAGCGAGCCGAGGAAGCGCGAGAACGCGTAGCCGACATGCGAGATCGGCGTGGCGGCGATCAGGCGGTTGATGCGCCGGTCGAAGTCGCCGAGCACGGGCATGCCGCAGACGACCGCGACGAAGAACGGCAGGATCAGCGCAAAGAGGAGAATGCCGGAGTACGCGAGGTTGAACGCCGAGTTGATCGCGATCTTGGCGCCTCCCGTATCGGCGCTCCCGGTGCCGATCTGGACACCGCCGGCCACGAAGCCGAACGACATCAGCCCGAACACCGCGAGCATGATGATGTGCAGCGGCCGCTTCCAGCTGTTCTTGAGCTCGAGAAGCGGGATGGCCAGGATCCGTGCGATCACGCTGCACCCCCGGCGACGGTCGCGGACGCGTGCATGAGGGTCGGGGGAATCTCGTCGCTCGGGCAGCGCATCAGGACGAGATATGCGTCCTCGAGCGTTCCGGTGCTCTTGGCGAATCCAGCCGGCGGCACGCGGCCGGGCGCCACGAACACGCGCACGCGGTTGTTGCGGCCCTCGTTGAGGACGGCGCTGATCACACGGTTTGCCTGCGCGAACGCGGGGAGATCGGGGTCGGCGACGAAACCTTCGTAGATGTAGCCGTCGACCGCACTGCGCGCGGCGGTGGGCGTGGTGTCGGCCACGACCTCGCCGGAGCGGATGACCGCGAGCCGCGGGCACAGCGTCGAGACATCGTCGACGATGTGCGTCGAGAGGAGGACGACGCGGCCCGAGCTCATCTCCGAGAGCAGGCGATAGAAGCGCTGGCGCTCCTCGGGGTCGAGGCCCGCGGTCGGCTCATCGACGATGAGGACGCGCGGATTTCCTGCGATCGCCTGCGCGAGTCCGAGGCGCTGCCGCATGCCGCCCGAGTAGCCGCCAACCTTGCGCTTCGCGGCGCTCGTGAGGTTGACGCGCTCGAGGAGATCCTCGGCGAGCGCGCGCCGACCGTGCGGGCCCGTGACGCCCTTCATCTTGAGCAGGAATTCAAGCATCGCGCGGCCGGTGAGATCCGGGTAGAAGCCGAAGTCCTGCGGGAGATACCCGAGGCGCTCGCGCATGTAGCGCGGCTTCTCGACGACATCGACCCCGTCGAGATACACCTTGCCTGCGGTCGGCTCGATGAGGCCGGCGACGATGTTCATGAAGGTCGACTTGCCCGCACCGTTCGGGCCGAGCAGCCCGAACATGCCTTCCGGGATGTCGAGGTCGACGCCGCGGAGCGCGCACACGGGACCTGGGTGGATCTTGACGAGGCCGCGCACGGCCAGGCCCTTGATGGAGAAGTCGCCGGAGTGTTCGCGCGTCGCGGTCATTGCTTGCATCCTGTTCTGCTGGGGGGTTCGCGATTCACTGCTTGGCGGACCGCACGGTCACGCTGCCGTTGCTCGTCTCGATGTTGGCGGTCGCCTTCGAACCGTCGCCGACGGTCATGCTCTTGGAGTCGCCCTTGCCCGTCACCTTGCCGCCCGAGAGGTTCACCGAGCCGAGGCTCGTCTCGGCGGAGACGGTGCCCTGCCAGGCGGCGGGGAGATCGACCGTGATGGAGCCGTTCGAGGTGTCGAGCCGGAGGTCGCCGTTCGCGTCGGCCGCGAGCACGACCTTGATGCTGCCGTTCGAGGTGTCGGCGACGACCGAGGTCGCGCCGTCGATCTCGATCGATCCGTTCGAGGTCTGCGCGTTGACGGGGCCCTTGTGGCCATGCACGGCGATCCTGCCGTTCGAAGTCTCGAGCTTCGCCTCGCCCCCGAAGGCGCCGAGCGTGATCGAGCCGTTCGAGGTGGTGGCGACGATGCCCGAGAGATCCGCCGCACGCACCGTGATATTGGTCACATCGGAGTTCAGGTTGATCCAGCTGCCGCCACCGCGCTTCGGGATGCTCACCGAGACCTGGACCTTCCCTTCGGAATCGCTCTGCGCGACCAGCGAGGTGGCCTGCAGGCGCGCGTCCGCCTCGGCCTGGTCCTTGCCGTAGCAGCGGACTTCCGCGCTGATCTCGACACCGTTCGCGGCGGGATCCTTGATGATCTCGATCCGGCCGTTCTCGATGGTGATCGCGGCCGACTTGCCTGCGGCAACGGTCGAGGTCAGCGTGGTGGTTGCGGATGGGCCCGAGCCCATGCATGACGCCATGCCGAGGAAGGGAGCAGCCGAGATGAAGGCGAGGCGGGCGAAGTTGCGGCGAAGGCGGGCGGTTGCGGCGGACATGGTTGGACTCTTCAGGAGGTTTCCGGTGTGGCCCGTCGAGCGATCGGGCAGAGACACGCTGCTTCGGATGTGTCTTCAGGACCTTTCAGGCCGATTGCCGCGAACCTTCGACGGACAACCGATGGCGCACCCCTGTTCAGGGGGCTCGCCCCGACTCATCGGGCGGCGCCTTGCTCGTCGGCCGGCCGTGTGTCCGAAGCGGCGCCTGCACGCGCCTTGTGCACCTCCACGCCGATCGCGTACGCGACGAATCCCGCGCCTGAGGGGACGATCCTGATCTTGTTGACCGCGTTGCCGAACTCCGCGGGCGTCCAGCTGAGGCCGCCGTCGACGGTCTTGAACCCGTTCGGCATGGCGCCGATCCAGCCGCGGTCCTCGTCGACGAAGGCGATCCCGAACGGGCGAACCGCATGGTCCGAAACGAGCGGCACCTCGAACCAGGTCTTGCCGCCGTCGTTGGTCTTCACCACGAAGCGGTCCTCCTTGGCCGGATCCGGGTCGTAGGACTGCAGCGTGCAGTAGCCCGTCTCGTCCGTGGGGAAGGAGAACTTCCAGGTGATCTCGAACGGGCGCGAGGAGCGGTAGACCTCGCGCCAGGTCGATCCGCCGTCGTCGGTCGCGAGGATGAGGCCGTTCGACTGCGAGACATCGGCGTGCGTGGCGGAGGCGATGAAGCCGCGCTGGTCGTCGAGGAACTTGACATCGAACGCCATCGTGCCGATCTCGGGGATCTTCCCCTGCTTCCAGCTCTTGCCGAGGTCGTCGGACCAGATGTACGCGGCCGGACCGCCGACGCGGCCGACGCCGATGATGCGCGGCTTGTGGTCGAGGTTGCCGGAGTTCACGAACGGAACCTGCACGATGTCGAACGCGCAGAGGCCGACGACCGGTGCGCCCTCGATCGCGGCGACGGGCGTCCAGGTCGTGCCGCCGTCCTCGGTGCGGTAGACGGGCGTCGTGTCGGTGACGCCGGGGAAGTACCCGGGGCCGATGTTGCCCATGACGCCGTGCTTCTCGTCGGTGAAGGCGAGGCAGCGGACGAAGGTCCCCTTCTGCTCGAACACCTTCGTCCAGGTCGCTCCGCCGTCGGTGGTGCGGAAGATCTTGCCCGCGCCGTTCCCGTAGAAGCCGAGCTCGGGGTTGACGAAGAAGATGTCGTCCTGCTTGCCGGGGTACGCCTCGGTCGCGAGCTTCGTCCACGCGGGCAGCCCCGATTCGCTCTCCAGCTTGTCGAGCGTCTCCTGCACGGCGGCGTCGATCTCCGCCTGCGTGAGCACCGGCTCCTGCCATGCGGCGCGCGTCCCCGACTCGAGCGCGTCGATCCACTCGAGCATGCGCTTCGGCAGCTCTTCGTCCCATGTTCCCTCGCCCATCGCCATGCGGCTCGCAAGCAGCGTTCCGTGGGTGGTGAACGCGTGGTCGGCCTTCGGCATGGTGAGGACGCTGCCCGCGCCTTCGGTGCGCGCGTTCACGATCGCGGCGATGCGCTCGTGGTCGTCGCGCGAGCAGACCCAGTCGTACTCGCCCCAGAGTGCGAGGACGGCGCCCGTCGACTTCGTCCAGGCGTCCGCGATGTTGAGATCCTGCAGCTCGTGGAAGAACCGCATGTGGCGCGTCGACATGTGGTTCTCGTCGTACATGATGCCCTGCGGCTCCTGCCGGAGCTCGGGCCAGCGGTTCCAGACATCGCCGAGCGTCTTCTTCTCGACGAGGATCATCGCGCTCGAGCGCGCCTCGGCCTGCACATTCGCGGTGACCTGGGCCGGCGAGAGGCCTGCGAGCTCGGACTGGCGGCGGACATTCTCAAGCTGGTACTCGAACCACGAGCGAACGAGCGTTCCGTAGACGATCGTGCCGCGCACGGGGGTGTCGGCCGAGAGATACGGCGCGAGCACGCCGCCCATCGAGTGGCCGAAGAGATACACGCGGTTCGGGTCGACGCCCGGGAGCGACGCGAGCTGCTTGAGCGCCGCCTTGCATCCCTCGAGTTCGGTCGTGAGGTCGATCTCGCTGCACGGTGGGCCCTCGCTGTCGCCGAGGCCCGGCTTGTCGACGCGCATGGTCACGAAGCCGGCCTTCGCCATGGCGTGGACGAGGCGGGTGTCGACGGCGTCGGGGATGCCGGGACGATCGATCGAATCGCAGACGATGCCCTGCACATAGAGGATCGCGGGGAGCTTTCCGTCCTTCGCGCGCGGCGACTCGACCGGCTCGGTGATGATGGTGCGGAGACGGTAGCCATCGGGGTGCGCGACGCTCGAGTAGGTGACGGTGCTGCCTTCGACCTCCTCGCGCAGATCGGCGAGCGTCACCTGCACGCGCACCGTGGCGCCATCGCGGAGGACCTCGACCGGGATGGTCTGGCCGCCCGAGAGCCCGCGCGTCGCTTCGCGGAGCTTCGCGATCTCGCCGACCGGCTTCCCTGCCACCGACACGATCGTGTCGCCCGCGCGGATGCCCGCGAGCGCTGCCGGCGTACCGGGGAGGACGGTCTCGACGAGGGCGCGATCGGTCGATTCGGCCGAGAGGCGGACACCGAGCGGACCAGGCCTGCGGGGAAGCGGCGTGGTGGGCGCGGCGGGCGCGGTCTGTGCCGAAGCGGCCGCCGGCGGCGCGCCCTGCAGCGCGGGTTCGGGGGCGTGGAGCGTGGCGATCGGCATGAGGCAGAGCGACAGGAGGGCGTGGGAAAGCATGGGCGGCTCGGGTTGTCGTTCGCGAGAAGTTTGGGGTGAGGAGTTTGGGGTGAGGAGTTGGGCGTGAAGGCGAGTGGTCGACGGCCGTTCGTCAGGCCGGCTTCGCTCGCTTGCGCGCGGCGGGCTTCGGCGACGCAGAAGCGGTCGTGGCCGCGGGGCTCTTGCCTGCACCACGGGCGGGCGAACGCGGGGACGCGACGCGCGCACGGCGCTTTCGGTGGACCGGAATGGTGACGAATGCGGCGAGGTAGAGCCGGCCGTCGCGGCGCGACTTGCGGGCATCCATGAAGCGCTTGATGCCGAGGAACATCTCGCCGAGCTGATCGACCTCGGCCTGCGTCAGCCACGCGTGCTCGAACTTCGCGAAGGCGTTGCGGACCTTCGGCTCGAAGACGACCTGCTCGGCGGCTGCGGCGTCGCGCGCGGTGCGGGCGACGATCTTGGTGATCGACTTCGCCGTGTCGAGGAACATCTTGTTCGTCGTGCGCGGACTGGTGTCGCGGAGCTGCGGGCGGAAGTCGTCGCCTGCGAGGTCGAATACCTGCTCGAAGCGGCGGCCGGCGCGCCGCACGCCTGCGTCGGTGACCACGCCGATCTTGCGGAGCTTGTCGATGTGCCGGTAGAGGGTGTCGGCCGGGCGGTCGATGGAGGCCGCGAGTTCGGCGATCGAGCACGGGGCGATCATGCGCATGGCCTCGACGAGTTCAAGCCGGGCGGGCGCGACATAGACGGCCCAGGCCTTGGGGGTGGTGATGTGGTGGATCGGAGGGCGGGGCATGCCGTGGAGGATACCTTCTGTTGTCTTTCCTGTTGCAAAAACAACCGTTGGCTTTTTGATTTCCATGGTTTCGTCGGCGCGTGCTACCTTCCCCGCGGTGACCGACCCGCTGTTCTCGCCCCTCTCGATCCCGGCGCTCTCGATCACGGCGCTCGACACCCGCTACCTCGGCATTGCCGAGACCGCCTCGGCGTTCGTCGTGCGCGGGACAGACGGCGCGGTGCTGGTGGAGTGCGGCTGCGCCGTGGCCTTCGAGGGGCTCGTCGGCCAGCTGGCGGACCTCGGGCTCGCGCCCGGCGACCTCTCGGCGCTGTTCCTCACGCACATCCATCTCGACCACGCCGGGAGCGCAGGGCACTTCGCCCGCGAGGGCGTGCCGGTCTTCGTCCATCCGCGCGGAGTGCGGCACCTCGCGGAGCCGTCACGGCTGATCGCGGGGTCGCGCGCGGTGCATGGCGCGCGGTACGAGCGTTTCTACGGCGATCCTCTGCCGATCGGCGCCGACCGGCTGCATGGCATCGAGCACGGCGGCGTCGTCGAGCGTGCAGGACTCCGGTTCGAGGCGATCGAGACGCCCGGGCATGCGCGCCACCACCACGCCTGGCTCGCGGGACGCGTGGGAGCGGCGCCCGAGGTCGTGTTCACCGGCGATGTCCTGGCGATGATCTCGCCCGGGTCGTCGCACATCTCGATCCCCGTCCCGCCGTCCGACATCGACATCCCCGCGTGGCGTGAGTCGGTGCGCAGGCTGCGGGCGCTGCCGGCAGGCCTCCGCGCGGTCCTCACGCACGGCGGCGAGCGGCCGCTCGGCGCGCACCTCGACGCGTTCGTGTCGCGGATGAACGAGGAACTGCCGCTCCTCGCGGAACTGGTCGAGCTGGCGAAGACGGACGCGGCGGGAGCCGACGCGCGCTACCGCGACTTCCTGGCGCCGCGGGCGCGGGCGGCGGGAGTGAGCGAGGAGCTGATCGCAGCGCTGCTCGGCAAGGCGTTCCGAGGGATGAACCTCGCGGGGATCGCGGAAGCGATCGCGGCCGGCCGTTTCTCCCCCACCCTCTGAAGTGGTGCACGGCACGTGCCGTGCAGTGCCCGACACAGAACGGCACGTGCCGTGCACGCGACACTCCCGCCGAGGTCATCGCGGATCCCGCGTTCCGTGTCGGGGCCGGCCGCCGTCGGCGCGCCGGGGCTTCGGTGCCTGGCACGTGCCGTGCAGTGCCAGGCACTGCACGGCACGTGCCAGGCACCAGTCGGATTGGGCGCGCTAGCCGTGGACGCACTCGAGGAACCGCGCCAAGTGTCGCGCGATGAACCAGTCGAGCGCCGTCCGCGTCGTGTGGGCATCCGCGCCCCACATCGTCACGCTCGGCTCCACGAATTCGAGGTCCGCCAGCACCTGCAGCTGCCCGTCGACCACATAGGCCCTCGGCAGACGCGTGCCGAAGTACGCGCTCGCCGCGTTCAGTGTCGGGTCGCCGATCGCGATCGTCGGCTGCAGCAAGAGCTCGCGGTCGTTCAGGTACCAAAGGTCGGTCATCACCATCGGGATCAGCCGCAGCTCCGACTTCTCCTCATGCTGCCGCTGCCACTGGCGGATCGCCGACACGAGCCGGTTCGCGAGCGGCCGGTCCGCGATCTCGCTGCGCGGGTGGGCCCCCACGACCACCGGCAGCAGCTGCGTCGTCTCGAGATCCATGTCCGGCGGCATCACGGCCCACGCGGCGTCGATCGCCGAGTCGGCCAGTCCCTGCGTGTGCGGAAGCGACGGCTGCTGCGGAAACTGCATGGTTCCTCTCTATCGGCGCGAACGCACCGAGAACCACAACCCGCCGCCGTTCGCGCGCCTTTCGCCGACCCGCTCCCGCATCACAAGATCGGCCAAGGCTCGGACCAGGACTTCCTCGGCCGTCGCAGCCGAAGCGGATCGCCCGGCCCGTCAGCGGAGGCGCGCACGCGACGACGGCCGCTCGCGCCGAGAGGACCTTTCGGAGCCACCCGCACCGGAGTGCCGCGGCGGCGTCCACCGTGACACTCGCGGACCTCAGTGGAAGAGCGGGAACCTGCCGCAGAACGAGCGGATCTCGCCGCGCACGGCCGCGATCGTCGCCGCATCGCCCGACGAGCCGAGCACGCGGTCGATCCACGCCGCGACGAGCTCCATCTCCGCTTCCTTCAGGCCGCGCGTCGTGAGCGCAGGCGTGCCGAGGCGCAGGCCGCTCGTCACCATCGGCGGACGCGGATCGTTCGGAATGCCGTTCTTGTTGACGATGACGCCGGCCTTCTCGAGCCACTTCTCGGCGTCGGCGCCGGTGAGGTCGGCCGAGCGCGCGCGCAGGTCGACGAGCATCAGGTGGTTGTCGGTGCCACCCGAGCAGAGGCGGTAGCCGCGCTTCACGAGCGCGGCCGCGAGCGCCTGCGCGTTCTTCACGACCTGCTGGCAGTACACCTTGAACTCGGGCTTGAGCGCCTCGCCGAACGCGATCGCCTTCGCGCCGATCACATGCATCAGCGGTCCGCCCTGCGAGCCGGGGAACACCTTGCGGTCGATCTTCTTCGCGATCTCCTCGTCGTTCGAGAGGATGAGGCCGCCGCGCGGTCCGCGCAGCGTCTTGTGCGTGGTCGTGGTGACGACATGCGCGTGCGGGAACGGCGACGGATGGACGCCCGTCGCGACGAGGCCCGCGATGTGCGCGATGTCGGCCATGAGTACCGCGCCGACTTCGTCCGCGATCGCGCGGAAGCGCGCGAAGTCGATCACGCGCGGGTACGCCGAGTAGCCGCAGATGATCATCTTCGGCTTCGTCTCCTTCGCGATGCGGTGAATGGCGTCGTAGTCGAGGAGCTCGGTCGCTGCGTCGAGGTCGTACTCGGCGATCTTGTAGAAGGTGCCGGAGAAGTTCGGCTTCAGGCCGTGCGAGAGGTGGCCGCCCGACTTGATCGGCAGCGACAGGATCGTGTCGCCCGGATCGCACATCGCCATGAAGGTCGCGGTGTTGGCGTTGGCGCCGCAGTGGGGCTGCACATTCGCGAACTTGCAGCCGAAGAGCTGCTTCGCGCGGTCGCGCGCGAGGTCCTCGATCCCGTCGTGGAACTCGCAGCCGCCGTAGTAGCGCTTGCCGGGGTAGCCCTCGGCGTACTTGTTCGTCAGCCACGAGCCGACCGCGTGCATCACTTCGGTCGAGACATGGTTCTCGCTCGCGATCAGCTCGAGGGTGGTCGCCTGGCGCTCGGCCTCCTGCGCCATCAGGCGCGCGGCCGCAGGGTCGTAGCGCTCGAGCATCGTGAGGAGCTGCGCGCTCATCGAATCGAGGGGGATATCGATGGGGAAACCGGCTGGCATGGTGCGGGACGCGGACGGGGCTGCGGTCGCGGGAGTCGCGGGAGTCGCGGGAGTCATGGCGCCAATGGTAGTCGAGACGATACGCTACGCCCATGCGCGCTCGCGCCCGCGACGGCATCATCGAGTCCGAGATCGGGACGCTCGCCGTCGGGCGGCGCGGCGTCCTGCTGTCGGCCGAGTGGATGATCGGGCGCGCCACGCCCCCCGACTTCGACCGCCGGGACGAGATGGCGGCCGCCTTCGTGGAGGCTTTCCTGCGGTACTTTCGCGGCCGCGACTGGGAGAAGACCTTCAAGGACCTGCCGACCGGCGACGGCACGCCCTTCCAGTGCCGCGTGTGGGAGGCCTGCTGCGGAATCGATCCGGGCGAGACCCGCACCTACGGCTGGATCGCCAAGGAGCTTGGCCTCCGCCCCGTGCACTGCCGCGCCATCGGCAACGCGCTGCGCGTCAATCCGCTCCCCATCGCCGTCCCCTGCCACCGCGTCGTGTCGGCGTCCGGCCTCGGCGGCTACGCGGGCTCGCGCACGGGCGCCCTCGCCGACATCAAGTGCCGCCTGCTCGCCTTCGAGTCGGCGCAGCGGAGAGGCGCTTGAGCGTTCGCTCTCTTGATAGAGTGACCGCCCTTGCACCGCAGGCGCAGCCGCAGAGGGAGCGTTCATGAAGCTGACGATGGTTGGAACCGGCTATGTGGGACTGGTGACGGGAGCCTGCTTCGCAGAGACCGGCCAGGAAGTGACCTGCCTCGATGTCGACGAGCGCAAGATCGCGATGCTCCGCCGCGGCGAGAGCCCGATCTACGAGCCCGGCCTCTCGGAGATGATCACCCGCAACGCGGCCGCGGGCCGCCTGCACTTCACCACCGACAAGCTGGCCGCCTACCGCGACGCGAGCGTCATCTTCATCTGCGTCGGCACCCCGAGCGACGAGGACGGCAGCGCCGATCTCCAGTATGTCCTGCGGGTCGCGGGAGACATCGCCGACGCGATGAACGCGCTCGGCCCCGCCGAAAAGACGAAGACCGTGGTCGTGAAGAGCACCGTCCCCGTCGGCACCAGCCACAAGGTGCGCGACCTCATCGCGTCGAAGACCAAGATCCCGTTCCACATCGCCGACAACCCGGAGTTCCTCAAGGAAGGCGACGCGATCAACGACTTCATGAAGCCCGACCGCGTGGTCTGCGGCGTCGAGAGCGAGCATGCGGCTGCGGTGATGCGCGAGCTCTACGACCCGTTCGTGCGGCAGGGAAACCCCATCTTCATCATGGATGTCCGCTCGGCGGAGATGGTGAAGTACGCGTCGAACGCGATGCTCGCCTGCAAGATCTCGTTCATCAACGAGATGGCGAACCTCTGCGAGAAGTACGGCGCGAATGTCACGAGCGTGCGCGAGGGCATGTGCGCCGACAAGCGCATCGGCAACCAGTTCCTCTACCCGGGCCTCGGCTACGGCGGATCGTGCTTCCCGAAGGACACGCTCGCCGTCGTGTCGATGGGCCGCGCGGCGGGGTTCGAGTGCGAGCTGAACGCGGCCGTCCACCGCGTGAACCAGGCGCAGCGCCGCCACTTCTGGTCGAAGATCGAAGGCGCGATGGGCAAGGATCTCCGCGGCAAGACGCTTGCCTTCTGGGGAGTCGCGTTCAAGCCCCGCACCGACGACATCCGCGAGGCCCCGTCGATCTCGCTGATGAAGATGGCGCTCGCCGCGGGCGCCAAGGTCCGCGCCTTCGACCCCGTGGCGCTTGAGAATCTCGGGCGCGAGATGCCCCAGGTCGAGCACGGCAAGGACATGTACGACACCCTCGCCGGGGCCGACGCCCTCGTGATCGCCACCGAGTGGAACGAGTTCCGCGCGCCCGATTTCGACCGGATTTCGCGGAACATGCCGTCCAGACTGATCTTCGACGGCCGCAATCTCTACCGGACTTCCCTCATGGCCGAGCGCGGTTTTGCGTATCACTCGGTGGGACGGTCGCCCGTCCTGCGCGGCGGCTGAGCGGGGAGCCTGGGCCATCGAGGTCCGGCCTTCGTTCCCGTCGCGGTTCGACGAACCCGAAGGGACACGCCGTGCCCGTTCTGACCTATCCTGCAGCCGCTGTGGCGGAAGTCCTCATTTCCACTCCCGACGGCCAGGTCCTGGCCAACCGAAAGCTCGATCCGGTGCGCGCGTACTGGATCGGCCGCGAGTCGAACTGCGACATCGTGATCGAGAGCGCCTCGGTCAGCCGCCGCCATGCGCTCGTGTTCCACTCGAACGGACGCTGGCTTGCCTGCGACGCGGGCTCGGCCGGAGGCCTCGACACCGAGAACGGCCCGGTCCGCTGCGCACAGCTGTCGGCCGACGCGTGGGTGAAGATCGGCTCGGTCTACATCTGGCTCGCGGGCGCTTCGGCCACGCCGCCGGAATGGATCGATGCGCGTCCGAGCACGCCCGCATCGGGAAAACCCGCCCGAATCGTGCGACTCGAGATCGAGGATCTGGCCTCCAACGAGCCAACCGCGGCGGCCGACATGCTCGTGGTCGCCGACAGCCGGGGCGTGATCCACCTCTGCGCGGACCTCACGGGGCTTGGCGCGAGCCGAGGCAGCGGAGCGCCCCGCCTGACGCTCGGCCGATCCACCGCCGCGGATCTCCAGATCTGCGACCCCTCCGTGGACCCGATCCACGCGGTCATCGCCCGCGGAACCGAGCAGTGGTCGCTCGTCGACGCTGGAAGCTCCTCGGGCATCCTGTTCGAGGGCAAGCGCTGGTATCGCAAGCGGCTCGAGGACGGCATCACGCTTCCGGTCGGAAACTTCAGGGTCTCGGTGCAGCGCGTGGTGCGGACGACCGCTCCGAATGCCTCGATTTCGCTGCGGTCGGCGACCCCGTCCGGCTCGGAAGGCCGCTCCGCGCCGAAGAAGCCCTCGGCGTTCCTCGACTCCGACGACTCCGATGGCGAAACGATCCGCATGTGACGCCTCGGACGGCGCGAAGGCCCAAAAGAGACGAATTCATCGGTGAAATTGGGGGTTTCGGCCGAAAAGGCGAAAAACATCGGTTTTTTGGCACTTTTCAATGCCCGAAGCCCTTGTCATCAAGGTCCGACCCCTTTATTTTCCGCGAATACGACAGGCAGGGAGCCTGTCAGTTCAGGCACGAAAGGACTCCTCTCAATGGCCAGCAAGATCAAGATCACCCCCGCTTCCAAGGTCCGCACCAAGGGTTCCATCTACAAGGACATCGCCGCCGTCACCGGCCTCTCGCGCAAGCAGGTCGTGTCGGTGTTCGACACCATGACCGAGATGCTCAAGGCTGACCTCGGCAAGAAGGGCTGCGGCACCTTCAACCTCTTCGGTCTCGCGAAGATGCGCACCGTGATCAAGCCCGCCACCAAGGCGCGCAAGGGCAAGAACCCCTTCACCGGCGAAGAGATCACGATCAAGGCGAAGCCCGCGAGCCGCAAGGTCCGCATCCGCGCGATGAAGGGCCTCAACGAGAGCGTCTGAGTTCGAGCGCTCGCGACTTGATTTTCGGGCCGTGCCTTCGGCTCGACCCGGAAATCTTCGCTCGCTTTGGCGATACGAATACGACACACGCCGCGAAGATTCGCGGCGTGTGTTCGTTTTCGAGGGCGAAGCCCGAGCGTGGCGCGTGCGGGTCGACAGTCCAAATGGCTGTCGTATCGGAAGGTTCTGTGCTCGCGCGTTGCGCTCGATGGCGCGTTCACCCGATCGCGCGGCGGAGCGACCCGCCGTGCGTGGCGAGCGTGCGTTCGGCTTCGGCGCGGGTCTCGCTGCGCGCGCGCATGACGAGGGCGATCTTGAGAAGCCCTCCCGCGGCCTCGAGCTGCGCGAAGGCCTGCTCGCGCGTGTCGTTCGGGAAGAACTCGCGGTAGATCCGCAGCGCGCGGTCGACGAGCTTGTCGTTCGTCGCGGCGAGGTCGACCATGAGGTTGCCGTAGGTCTTGCCGAGCCGCACGAATGCGGCGGTCGTGATCGCGTTGAGCGCGATCTTGGTCGCGGTACCCGCCTTGAGGCGCGTGGAGCCCGTCAGGATCTCGGCGCCCGTCGCGAGCACGATGCGGTGGTCGCAGAACGCGGGCTCCGCGTGCGGCGCGCAGGTGAGGAAGCCCGTCGTCGCGCCGCGCGACTTCGCGAGGCGCAGCGCGCCGAGCGCGTACGGCGTCGTGCCGCCGGCGGCGATCCCGAGGAACGTGTCGCGCGAATCGAGCGCGAGCCGCTCGAACTCGGCTGCGATCCCCTCCTCCTCGTCTTCGCGGCCTTCGCTCGACTTCCGCAGCGCGCCGTCGCCACCCGCGATGATGCCCACGACCTGCGCTGGGTCGCTCCGGAATGTCGGCGGGCATTCGCTCGCGTCGAGGACTCCGAGGCGCCCGCTCGTGCCGGCGCCCGCGTAGACGAGCCTGCCCCCGCGCGCGAGCGACGACGCCACGGCGTCGGCGAAGCGCGCGATCGATTCCGACGCGGCCTCGACGGCCGCAACCGCGCGGCGCTGGTCGCGCGCCAGCAGCGTCACGAGTTCGGCCGTGCCGAGTTCGTCGAGCGCCGCGGACTCCTCGTGGCGCTGCTCGGTGGCGACATGCGAGCGATCGGGCGGGAGCTTCACGACGCCGACTCCTCCGCGCTCGATGGCGCGGCCGCGGCGCCTTCCGATTCAGCCTTCTTGCCCCAGTTCGGCGTCTCGGGCGACAGCGCCTCGACGAAGAACGACCACTTCACGCTCTCGACGGCCGGGCTCCAGATGCCGTGGTCGGAGTTCGGGAAGAGCATCATCGAGAACGGACGGTTCACCGACTGGAGCGCGTTTGCGAGCTGGAAGGTGTTGTTCGGATGCACATTGTCGTCGAGCATGCCGTGGAGGAGCAGAAGCTTCCCCTTCAGCTTGCCGGCGTGCTTCACGCAGCTGCCCGCGTCGTAGCCCTCGGGGTTCTCCTGCGGCGTGCGCATGTAGCGCTCGGTGTAGATCGTGTCGTACTGCCGCCAGTCGGTCGGCGGCGCGCCCGCCACGCCCGCGTGGAAGACATCGCCGCGGCGGATCACGCCGATCGCGGCCATGTAGCCGCCGTAGCTATGGCCCGTGATGCCGACGCGCGTGCCGTCGACGAACGGCCGCGTGGCGGCAAGATGCGTGACCGCCGCAGCCTGGTCGTCGATGTCGACCTGCCCGAGCTTGAGGTACGCGCCCGACTCGAACTTCTTGCCGCGCCCCGGCGTGCCGCGGTTGTCGACCGTGACGAGGATGAAGCCAAGCGCGGTGCGCGGGTCGCCTGCGTCGAAGCGGTCGGTGACGAGGCGGATCGACGGCCCTCCGTAGGTGTCGACGACGACCGGGTACTTCTTCGTCGGGTCGAACGCGGGCGGATACGCGATGCGGCCGTAGAGGTCGGTCTCGCCGTCGGCGGCCTTGCAGGTGAAGAGCTCGCTCGGCGTGAGGCCGTGGGTAGCGAAGCCCTTGGTCGAGCCCTCGGCG
Source organism: bacterium (assembly GCA_046337925.1). GTDB lineage: Bacteria > Planctomycetota > Phycisphaerae > Phycisphaerales > SM1A02 > QWPT01. Next base: position 5,041 of record JBKCZS010000046.1, on the reverse strand, counting down.
AGGGTCGCGACGCGCGTGCCGTTGCGGGCGTACACCACCGTGTGCTGCGGCACATCGGTGCGCTCGGCCGTCGCGATCACGAAGTCGCCGCGCGGCGAGATGCGGTAGTTCGAGTGGTTGAAGTCTCCGCCCGTCACGCGCACGCACTCGCTGCCGTCGAGCTTCGCGACATGCAGCTGCGCCTGCACGGGATTGCTGCCGCTCCACGCGGTGAACCACAGCTCGCCCGCATCCTCGTCGACGAGCACGATCGACTCGACCGGCCACTCGCCCTTCGTCACGGTCGAGAGGAGCGATCCGTCGAGCGAGCGGAGTTCGTAGTGCTTGTAGCCCGTCTTCTCGGTTTCCCACAGGAAGCGCTTCCGGTCCTTGAGGAAGCGCATGAGCGGGCGGTTTTCCTGCCAGCTGTCCTGCCGCTCGGTGACGACCGCGCGCGACGCGCCCGTCTTCGGGTTCGCGGCGAGCACCTCGAGCACATCCTGGCGCCGCGGCGTGCGCGAGTAGAGAAGCTCAGATCCGTCGGGCGTCCAGAGGATGTTGTAGATGTAGTACTCGGCGTCCGCCTTCGCGCCGGATGCCTCGCTGAAACAGTCGACCTCGACGATGTCCTTCGTCTCGAGGGAGTAGACGAGGAGCGTCGCCGTGGGATTCGCGGCGCCTGGCTTCGGGTACGCCTCGCTCATCACGCGGGTGTTGGTGTCGGTCCAGCCGGCGAGGATGTAGAAGTCCTTCACCTCGGACTCGTCGAAGCGGTAGAACGCGAGGTACTTCGAGTCGGGGCTCCACCACATCGCGGTGGTCTGGTCGAGTTCCTCGCCGTACACCCACGACGCCTGGCCGTACTTGATGTCGTCGTCGCCGTCGGTCGTCAGCGCGACTCGGTCGCCCTCGCGCGGCGCGAGATACAGGTTGCCGCCTTCGCTGGTCGCGGTCCATGCGCCGTCGGGACTTTCCGCGGTCGTGAACTGCCGTCCGCGCGCGGGGCGCCGGCCGCCTTCGCCGCGCTGCGTGCGCGACGCGGCCGCGGTCGCGGGAGGCTCGCCGTCCGCCGGCGCGACGGCGCCCGTCGCGAGGTCGAGCGTGTGCCAGCCCTCCTTGCCCTCGATGCCGCTGACCCACAGGCGGTTGCCTTCGACATCCCAGTTGGCGCTGCCGATGTTGCCGCCCTGGCCGATGCCACCCATCGCGCTCTGCATGCGGCGCATGAGTTCGGAGCCCGGGATGTCCTTGAGCGGCGTGTAGGTCTGGGCGGACGACGAAGCGGCAATGGACGCTGCAAACGCAGCGCCCGCAGCGAGGAATCGTGCGATCGGGGACATCCAGACAGCGTAGCCGCTCACACCCGCGCGTGGCGCGCGAAGCGCTGGTAGCGCTCGGCCAGATCGGCCTCGCCCGCGCGCGCGACGCCGTCGAGGCTGAACGCGCCGATGGTGAAGCTGGCCATGACCGTGCCCCACGAGAGCGCGCTCTGGAGCGCGTCGAGATCGGTGCGTCCGGTCCGCGCGAGATGCGCCATGAATCCGCCGGCGAAGGTGTCTCCCGCTCCGGTCGGGTCGATCACCATGTCCTCCTCGGCCGGGAACGCCGGCACGACGGCGACGCCATCGCGGTGCACAAGCACGGCGCCGTGCTCGCCCTTCTTCACGACCGCGAACGTCGGGCCGTAGCCGAGGATGCGGCGGCCGGCGGTGATCGCGTTGCGGATGCCCGTCAGGTGCGCGGCCTCGGAGTCGTTGAGCACGATGCCGTCGACCTTCGAGAGGAGATGCACGAGTTCGTCGTGCGCGACGTTGATCCAGAGATCCATGGTGTCGGCGACCACGAGCTTGCGGCCGCTGACCTGCTCGAGGAGCCCGGCCTGCACGGCCGGGTGCGTGTTGCCGAGGAAGACGAGCTCGCTGTCGGCGAAGGCCGCGGGCACCTTCGGCGGCGCCTCGGCGACCACGCCGAGCTCCGTGAACAGCGTCTCGCGCTCGTTCAGGTTGAGGAGATACTTGCCGCCCCAGGCGAACGTCTTGCCGCCCGCGCGCGTCTCGAGCCCGCGGAGATCGACGCCCTTCAGCCCCTCGAGCACCGTGCGGTGATGCGCGGGCAGATCGTCGCCCACCACGCCGACGAGGCGCACCGGCGCGAGGCGGCTCGCGGCCGCGGCGAAGTACGCGGCGCTTCCGCCGAGCACGCGCTCGGCGCGCGCCGTGGGCGTCTCGACGGTGTCGATGCCGATGGTGCCGGTGACGAGGAGGGAAAGCGGCGTGGCGCCGCCGGTCGCTGATGTGGTTGCGGACATGGGTGCTCGATCAGTTGGGAGTGCTGCGTTTCGGGTCGCGGGCGCGCGGCGTGCGGTGCCGGCCGTTCACTCCGTCGCCTTCTGCTCGGTGAAGCTGCGCATGAAGCCGAAGCCAAGCGACGTGCCGGCCAGCGCGCCTGCCGCCATGTCGACGGGCATGATGCGGAGGAGCCTCGGAAACGCGCCGTCGACGAGCGCAGCGGGCAGGTCGCCGCGCACGGTGAAGGCGAGGAATGCGTAGACCGCCGCGAAGGCCACCATCGGTGCCGCAGCGAGATAGACGGGCGTGGTGCGCGGCGCAAGCATGCGGCCGAGCGCGCCGGAGACGAATCCACCGACGACGGCCGCGCCGACGGCCTGGCCCTTGGTCAGCGTGGCAGCGCAGAGCCACGCCGCCGCGACACCCGCGATGCCGGCGAGCCACGAGAGGCGCGCGCTCTTGCCGTACGGCGAGTCGATGTCATCCTCGTGCGTCTCCTGCACATCGGGCAGGCGGCCCGCGATCTTGAAGATCAGGTGCGATCCGGCCGCGACCAGCACGGCCCACAGCGCGCACTCGAGTGCGGCCAGACGCAGGTCCGACTCGCCGAAGACGAGGTCGCGCACCGCGCCGCCCTGCATGGCGAGCATGCCGACGCCGCAGCCGAGGACGAAGAGCCCCACCACCGCGTTGAGCGTCCGGCCTGCGAAGGCGGCCAGCGCGGTCGTGGCGGCGAAGGCGGCCAGGATCGCGAGCACGGCGAGGATCGGCCGCCCTGCGTCTGCGACGGTCGGGCCGTAGATGCCGCGCACGCTCTCGAGCGTCGGCACGACGAGCGCGAAGATGCACGCGGCGAGCGCGATGGCAACGCACAGCACGACCATGCGGCGGGAGGAAGAGGACATCCTTGCAGTGTGCGCGAAACGCCCCGCGACCGCAAGCAAGGGAAGGCGACGAAATCATGCGCGGGAAACCCGTATATTTCTCCCTCCGATGGCCGTGACTCACCCGCCCTCCTCGCCCGCGTCCCCGCTCCACTCCCCCGTCGTCCTCGATGGTTCGCCGCTCTCGGTGGATGACCTCGCGCGCATCGCGCGGGCGACCCTCTCGGCGCCGGTGCGCGTCGAGCTCGCGCCGGCTGCGCGCGAGCGCGTGGCGGCCGCGCGCGCGGTGGTCGAGACGGCGCTCGCCGGCGACCGCGCGGTCTACGGGCTCAACACCGGCTTCGGAAGCCTCTCGCGCGTGCGCATCGACCGCGACCGGGCGCGCGACCTGCAGCGGAACATCATCCGCTCGCACGCATGCGGCCTCGGCGAGCATCTTCCGCGCGAGACGTCGCGCGCGCTCATGGCGACGCTCGCGGCGAGCCTCGCGCGCGGCGCCTCGGGCGTGCGCGTCGAGACGCTCGAGCGCATCGTCACGCTCCTCAACGAGCATGTGGACCCTGCGATTCCATCGCGTGGCTCGGTCGGGGCATCCGGCGACCTTGCCCCGCTCGCGCATGCCGCGCTCGTCGTGCTCGGCGAGGGCGAATGCTGGCATCGGGCCCGCGTCCAGCCGGCGGCGTGGGTGCTCACGAGCCTTGGCCTCGGCGCCTACGACCTCGAGGAGAAGGAAGGGCTCGCGCTCCTGAACGGCACGCACCTCATGTGCGCGACGGGCGCGCTCCTCTGCCACGATTTCCGCCGCGTGTTCGACGCGGCGCTGGCGGCGGCCGCGATGGCGATCGACGCCGCGAAGGCGACCGACGCGTTCCTCGACGCGCGCATCCACGAGATTCGCCGTCAGCCCGGGCAGATCGAGGTCGCCACGCGCCTGCGCGGCCTCCTTTCCGGAAGCGAGATCGTGCGCTCGCACGCCGAGAACGACCCGCGCGTGCAGGACCCCTACTCGCTGCGCGCGATGCCGCAGGTGCTTGGTGCCGCGCTCGACGCCTTCCGCTACGTCGAGGGCGCGATCGAGCGCGAGCTCGGCGCCGTGACCGACAACCCGCTGGTGTTCGTGAAGGACGACCGCGGGACGGGGGACCCGATCCGCGGCGACATCGTCTCGGGCGGCAACTTCCACGGCATGCCGCTTGCGATCGCGCTTGATCTCCTCGCGGTCGCGTGCAGCCATGTCGCTGGAATCAGCGAGCGCCGCACCTTCTGGGTGGTGTCGGGCTTCGACCAGTTCGTGGCGCACAAACCGTACCTCGCGCGGGATCCGGGCGTCGAGAGCGGCCTGATGATCGCGCAGTACGCGGCGGCGGCGTGCGTCAATGAACTCGCGGGCAACGCCATGCCTGCGAGCGTGACGAACATCCCCACGAGCGCCGGCATCGAGGACTACAACAGCTTCGGCGCGACGAGCGCGCTGAAGGCGACGCGCAGCGTTGCGCTCGCACGAAGCGTGGTCGCCATCGAACTGCTCGTGATGGCCGAGGCGCTCGAGGCGCATCGGCCGCTGAAGTCGGGCGCGGGCGTCGAGAAGGCGCACGCGGCGGTGCGCGCGGCGGTGACCAAGCTCGCGAAGGATCGCGTGCTTTCGCCCGATATCCGGGCGATCGAGGGCTTGATCGCGCAGGGCGCGTTTTCGAGGCCGTAGCGCCCCCGCTACACTCGTCGCATGACGACGCAGCAATCGCAAGTCGACGCTCCCGCCCGCGTGATCCGCGCCCCGCGCGGCAACACCCTCACCTGCAAGTCGTGGGCGGCCGAAGCCGCCATGCGCATGCTGATGAACAACCTCGACCCCGAGGTCGCCGAGCGGCCGGAGAACCTGGTGGTGTACGG
>JBKCZS010000045.1:0-10738 GCA_046337925.1 bacterium | reverse complement strand
CGGGCCAGCGTTCGTGCGCACGCGCGTCGCGCGCGGCGAGTTCGCCTGCGGCCAGGCCGGTCGCGATCGCCCACGACATGCCTTCGCCGGTGAAGGGCTCGATGTAGCCGGCCGCGTCGCCGACCACGAGGATCCCTGGCGCCGCGACGCGTGCGCGCGTGCGCGTGAGCTGCGGCGTGCCGCGCCACCGCGCGCGCCCGACGGCCTCGGCGTCGTGTGCGACATCTGCAAGGAGCGCGCGCGCACAGGCGGCGACGGTTCCCGAACGCTTGAGCGCAGCGGGGGCAACGGCCGCCGCGACATCGATGTCGCCCGACGGGAGCCGCACCACGCCGATGTAGCCGTCGCGCGCCACATGCATGTGGATCTCGCCGGGCGGGCAGTCGAATGCGGTCGCCGGCAGCACGGCGCCGAAGCCCATCATGCTGTGCGGGGTCATGCGCCACTCGAAGCCGGGCACCTCGTCGAGCGCGCCGCCCTGGAGGCCGTCGGCCACGATGACCGTATGGGCGTGCAGCGCCGACACGCGCTCGCCACGCGTGAGCCGCACGCTGCGGTCACGCGCCACGCGTGCGGAGGTCTCGAGCCGCACCTCGACGCCCGCGCGCCGCGCGAGGTCGACCAGGCGCGCGTCGAGATCCTCACGGCCGATCGCAACGCCCGCCTCGCGCGCGAGCGTCATCGCGCGCCCGCCGCTCGTCACGCGGATCGCACGCAACGGCACCGCACCCGCGAGCGCGTCGCCCGCGCCTGCAGCGTGCAGCGCGGCGACGCCCGACGCAGCGAGGCAGCAGCCGCACACCTTTGCGCGCGGCATGGCGCCACGGTCGACAAGCACCACGCGCGCACCCGCGCGTGCGGCGGCGAGTGCGGCGCAAGTACCCGAGGGCCCAGCGCCAATGACCGCGATATCGAATGCCGTGGTTTCGCTCATGGGCGCCTCCACCACAGCGTCCAGCGCGCAGGCCATGCCGCGCGCACGGAAACTTCGGCAAGGCCAGCCGCGCCCGCGAGTGCCGTGATTTCGTGGCATGTGAACGCGGCGCGCACGCTCGCGAGCGCGTCGAAATGCACGATGGGTGAGCGACTGAGGACGCGAGAGCCAAGCCACGCGAGCGCAAGCCCGCGGCGCGAACGGTCGAGATCGGTGACGCCCACCGCGCGCGCGGCCGCCGCGGCCATGTGCGCGAGGACGCGCGTGGCGTCGTCGGGATCGCAGTGATGCAGGAAGAGCGAGCAGGTGACGAGATCGCCTTCGCAGGGAAGCGGCGCCGCAATCGCATCGGCGACGATCGTGTTCACCGTCACGCCCGCGGCAGTGGCTCGCGCGGTGGCTACCGACAGCGCGTGTGCGCTCGCGTCGCAAAGCGTCCAATCGATCTTGAGCCCGTGTCGCCGCGCGCGCAACGCCATCGCGATGGGTGCGTCGCCCGAGCCGGTCGCGATGTCGATCACGCGCAACGCGCGGCCTGCTGCGTTCACTTCGCGTGCGTGCCGAGCAATGCCGTCCCAGAGCAGCCAGTGGCTGCGCGACCACGCGTTCAGCCGCGCAAGCCCCGCAAGCGCTTGGTCGTGCGCCGCCGCGTCGAGCGCGGGATCGTCCATGAGTTCTGGTACGCGGACGCGGGTGCGCATGGGATTCGCCGCGGCAAGCGTAGCAGTCGAGCCCCCGACGCACGCACCTCGGCGCGCACCAAAGCCCGAGCGTCAACCGCCGAGGCCGGCCTTCAGCTTGGCGAGCGTGGCCGCTTGCTTTGCCGCAAATGCGTTGTTTGCAGCTCCGTCCGCGTACCCGCACGGGTCGGTTGGATTCAGCGTGTCCAGCGCCGCGAGCAGCGTGGCGCGGTCGGCATCGGTGAGCTTCGTGCCGTCGACGCCTGCCGTCATCGGCGGCACGATCGTGTCGAGTCGCGTGAGGAGGTCGGTCGCGAACTCGCCGGAAGTCGGCAGGCCGCTCCCCGCGATGTGACGGAGCATCGAGGCGAGTCCCGCAGCACGCCGCGCGGCGCCCGCGGTGTCGCCCGCGACGAAGGTGCGCGCCGCATCGGCTGCAAGCATCGCGCCGCCGTTGCGAACGCCTCTGAAGAGCTTCATGGTCTCGGGTGGCAACTTGCGCGTTCCGCCGTCGACGGCGACCTCGGCGAAGGTGCACTCGCTCATCTCCGTGACGCGGAGCAGCGCCTCGATCTGCGGCTGCGCCTGCTCGAGCGTGCGAGCGAGCGACGGCCACGAGCCCTTCGCCCTCGAGGCGTCGAGCGAGACGCCCATGGTGTTGAAGACGAGGTAGCGGGCGTTCTCGCTGCTTGAATCGGGGAACTTGGCGAGCACCGCCTGGTACTCGAGCGCCGCGCCCGACGCAGCCTTGGGAGCGGCGGGCGCGGTGGCGGCTGGGGGCGCAGTGGGTGCGGTCGCTGCAGGCGCCGGCGCCGGCGCAGGCGCGTCTCCGCCGCATCCGATCGGCATCAGGGCGAGGAGCGCGGAGATCGCGATTGGACCGATGGTCTTTGGCGAGGCGAGCATCGTTGGAGCATAGCGGGAAGTCGCGCCATCACGCTGCGCGGTCTTCACACCGTGCGATGCATCATCAGGCTGTCGACCGCGCCGAGCGTCGCGTGCATGTAGGCGCCGGGCGAGCGGCCGATCACGCGGAAACCCTTGCGTTCCCACAGCGCGACCGCGCGGGCGTTCGTCGACACCACGAAGTTGAACTGGATCGCCGCGAAGCCGCGTTCGCGCGCGCGCTCGATCGAGTGGTCGCACATCGCGCCGGCGACGCCTTGGCCCCACGCATCGGGGCGCACCATGTAGCCGGCGTTCCCGATGTGCGAGCCGGGCCCAAGCTGCGCGGGGCGCAGGAAGTAGGTGCCCACGACATCGCGGGCGTCGGGGGTGCCATCGGGGGTGCCATCGAGGGTGCCGTCGGGGGTGCCGCGCTCCGCCACCCATGTTTCGAGCGCGGGCGCGCGCCAGTACGCAAGCGCCGCGTCGCGCGTCCAGTCGCGGGGCAGGGCCCAGGTCTCGCCCGCGCGCACGGTCGGCTCGATGATGCGCCACAACGCGTCGTCGTCGCGGTCGTCGGCAAGGCGGAAGTGCATGCGGGCAGGGTAGCGTGGGCAGGAATCCGGACGAAGGGCTTGCGTCGGCGGTGTGCTTCTTCTCTCATGCTCGGATGCGTGATTCGATCTTGCGTGCCGTCGTCCTCGCATCGGTTGGCGGTCTGTTCGGATGCGCGGCGTCCGACCGCGCGCAGCCGTGCAAGACCTGCAGCGCGCCCGTGCTCGCGGGCCGTTCGGCAGCCGAGCGCCCCCGCGCGTCGCTTCCGCCGAAGCCCGTGTCGCACACCGAGCGCGAGATCGAGGGTTGGAAGGTGCGCATCGACGACCGTCTGCTGGAGACCGATGGAAAGTCGGGCGGAGGCAAGCCGGTCGGCGAGCATGCGCTTCGGCTTCTCTCGAATCGTCTCTACGAGATCGCGTTCATCCTGCCTCCGGACAAGGTGACCGCGCTCCGCGAGGTCGTGATCCAGATCGACCTCGCGCATGGCGAACTCACGAGCGCGCAGTACCACCCGTCGCGCGAGTGGCTCGTCGAGCATGGCTACAGCGAGCGGCTCGCGCGGGCGGTGCACATTCCCGACGCGAGCGAGTGGTCGTCGCACCGCCACCAGACGGTGCAGCCGTGGTCGGTGCTGCACGAACTCGCGCACGCGTATCACGACCAGAAGCTCGGGTTCGGCGACGCCGAGATCGTCGCCGCGTGGGAGAAGTTCCGCGCGAAGCCGCGCTACGCGAGCGTCCGGCATATCGACGGCGACCTCGAGCCCCACTATGGGTGCACGAATCAGATGGAGTTCTTCGCGGAAATGACCGAGGCGTACTTCGGCGTCAACGACTTCGAGCCGTTCAATCGCGGCGAGCTGATGGAGCAGGAACCCGAGGTGTTCGCGCTGATGCGGAAGATCTGGGGCGGGGCTTGAGGCTCGCGCTTCTCGTCGTCGCGCTGGCGCCGCTGTTCGGATCAGGCTGCGCGAGCATGCCCGCGCCGAGTCCTGCGCCGCCGCAGCGGCAGCTCAACATCGTGCTGCTCTACGCCGACGACTGGCGCCACGACACGCTCGGCTGCGCGGGAAATCCGGTCGTGCGCACGCCGGCGATCGACGCGCTCGCGCAGGAAGGCGTGCGCTTCACGCATAACTCCGTCACCACCGCGATCTGCGGCGTGAGTCGCGCGAGCATGATCACGGGGCAGTGGATGTCGCGCCACGGGTGCCGCGGGTTCGACATGTTCGCCACGCCGTGGAGCGAGACATTCCCCGCGCAGCTGCGCGCGCAGGGCTATTGGGTCGGTCATGTCGGCAAGTGGCACAACGGCGCGTTTCCTGCGGCGGAATACGACTTCGGCGCTGGGCGGCTCGCGAACGGCACGCATTGGGTGAAGGGGCCCGACGGCACGCGCGTGCATGTCACCGAGAAGAACGAGCGTGACGCGCTCGAGTTCCTGCGCACGCGGCCCGAGGGCAAGCCGTTCTGCCTCACGGTCGCGTTCTTCGCGCCGCACGCGGAGGACGGCAACCCGCAGCAGTATCTGCCGCAGCCTGCGAGCATGGCGCTCTACCGCGATGTCTCCGTGCCCGTGCCGCGCACGGCGACCGATGCTGCGTTCCGCGCGCTGCCATCGTTTCTTGCAAACGATCGCAACGAAGGCCGCCGGCGCTGGGGCTGGCGATTCGACACGCCCGAGCGGTACCAGGAGTTCATGAAGAACTACTACCGCCTTGTGACCGAAGTCGACGCCGCGTGCGGCCGCATCGTCGACGAACTGCGGCGCGAAGGTGTGCTCGCCGAGACGCTCGTGATCTTCACGACCGACAACGGCTACCTGCACGGCGAGCACGGGCTGGCCGACAAGTGGTATCCGTTCGAGGAGTCGATCCGCGTGCCGCTCGTCGTGCGCGACCCGCGCATGGACGCCGCGCGCCGCGGGTCGACGAGCGCCGAGTTCACGCTGAATGTGGACCTCGCGCCCACGGTCCTCGCCGCCGCGGGAATCGCGCCGCCCGCGGGCATGCAGGGGCGGGACTTCTCGACGCTCTATCTCCCGCGGTCGGACGCGCCGAGCACACCGTGGCGCCAAGAGTTCCTCTACGAGCACCCGACGATCCGCGACAAGAACTTCATCCCGGCGTCCGAGGCGCTGGTGACGCGCGACTGGACGTTCATCGCGTGGCCGGAGTTCGGCGTCGAGCAGCTGTTCGACCTGCGCAACGACCCGTTCGAGGAGCGCGACGCCGCGGGAGATCCCGCGCACCGCGCGCAGGTCGAGGACATGCGGGCGCGGCTGGAAATCCTGCGCCGTGAGTCGCGGTAGCGGGGGATGTCTGCACCCGGGGTCCGAGACGACCACGCCCCCGAAAACACGAGAGGCCCCCGCCCGCAGGTGGGCGCCGGAGTCGAACATATCCCCGAAATAGCGAGAGGCCCCCGTCCGCAGACGGACGCCCGAGTTGCAACGCCCCCGAAAAAGCGAGAGGCCCCCGTCCGCAGACGGGGGCCGCTCGAAAACGAGAGAGGCCCCCGTCCGCAGACGGGGGCCGCTCAATTCATGGGCGATACTGGACTCGAACCAGTGACCTCACGGGTGTGATCCGTGCGCTCTAGCCAGCTGAGCTAAGCGCCCGATGCGCGAAGTGTAGCACGCCCTCGCGCCACATGGCAAACCTCGGCGCATCAGCGCCCGGGCGTGCGGACGACGGCGTTCGCGCCCGCCGTTTCCGCTCCTGCGGACCGAGGCCCGAGAATCGCCGGCTCGGGCGAAACCTACCTCGTGGAGGTCGTCGAAGCGCGGGACGGCGAGGCGGCGCGCAAGATTTCGCGGTCTCGGTCAAGGCCGCCACCGCGCGTCTCTGTGTATCTCGTTGAACGCACTGGCTTCTCCGTTTGCGACGGATGGAGACGGGCTTCGATCGCCGATCCGCCGTACGCCACGACGGGCTCGGCCTTCGTCGGCCACTCGAATCCGCCTCGCAACCCGAGGAGCGTGCCCGGACCGATTCCCCTCGGTGACAGCCGAGGACACGCGACCCAATTCGAAGAGCAAGCCATGCAGTCAAGCATCCGCACCGTCTCCATCGCCTTCCTCGCATTCTTCGCATCGTCCGCCGTCGTGCGGGCGCAGACGCTGAATGACCTTACTCCCGCGTTGGCCACGCTGACCGCGACCGACGGCCTGCCCTTCGACGGGTTCGGCAGAGCGGTTGCGCTCTCCGGCGACACGCTGGCGGTGGGCGTGCCGTCCGACGCCGTCGGCAGCAACTCAGCCCAGGGCAGCGTGCGCATCTTCGTGCGGACTGGCGGAATCTGGGTACCGCAAGCGACGCTGACCGCAAGCGACGGCGCGGCAAACGACAACTTTGGTCTCGCGGTGGACTTGTCGGGTGACACCCTCGTGGTAGGAGCGCCGCTCGACGATGTCGGCACACTCGTGGACCAGGGCAGCGTGCGCGTGTTCGTCCGCAGCGGCACGACATGGACGGCGCAGCAGACGGTCACGCTGACAGACGGAAGTGGGAGCGATCAGTTCGGCGGCACGCTCTCGCTTTCGGGAAACACGCTGGCGGTGGGCGTGCCGTACGACGATATCGGCGCGAACATCGACCAAGGGAGCGTGCGCGTGTTCACGCGCAGCGGCACGACCTGGACGGCGCAGCAGACGCTGACGGCGTCGGACGGCTGGGCGATCGATTTCTTTGGTGCCCGGGTCGCGCTCGTTGGCGACACGCTGGCGGTCGGCATGCCGTACGACGATGTCGGATCGAACAACAACCAAGGAAGTGTGCGCATGTTCACGCGCAGCGGCACGACCTGGACGGCGCAGCAGACGCTCACCGCGTCGGACGGCGTGGGGCTCGACTACTTCGGCTGGTCCGTCGCCCTGTCGAACGACACGCTGGCGGTGGCTGCGGTGAACGACGATGTCGGCGGCACCGTTGATCAAGGCAGCGTGCACATGTTCACGCGCAGCGGCGCCGTGTGGACTGCGCAGCAGACACTGACGGCGTCGGACGGCGGTTTGACCGACTTTTTCGGCGACTATCTCGATCTCTCCGGCGACACGCTGGCGGTGGCCGTGCCCTACGACGATGTCGGCTCGAATGTCAACCAAGGCAGCGTTCGCATCTTCACGCGGACGGGCGGGTCGTGGAGTGCGCAGGCAGCGCTGACAGCCTCGGACGGATCCGCGGCGGACTTTTTCGGCCAAGCGGTCGCCTTGGCGGAGGACACGCTGGTGGTGGCCGTGCCCTTCGACGATGTCGGGTCGAATGGTGACCAAGGCTCGGTCCGCATGTTCGGCAACTACCGCGTCTGGAACCAGACGCGCAGCATCGGCTCGCCCACGCTCGCGTCCGCGGTTGGTTCGGCCCAGGCAGGCGACCGGCTCCTCGTCGGCAACCCCGCGTTCGCGCAGGCCGACGATGTCATCGACGCCTCGCAGAAGCCGCTCACCTTCGTGGGCCTCGAGCCGATGACGCTCGGATCGACCGCGCTGCTGACCGTCGCGGACAACACCGTGTTCCAGAAGTCGCCCGATGTCGCGTCCGCCGGCCTCACGGTCGCAGGCAAGCTCACGGCACCCGTCGCGGGCACGCTGAGCTTCTCGCAGCTGACCGTCTCGAGCGGCGGCCAGCTCCTGCAGCGCGGCTCGACCCTGCTCGTGAACCAGAACCTCGCGACGACCTCGGGCGGCGTCTGCTACCTGCAGGGCCCGATCCTGGCAGAGGCCGTCACCACCGCCGTCGGCTCGCAGAATCGCTGCGCAGGCGACACCGATGTCTTCGCGAACTACACGAACGCCGGTTCCACCGTCGTCCAGCGGGGCATCCTCTACATCTACGGCACGCTCACGAACACGGGCACGATCACGGGCGAGGTCGACACGAACTTCCTGCCCCCGAGCCCCGGCGACGGCTACTCGATCGGCGGCGACTATGTGGTGAGCGCGGAGTCGTCGATCGTGCTGCCCGACCCCGTGTGGTGGCTGCGCGTCGGCGGAGACTTCGATGTCGCGATCAACGCGTCGAACCGCTTCGTCATGGACCAGGCGACGCTCGAGCTGACGGGCGTCGGTCCGGGCTCGCTCCAGTCGGTCGAGGTGCTGTCACGCGACTTGGGCGCGGTCGACCCGGGCTTCGCGACGACGAACTACCCGCTCGGCGCGCTGCGCCTGCGCGCGGGCGCGACCGTCAGCCTCGCCAACAACCACAACAACGCCCCCGGCAAGGGCAACGAGGCGATCTACACGAGCGAACTCGTCGTGCCCGCGGGCGCGACGCTCGCGACGAACGGCTACAAGGTCTACACGCGCACAGCGACGATCGCGGGCACGGTCTCGAACCCGAACGACATCGTCGTCGTCCCGGGCACCCCGCCGTGCGTCGCCGACATCGTGACCGACGGCGTCGTGAACGGCGCGGATCTCGCGCTCGTCCTCACCAACTGGGGCTCGTGCCCGAGCAGCACCTGCGTCGCCGACATCGACCGCGACGGCGTCGTCGGCGCGTCGGACCTCTCGATCGTCCTCGCCAGCTGGGGCGGCTGCGCGAACTGAGCGCAGTCTGGCGACGCGGCCGGCGGAGCTCGATGCATCCCTGCGCGAGAGCGTGGGTTGCGTCGCTCGTGCCCGCGGCTCCGCCACCGGCCTCCTGACGCCCGAGAATTGCCAATCTGAGCGAATCGCAAGGTACCCGCGTCCAACGGCGTGGGCTGGCTCTCTACGCAGTGTGCCCGGGCCCTTCAGGCCTGGACCCTCGGCTTTCCGGCCGAGCGGCACAACAGTGGAGCAACCAGCATGTCGCCATCTATCCGTACCGCCGTCCTCGCCACGCTCGCACTTCTCGCGCCGGCCGCGACGGCGCGGGCGCAGACGATCTGGGACCTGTACTACGAGTCTGCGGCGGTTGCGGCGCCGGACGGGGCGGCAGACGACTGGTTCGGCACCGCGGTTTCGTTGTCAGGTGACACGCTCGTCGTTGGGGCGCCATTCGACGATGTCGGTCTGAACGGTTCCCAAGGCACCGTGCGCATCTATGTGCGGAGCGGTGACAGCTGGGTTCTTCAACAAGTCCTTACCCCGGCGGACGGAGAGGTCGGGGATTGGTTCGGCTACTCGGTCGCGCTGTCAGGCGACACGCTGGCGGTCGGAGTGCCGGACGACGACGTAGGGGTAAACGCCATTCAAGGCAGCGTACGGGTGTACACACGCAGCGGCGGCATGTGGACGCCGCAGGCGACGCTCACGACTCCAGACGGGCAGGCGAACGACCGCCTTGGCCGTTCCGTCTCGCTCTCGGGCGACACGCTCGTGGCGAGCGCGTGGTACGACACGGTCGGCGCCAACGCGCTCCAGGGGTCCGTGCGGGTGTTCACACGCAGCGGGGCTGTCTGGACGCATCAGCAGGTCCTCACCGCGCCGGATGGTGCGGAGAGTGACTTCTTTGGGAATTCTGTCTCGCTCTCGGGCGACACGCTGGCGGTGGGGGTGCAGTGGGACGATGTCGGCACGAAAACAGACCAAGGCAGCGTGCTGTTGTTCATTCGGAGCGGCACGGTTTGGAGCGTGCAGCAGACGCTGACAGCGTCGAACGGTGCGCTCGGAGACCAGTTCGGTTTTTCCGTCGCGCTGTCAGGCGACACGCTGGCGGTGGGGGCACCCACCGACGACATTGGTTCGAATCAAAACGCGGGCAGTGTGAACGTGTTCACCCGAAACGGGACTATCTGGACCGAGCGGTCGACGCTGGCGGCGGCGGACGGCATGCAGTACGACTTCTTCGGCGGGGCCGTCTCGCTGTCCGCTGACACGCTCGCGGTGGGTGCGCCGTACGACAGATGCTGTGGCCCGGCAACCCCGGGCAGTGTGCGCGTATTCGTGCGGGATGGCAACGCGTGGATCCCAACGCGAACATTCACCGCAGCAGACGGCGCAGCGGGCGACGGGTTCGGCAGCGCCGTCTCGATCGTCGACAGCACGCTCGTGGTTGGCGCGCCGTACGACAATGTTGGCTCGTTCGTGGACCAAGGCAGCGTCCGCATCTTCAACGCCTCCCGCGCCCTGAACGCGACGACAAGCCTCCTCTACCCGAGCCTCGCCTCGGCGATCGCCGGGTCTGCGGCCGGCGACAGGCTTGTCGTCGGCAGCCGCGCCTTCTCCGAGGCGACCGGCATCATCGACGCCTCCCAGAAGCGCTTCACCTTCACCGCCGTCGAGCCGCTCGTGCTTGCGGAAGGCGCGCTCCTGAACCTCGCGAACGACACGGTCTTCGAGAAGTCGCTCGATGTCGACGCTGGCGGGCTGACGATCGCGGGCAAGCTGCAGGCGCCCGTCGGCGGCAACCTCGTCTTCGCACAGCTCGCCGTCACGAACGAAGGCCAGTTCTCCCAGCGCGGTGCCAGCATCGCGGTGAATCAGGGCCTTTCCTCGGAGTCCGGCGGCGTCTGCTACCTGAAGGGCTCCGTGCTCGCCGAAACCGTCTCGACCGCGGTCGGCGGCCAGAACCGCGTCGCGGGCGACACCGATGTCTTCGCCGACTACACGCACGCCGGCGCAACCATCATCCAGCGCGGCATCCTCTACATCTACGGTTCGCTCGTGAACACGGGCACGATCACGGGCCAGTTCAACAACGGCTTCCTGCCGCCCGAGCCGGGCGACGGTTACTCGGTGAGCGGCGACTACATCATGT
>JBKCZS010000044.1:0-3678 GCA_046337925.1 bacterium | reverse complement strand
GATGAAGGACATCCTCTTCGACGAGAAGATCGCGGGCAGCTTCCACTTCACGCCGGGCCGCTGCTACGAGGAAACCGACAACCGCAACAACAGCGAGATCCACTGGGACCTCGTCTGCATCCAGCGCGCCGACCACGGCGGCGGCACCATCAGCTTCGACGGCGAGGTGATCCGCAAGGACGGAGTGTTCGTGCCGGCGGATCTGCACGGATTGAATGGGTGATCTGAGCGCTCGCAGCTCGCCGGTGGCGTGCACGCCGCGGCGTGCGTCGGTCTCCGCGGGCTGAACGGCCGTCACGCCGATGCGCGCCGCCGAACCGCCACGATGGCGGTGAGCGCAGCCCCCGACATCAGGAGACTCCCAGCCCACGAGAGAAGAGGCTGAAGCGGATAGCCCTCTCCGTGGGAGTCGAAGATGATCATCGGGGTTGTCGTCTTCATGGCGATTTCCGCCCAGGAGTACTCCAACTTCATCTTCCACTCGTCTCGGAGCAGTGATTCGACCAATACGGGAAACGCAGGGTTGGTGACGCGCAACGCCGTACCGACATCCTCCGCCGTCATCGGCTCTCCATCAGGAACGCGAAACCACCGTTCGCCCTTCCGCTCGATCGTCAAGGCCACCTTTGTCGCACTGAACTCGATCCTAGAAGGCCGGCCATCGAACGGGCTGTCGAGCTCCTCGCGCGAGCGCCACCCGCCGTGCGATCCCACGAATCGCACCGGAAGTAGCTGGATCGTCCCGCCCATTTCCCAGCGGAAGAACTGCGGGCCCCACCGTGCCTCGGCGAGCCGGGGTACGACGGCCATCTGGGCAAAACACGAGGCGATCGCGATCAGCCCGCAGACGACCCGCGCACGGACTCGCCGCGCGACAGCCGCCCGCTGAACTGCGAGCAGCGAACCGCACTCCGAACAGTGGTCCGAGCCCGTCTCGGCAATCGCGTATCCACACGCATTGCACAGCCCCTCTTGGAACACGAGCGCACGCGGACGCCACCAGAGGGCGGCGAGGATCACGACCGCCAACCCGACGTTGCTGACCACGATGTCGAGAGTCTGGACCAACTCCATCGCAGGCTACTTGTACCAAAGATCGTCGCGCAATCCTACACATGGCCCTTCTATGACCTGGCCATTGATGTGGAGATTGGGGCTGGCGTTGCGGATGGTTGCCCGGGACCATCCGAAGTCGAGAAACCAGTTGTCAGCCCATACGTCAATGTGTGCGGCGCTCCCGACTGAGACATAGACCGTGCAAGAATTCAACACCCCAACGACAGGAGCAAGGACTTTAAACACGCGGCTGTGGGGCTCCGCAGCGATAATCGTGACGCCGACCGATGATTCGGTTCCCACCTGAATGGTGGTCGGGGGATTGTCGCCTGAGGCAACTGCACCGACCGCTGTTGCGTCCACACCGCCTCCTTGAACCGTGATCTGTGCTCCAGCGACGGCGAGCGCTGGGGTATCCGCGAAAGCAGCGGCTCTAAAGATCGGGTCCGCCGTTGTGGTGATCGCACAGGAGGTGCAGGGTGGCGTTGGCGCAAGCCACATCTTGAAGACGCCGCCCATGCCGGTGCTGCCGCTGCAACCGATTGAGCCGAGGCAATCCTCTGCATACGCCTCGCCCGAGCCTTGGGGCTTACCTAGCGGGTCGCGGAGCCAAACCGCCGCAAACTCGGTCATGGGAACGACGAGTCCACACGCGTCTTGGCTCAAACACGAATCGGTTCCCTCATCGGACGTCCGCGTGAACGACTGCCTCCAGCGGCATTGAACTGAAGGCACCACCACGCAAGGCTCCCCCACGGTCGGATCAGATCCGCCCGAGATGACGTCAGGATGCACCGCACCAAGGATCGCGAGGTGCGCCACCGCATCGACAGTAGCCGAGGCAACGGTCTCACCCACAAAGTCGAATCCCTCGCTCGTCGGTTCCTTCGACATTCCGTCTATCTGCAGCAATGCGGGCGCAGCTGCGTTCGGCGAAAGCTCAACCTGATATCGAAGTCGCCAGTATCCGTGCTGAAATTCGGCCCCATTCTGATCTGGATCAAACTCGAAGCCTACGACTCCCGGCCCACTCCCGCCACCCGGGCAAGCACTTTCGCATAGTGACATGCCGACAACGCTGGCCGGAGCCGCCAGTAGTTCGCCCCTCGCACTCAGGACCCGAAGCTGGACTGTTCCAAAGTGAATCAGACGACTGTCAAACTCGGTCGCGCCAAGCAGCACAGTCGCGGTAAGCAGAGATCGACCTTCGGCAGTCGGTTCAATCGCCAGCGACTCTACGACGAGTTCGGCGTCGAAGAGGGGGCGATCCCTGATCTCGAGCAACTCGGTGTGCTCCGTCGAGATTCCTGAGGCATCGGTCGCACTGAACCTCACAACATGAAGCCCGATATCGCTCACGGTTACTTCGGTGCCGCCCGTCACTGATGTGACCGCGATCGGCTCACCTCGATCGGACGCTGAGGCGCGAAGCGTGAAAGTGGCTGGGGCAACGATGTAGGGGAGACGGCTCCTCGGGTGATACACCGTTCCGCTGCTGGTGACGTCAACGCTCACCTCCGGCGGTGTCGTGTCCCTCAGATGGACGATCACCTGCCCCTTTCGCTCGCCTACGGCGCCCGCCGTGGTGGATCGAAACTCCACCAACACCGTTGAACTGCCTCGCACCGTGGAACCTGCGCTCGGGGACTGCGACAGCTCTTGTGAGGCCAACTGCGGCAGCAGCGAAGTCAGATCAGGAACCGTCCAGCTTCCATCCGTACCGAGTCTTCTAGTTGTCGACACGCTGACACCACACGGAAGCCCATCCGTGGAGAGCGGTACGCCGTAGATCCCCTGCTGCTGACGAACCAGCTCCGCCTCAGCTCTCGCAGCGAGATCTGACAGCGCGGCCTGCCCCGAGCATCCTCCGACCTCAAGACTCGAATCGATCGCAGCAGTGGCCCAACCAACTTCCTCCAGCATCTCGACGATCGGCTGCGGGTCCTCGAGATCCGCGACGAGCGGCGCGAGCGCGTCCGACTCAAGCACGCCCTTGATCATCGGCTCGGGCGCGGCCGCCGCGACCGCCGCCACGGCGACGGGCCACGACTCGTCCGTCGAGTCCCCGAGCGCCAGCGCCTGCTTCACCGCTCGGATCGCCTTCGACTGGTCCTGCTCCTCGAAGGCCTTCGTCTCCCACGATTCGGTGCCGTCGGCCGCTGCGACCTTGCGGTACCAGACCGCGGTGAGGTTCTCGCCGTAGGCCAGGTCCTCGCGGAGCGCGAGGAACGACTCGACCTTCCCGTCGAGCAAGGTCGGCACGAGCGTCCAGCGGCGGCCCTCCTCGCCGAGCGAGATGCGCACGCCCGAGACGGTGCGTTCGCCGGTCGCGGGATGCGCGGCATCGGCGCTTTCGGGCGCGATCAGCGCCATCACCGCGCCGAGCGCGAGCGTCGCGAGCGGTGTCATCCGGGCATCTCCCAGCCGCAGCCATTCCGTGAAGGTCGCCATCGTGCCGTCTCCTCTTTCAAGGTGATCGCGTCCCGCCGCGACGAGCGACACGCTCTGCACGGGGACTTGGCGAACCGCACCCTCTCAACGGTCTCTCAAGAAAGAGGGCGACGTCTTGTGTCGAGCGATCCCACTCAGGGAGATCGATCGGGGTACGAGAGCGGACACAGA
>JBKCZS010000043.1:0-6477 GCA_046337925.1 bacterium | reverse complement strand
CGACCAGCGCAAGGCGCTCGCGCGCGCCGCGTGCGCGCTGCCGCTCTCGGTCGAAGGCGACCGCGGCTTCACCTACGCCGAAGTCACGATGGGCGGCGTCCCGCTCTCCGAAGTGAAGCTCGACACGATGGAATCGCGCGTGTGCCCAGGCCTCCACCTCGCAGGCGAGATCCTCGATGTCGACGGCCGCATCGGCGGCTTCAACTTCCAGTGGGCGTGGGCCACGGGCTTCCTCGCAGGCGGGGCTGCGGCGACGGGCCGCTGACAGCCACAGAGCCGGCAACGAACCAATCCGATTTGGCTGTTTTTGGCTACTCGATTGGTTGTATCGGAATCTTATGGCTATATTTAGACATCTATATGGCTATGCTGCCATCCAAACCGCCCGAGTTCTCCCCTCGGATGCTGCGCCTTTTGGGGCGCATCGAGGAGTTCCGCGGCGCATGGCGCGCGACGGCCGCGATCCCACCCGCCCGACTGACCTCCCTCCGCCACATTGCCACGATCGAAAGCGTGGGGTCCTCGACGCGCATCGAGGGAAGCGCCCTGACCGACACCGAGGTCGAGGCGCTGCTTCGAGGGATCGGCGCTCGGAGACCCACGACCCGCGACGAGCAGGAAGTCGCTGGCTACGCGCAGGTGGTCAACCTCGTCATCAACGCGCACGCGTCGATCCCGCTCGACGAGAACCACATCCGTCAGTTGCACCGCGATCTGCTGCGACACAGCGAGAAAGACGTACGTCATCGTGGCAACTACAAGTCCGCCTCGAACAATGTCGTCGCGCTCGACGCGCATGGCCGGCAGGTCGGCGTCATCTTCGAGACCGCGACTCCCTTCGAGACGCCGCGACTGATGAACGAACTCATCGATTGGACGAACGCGTCGCTCGACGACCCCGACACGCATCCCCTCGTCGCGATCGGCGTGTTCGCGGTCGTCTTCCTCGCGATCCATCCGTTCCAAGACGGCAACGGACGGCTGTCGCGCATCCTGACCACGCTGCTCCTGCTGCGGAGCGGCTACACCTTCGTTCCCTATACATCGCTTGAAGCCGTCATCGAGCGCACGAAGTCGGAGTACTACCTCGCGCTGCGCCGCACGCAGGCAACGCTTCGGACGCCGAGCCAGGATTGGCTGCCCTGGCTCGAGTACTTCCTCGGCGCGATGGCCGAGCAAGTCGCCCAACTCGAACGCCGCCTCGCGCGCGAGGATCTCCTGCTCGGCGCACTTCCATCGTTGTCCGAAGCGATCCTTCAGCACGCACGCGAATACGGACGCATCACCATCGGCGACATGATTCGCCTCACCGGCGCCAAGCGGCCCACGCTCAAGCTCCACCTCGGAAAGCTGGTCGAGCGCGGGGCGCTCCTCCGCCACGGCAGTGGCAAGGGAACCTACTACACGCCGACGGCGCCGCCGGTCGGTCGCGATTGACGCCAGAGCCGCCCGCCGCTCCGCCGCGACGTCGCACGCGCCTCGCGCAAAGTACACTTGTAGGCTCGGGGCGGTAGCTCGACGGCGTCTCTTCGCGCTGCGCAGCGGCCCTTGCCGCTGCTCCGCTCTGGTCTCGCATGCGCATCGCGCAAAGTACACTTGCAGGCCCGGGGCGGTAGCTCAGCGGTCTAGAGCCGTCGACTCATAATCGATAAGACGCTGGTTCGAATCCAGCCCGCCCTACTTCAAGAGGCGCGCGCGAAACTGGCGCGCCGAACGGTTCAGAGTGAGCGCCCTGGCCACACGGCCGGGGCGTTCGCGTTGTGCGGCGTGCGTACGGCGTTTTGCGACCAGGGGTTGGGTGCGCGAAGGTCTCCCGGGGTGGGCCAGCGGAGCCGCGTTGCCGAGTCCCTGGCGGCCCGTCGCCGAGGTCCCGCCGGATTGTCTCTCCGCGCATCGCGAGACCTCGCTTAGCGAAAGTCTCTGGTTCACGGTTCCCAAGGCGGAAATCCACAAACTCACAGGCAACCGAGGCGCTTCGGGCGGAATCGGGACGGCCCGGAGGCCGCAGGACGCGGAAGTCTCGGGTGCTGAGTCGGGCGTGAGCACCGGCGGCTCCCCTGACGACATCACCGCTCGCGCAAGCGTTGCCACCAAAGAACCTAACTCACCCGCCAAGGAATCGGAGGAACTTGGTTTTGGTGCGGAGAGACCGATGGCGACGCGCGCCTCCGATCGAACGCTCTGACTTCGGCATGTTCCTGCCAAACGAGGACTCCATCACCCACGCCGCCGACCGGCATGTCTTTCGACGCCTCAAGTCTCACCGCTCGGCGCAGATCGACGGATCATTCCCGCCGGGATTGGCCAAGCGAAGCCCTCGGCCGCCGAGGAACTCGAAGGGATCCGTCACTATCCTGCCGCCTGCCGCGCGTGGCCCGGATCGGGCATCGCCCCGGCGCGGAGTGCTACGCGCAAGCCAACGACCTTCTTCGTGCAGGCTCCTTTGCCTACAGTCATCGACGCCGCCCGCGGAACGCTTCATCTCCTTCGCCGACCCGAGATCCTTTGAACACGCCATGCCGCTCGCCATAAAGCTCCCGGTACTTCTGCTCGTCGCCGTGACTGGGGGCGTCCTCGCCCTGACCACCCACGAGGCCGGGCACCTGATCACTGGCTCGCTTGCGCGGTTGCGGGTGTTCTTGTTCTGCGCCGGCCCGATTCGAATCGCGCGGAGGCCCGACGGGCGTCTCCACATCGGCTGGGCACGCTCCTTCGGCGAGGTGTGCGGGATGGCTGGCATGGCGCTTGACGGATCACGCGACGAACAGGGCATTCGGCGCGCGATCATCTGGTTCGCGCTCGGCGGGCCCATCGCATCACTCGTCTGCGGCGCAGCCGCGCTGGCGGCGTTCCTCGCGCTTGGACTCTCCGAGATGACATGGGAACGGGACGGGATGATGAAGGCGGTTGCGGGCGGCGTGCTGATGTACGCGTTGGCGTCGCTGGGCATGGCCTTCGTGACGGCCTTGCCCAACCGGTTCGCCGGGCTCGCGTCCGATGGGGAGCGCGTGCGCTTGATGCTGCGCGGTGGCCCCCTTGCTGGCCGTAACGGCGCGCTCTTCGCCATCGTCGGTTGGTCGGCGATGGGGCGCCCCCCGCGCGATTGGGATCCGGCCATCGTGGCCGCTGCCATGGCCGCCGGCGATGATGACACCTTTGACGCGGGCCTCGCGCGATATTACGCCTTCGTGCATGCGTTGGACTGTCGAGATACCGCTGGCGCGTCCAACCACGCCCGTGCGATGGCGACCGCGAATGCGCCGCCAGCCATGCGAAGCCTCATGCGTGCGGAGGCAGCCTACTTCGCGGCCGCGTACGAAGGCGATGTCGCCACGGCGCGGGCCCGCCTTGCGGAGGCGGGCGAGCAGGCGCCGCTTGATCCGCAGACTCGCCGCCGCGTCGAGGCCGCGATCCTGCTGGCAGGCGAGGACGCGGCAGCCGGGGCCGCAGCGCTCTGCGCACTGATCGCGGAGGTCGAGGCGAATCCGGAATCGGGCGACTTGCGCGACGAGTTGCGGCGCCTCGCCGAGCGGCGGGGTGTTGCCGTCGTTCCGCCGATCTGCGGTTCCGCACGCTGACAGGAAGCGTGAAGGCACGGGCCGCCCCTGCTCGCCAACCGCCGTTGGCTGGAGGAGGCAAGACGCCCCTCACTCCCGCTTCGCCACGACGCGCTCCACACGCCACAAAGGCGCTGGGCTTGGTGACTTCGCCACCGGGATGAGCGGCAAGTGCTTGCCTGCGGTATGCACGCGGGTCGTGGCTCGATCGGGTCGAATACCTCGATCTCGACAGACTCGTTGTGGTGAATGCGAGTTCACCCCGCCGCCGAGGCAAGCGCTCTGGCGAACGCCGAAATGCCCAGCGAGTGCGTCTGTCGCATGCGTTCACGATAGCGGCCCGTCGACCACCCTTCGCACGGAGACGCGTGGAGCGAGTTCACTCCTCGCTACTCGCGCGGCTTCGTCTCGGCGGTCGGCTTGTCGGCCTTCGCCGTGGGCTCGGGCAACTTCTCACAGAAACCGACCAGCAGAAAGGTCGCGACCGGGCCCAAGACCAGCGACCCGATGAACCACCCGAATCCAGAGCGGTTCTTGCTCTGCGCCAGACCGGCGTTGATCAGCGCAAGGGTTCCCCACCCGACGACATACTCGGGTGAATCTTTCAGAAGGGAGCCTGCGGGGGCCGCGGATGCCGCGTCGTCTGTGGCGATGACTGACAATGTCGTGAAGAGAAGATCGTTCATCATGATCCAACCACATGATCCAACCACATGATCCAACCACGCGAAGTGCTGCCAGAGCGAACCGAAGCCCGACACTTGAGCACGCAGAATGGGCGAGCCCCTTCAGGAGCCGCCGAACTCGCACCATAGCCGAAGAATACACGCGCCGCCTTGCTGCCGACAGCTGAATCCACTGGCGGCACGCATGAACATGCAGGGACACGGCGCGATCCATCGACACGCCTCGAAACCGACGACCCGCTCCAACCACGACATGCTCACGACATGCCCACGATATGCCCACGATGAGCCGAACAGCCAAGATCGTGATCCGCGACACCTCGCCTCTGACCGTGCTCAGCATTGGTGCGCGCGGCGCGTTCGACGCGACGAAGGAGTTCGAGACCCTCCGTGAATGGCTCAAGGGCCAGGACGACTGGGTTGTCGCTGGCGATCCGCGCATGTTTGTCTACAAAGGGCCGTTCATCGACCCGGACTGGCGTTGGAACGAAGTGCAGGTGCCGATCCGCCGCAAGAGCGTCGACGCGGCGCCGACCGCTGCTCCAACGCCGTCCGCAGCAGCGCCCGCCGCGCCTGGCGCCCAGCCTCGCGCGTGACCGGCGTTTCGAGTTCACCCGAGTCATCGCGCGCCGCGCCCGCTCACGGGCGTCGCGCCCGGAATCCTCCTTGCCCACGAACCGCTGGCATGCATCGGTACGAGGTCAACCGCTCGACTGCGCGCGACGCCGCCTACATCGCGCACGCGGCCCGCACCCTCAAGCGCGGTGCGGGCACGGTCCTCGGCTGCATGGGCTGGTCGCACGGTCCCGTCGGGTCCTGCGAACCAAGCGCCCGTACACTGCGTCAGCGTGCGAGCGTTTGCCGCCATTCTCGCGTACTTCGCGCTGCCGCTCTTCGGCGCGGGACTGGTGGCGGGCTGCTCCGCCGTCCCCGGGGAGGGGCATGATGCGGCCATCCCATCGCTCCTTCCCTTCAACTACAGCCCCGGCCCGAACGGCGCGGTCAACGGCGGCGTGCGCGCGATCTTCGAGGATCGGAGCGGACGGATGTGGTTCGGCAGCCACTTCGAAGGCGTGTGCAGCGTCGACCACGGCCGCATCACGCACTTCACGGAGACCGATGGTCTCAGCGACGATCAGGTCCGATCGATCCAGGAGGCCGCGGATGGCTCGATCTGGTTCGACACGGGCGTCGGCATCAGCAGCTTCGACGGCTCGCTAGTCACCTCGCACGCGAACCGTCCCTTCGTGATGGCCGCAGCGTGGGAGCTCGCGCCCGACGACCTCTGGTTCAAGCAGCGTGAATCGCACCGCTTCAGCGCGACGGAGCAGGAAGCCGGGGTGTACCGGCTCCACGACGGCCAGCTGACCTACTGCGCACTGCCGTTGCCGCTCGAGCAGCGCACGAACGACGGCTACTCCGTCACCGGCTTCGCGAAGGGCAAGGGCGGAAGGATCTGGATCGCGACCTACAACGCGGTGTTCGGCTTCGACGGCGTGTCGCTCACCACGATCGACGGCGCGCGAATGGGCCTGCGCGAAGGCGAGGTCTTGCCGCATGTCCGTTGCGTGTTCGAGGACAGCAAGGGTCGGCTATGGATCGGAAACAACGGCGTCGGCGTCGTGGTGATCGACGGCGAGTGGACGGCCGGCCTTTCGCCCCTCCTCGGAACGGGCGAGGCGCTGCTTCGGATGGGCGCGCCGCTCGTCGCGTCGAGCGCGGCCGAAGACGACCGGTCGCTGCAGCGCGTCTTCTCTATCGGTGAGGACCGCGACGGCAACATCTGGATCGGCACCATCGGCGGCGGCGCCTGGCGCTACGACGGGCGCGAGCTCCGTCAGTTCGGCGCGCGCGACGGACTCACCACGCCGAGCGTGATGGCGATCTATCGGGACCGGAGCGGATCACTCTGGCTTGGTGGCGACGGGGCGTTTCGCCTCGAGGGGAACCGGTTCATCCGAATGCACTGAGGCCACGCCATCGCGCGTCGACTGCGCCGGCGCGTACTCACCGTCGCCATGCTTTGGCTCCAACGCTCGATCGGCGCCGTTCACGACCAGAGCGGGCCGTCGTTGTACGCATGTCCGAACACTGCAAGCTGAAGGCCCGCCGTACCGCGCCTCGAAGCGCACAGGCATTCCGCTCGATGCAGTGATCGAAGTCCAACGCTGCGCCGCGCTCCGGTTGCGACGGCGAGCGCATCGACGGTCTCACACGAAATGGATCGCCATCAT
>JBKCZS010000042.1:0-13229 GCA_046337925.1 bacterium | reverse complement strand
GTGGATCGGCAACAACGGCGTCGGCGTGGTGGTGGTCGATGGCGATGCGACGCTCGGTCTTGCTCCGCTCGCTGGAACGGGCGAGGCGCTGCTTCGCATGGGTGCGCCGCTGACATCCAACGGTGGCGTGAACCGCGATGGATCGCTGCAGCGCGTCTTCTCGATCGGTGAAGACCGCGACGGCAACATCTGGATCGGCACCATCGGCGGCGGCGCCTGGCGGTACGACGGTCGCGAGTTGCGGCAGTTCACCGCAGCAGACGGCCTGACGACCGCGAATGTCATGGCGATCTACCGCGACCGCGACGGTGAACTCTGGCTTGGCGGCGCCGGCGTGTTCCGGCTCGAGGGCGAACGGTTCGAGCGGATCTACTGAGGCTGCGCCCGCGCTCCTTGCCGGAGTGCAGCAGGCACGACGCGACGCGGACGCTCAGGGGGCTCCGAAGGGAGTCCGCTGGTCCCAAGTCGAGCACCCCTGAAAACCATGTTCGCCATCACCTCGCCTCCGGCGTACCAAGGCGCCCCAAGGCGCATGCCGCGGCTGCACGGCCATCATCGCTTCGCTGACTTCTTGGCGACCTTCTTCGGCTTCGCGCGCGCCGTCGTCTTCGCGGGCTTCCGCGCGACCGTCTTCCTGGCAGCACCAGTGCCGGCCTTCAGCTTCTTGCCGTCGGGCCCGCGGCCGGTCTTCGCGAGCGTCCGCACATAGCTCTCGACATACGCCTTCGCGGGCACGCGCCGGATCGCCTCGCCGATCACATCAAGCGCTGCGTCTTCGAGCTTCCTGAACCGCACGCAGCTGCCGCCCATGTTGAGCTGCTTGCCGGTCTTCGCCCACGCCTTCTCGAACCACGCCCGCTCGGCCTTGTCGCTGTAGACGCTCATCAGGTAGACGGTCAGGTTGTCCTTCTGGCTCGCGAGCGCCGCGACCATGAGCGGCTTGGTCGGGTCGCAGTGGTAGCCCGTCGGCCAGACGCGGTGCGGCACCGCGTAGCCGATCATGCCCCAGAGCATGCTCTCCTCGTAGTCTTTGTCGAGGTTCTTGAGGATGACCTTGCGGACAGCCTCGATCGCCTTGCGGCGGTCGTCGGGGAGCGATTGGAGGTACTCCTTGACGGTCTTGGCGCTACTCTTCATGCAGATCAGCGTACCGCGACCGACCGCCGGCTTGCCATGGTGGTTTGGCGCGACGGCGATGGCGCGAGATGCGGCTTCCACATGCGGCTTCGGCATCACATGCCCCGCGGGCGGCGCGACGCGGATCGAGGTCTCCTGCTTGAACTGCTCGGCCTCGAGCTCATTCGCCATGGAGCGCTCGCCGCGTGCCGCAGCCGGCGAGGCCTCTCCCAGAGTCCCATGACGCGCGGACTGCGGATGACATCGGCAACTCAGCGCTGCGTCAGGCTCACTTGGTTCGACTTGCCCATGGACCTGAGTTCTTCCTGCGCGAACCACAAGAGAAGACGAACGATGCGCCACGCCTGAGCGCAAAGCGAGTCGGCCGCGGTGAAAGCGCCTTCCGCGGGCAGGCGGACCCCGAAGCCGATTCCTCGAGTGGCCTCTGCTCTCTCGGACGCGCGCAACCGCAGCCGCCCTGCGGCAGAGGCTCGATTCGTCAATTGAAGCCTTCTGTACCCAACAGCGGGTACACGCTGACGCAGTTTCTCACCTCGGCGCCGCGTTTCGCGTGCCTATGCCTGTTTCGGCGTCACTGTCGCACCGTCGGGCTCTCTCCCCGGCGATTCGTGCCCTGTCTCGCCCCCACAGTGCGCGTCGGCGTGCAGCCCTGCGCAGCTCATCCGTCCAGCTCCCCGTTCCAGGAGTCCCCATCATGAAATGCAGGTCTGTTCTCGGCGCTGTCGCGCTGACCACGGCGCTGTCCTCAGCGCTCGCACCTTCGGCCGATGCTGCCGTCGTCGTCAGCGGCCCCGTCAACATCACGATCGGCGGCGTTCCGCCCGGCGTGTTCCTGAATGTCGTCACCGGCCAGGTCGGCACCTCGTTCTCTGGCGTGCCCGGCGCCGATCTCAACCTCTTCGGGTTTGGTGCCTCGCTCACCGTCTCCGGTCCCAGTGTGACTGGCGCACAGACGCCCACCGGCGGCTTCGCCCGTCTCAACAACAGCAACAATGTCTCCAATCTCGCGAGTGGTGCGTTCGTCGGCGATCTGCCGAACATGTTCTTCCAGACGATCAATGCGAGCATCTCCACGACGGGACCGACGGGCTCCCCGTTCTTGCTGAACAGCACCAACAACTACGCCGGCTTCCGTTTCTTCAATGAAGAGACGGCGCAGGTGCACTATGGCTATGTGCGCCTCAGCATCGGCGCCACGCTCGCGACGCGCAGCATCATCGAGTACGCCTACGAGGACGTGCCCGGGGCCTCCATCTTCGTTCCCGCGCCGGGCGCAGTCGCGCTTCTTGGTGTGGCCGGCCTCGTCGGCTCGCGTCGCCGCCGCTGATCCGCGAGCGAACTCTGAAAATCGAAGCACACGCCCCCGTGGCCGCCAGTCCACGGGGGCGTTTCTGCATCGATGCAGGGAATCTGCTCTACTCGATCAGCCCCGCACGCCGATGCCGCACGCCCACGACGCCATCGTCCTCGACCTCGACGGCTGCCTCGTCGATTCGACGCTTGCGATCACGAACTCGTTCGATCACGCGCTGCAATCGGCGGGCATCGCCCCGCGCCCGCCCGAGGTGACGCGGTCGTTCATCGGACCGCCGCTTGGCGCGTCGTTCAACCGAATCGTCGCGGAGGAAGGGCTCGATCCCTCGCTTGCGGCCGTGCTCGTCGAGCGATACCGCGAGCGCTACCGCGCGATGTCCGCGATCGAGACCACGGTGTTCGACGGGATCCCGGCGACGCTTGCGGCGCTTCGCGAGGACGCGCCCATTGCGATCGTGACCTCGAAGCTCGGCCGCGTCGCGGAGCGGCTGGTCGACGACATCGGCCTCCGCGCACATGTCGAGACGATCTACGCCCCGCAGGACGAGCACACGCTCGAATCGAAGGAAGTGACCCTCCGCCGCGCCCTCGCGGCGACCGGCGCGCGCGCCTCCGCGACCGTCATGATCGGCGACCGCGAGCACGACGTGCTGGCCGGTCATGCGTGCGGAACGGCGACCATCGGTGTCCTCTGGGGCGCGGGCGACCGGGCCGAGCTGGAGGCGGCTGGGGCGCATCGCATTGCTGCGGAGGTCCGGGAGTTGCATGCGCTCGTCCGCGGGCTCGCGCAGGGTCGCGGTTCTGCCTGAAGGCTCATCCGCACCCCGGGATGCACCGCCTTGATGAATGTGTCGCCGGGCGCAGGCGTCCGCGCTCGCCCGACCGGCGGTCACCACGGCATCCGTCGGTCATTGGGTGCGACCCGCAGACGCAAGCTGCCGGGATCCACGCGATGCGCGCAGTGCGCGCAGTACGCGCCGTGCGCGCACCATCACGCACCCGAGTCGTCTTCGGCGTCGCCCCACGCGGGGAACGGATCCTCGTGATGCATCCAGTCCCGAGGTCCGGCGGCGAACTCGCGCTCTGTCAGCAGACAGGCATCGAGCCGCGCCGTGAGATCCTCGCGATTCATGCCCGCGCCGATGAACACGATCTCCTGCCGGCGGTCGCCAAAGGGCTCCTGCCAGTTGGACTTCACCCAGTCCGCGAGGCCGCCGATGCCCTCCCACTGGTCGCGTGGAAGCGCTGCGTACCACATGCCCGCCCTTCCGAGCGTGAGCGACGATCCGGCCTGCGCCCAAGAGCCGCACTCTCGCATTCTGGTCGAGAGCCAGAAAAATCCCTTCGAGCGCACGACGCCCTCGATGCCGCGCGCGAGCAGCAGCCCGAGCCGCCGGGGATGGAACGGCACGCGCGCCCGGTAGACGAAGCTTGAGATGCCGTACTCCTCGGTCTCGGGCGTGTGATTCCCCATGAGTTCCTGCACCCAGCCCGGGCTTGCCTGCGCCGCCTCGTAGTCGAAGCTGTTCGTATGGAGGATTGCGCGCGGCGAGATCCTGCCATGCTCGGCCCGAATCAGATTCGCCTTCGGGTTCAACTGCCGGACGATCGCCTCGAGGCGCTCCAGCTCCGGCACGGAGACGAGGTCGCACTTGTTGAGGACGATCACATTTGCGAACTCGACCTGGTCGTTCAGGAGATCGACGATCATCCGCTCATCGCCTTCGGCGTTGAGCGCGCGACGGTCCTTCAGCTGCTGCGAGCTGTCCCAGTCGCGGAGGAAGTTCAACGCATCGACGACCGTCACCATCGTGTCGAGCTCGGCGACATCGGAAAGCGCCCGGCCATCGGCGTCCTGCACGTAGAAACTCGCCGCGACCGGCTTCGGCTCGCCTATTCCCGTCGACTCGATGAGCAGGTAGTCGAAGCGCTCCTCCGCGGCAAGCCGGCGCACCTCGAGCATCAGGTCCTCCCGGAGCGTGCAGCAGATGCACCCGTTCGAGAGCTCGACCAGCCTTTCGTCCGTACGGCTGAGTTCGATCGAGCCCCGCACGAGCGACGCATCGATGTTGACCTCGCTCATGTCGTTCACGATGAGCGCGACCCGGAGCCCCTCCCTGTTGTGCAGGATGTGGCTCAGGAGCGTGGTCTTTCCGGCGCCGAGGAAGCCGGAGAGGACGGTGACGGGCAACCGCCTCGCGGGGCGGGATACAGGGGCTGGCTCGATGGTCATAAGACTACTTGCATATGGGAATGCGTTTGCATATACTATGTCCGATGGCTCGGCCTCGCAAGACAAAGACGCCCAGATCGCTCGTCGCGAAGGCCGCTGCGCCGGAGTCTGCGCACGCCGCCCTCGGCCGCAGCACGCGGCAGCGCAGCGCGCTCCTTGCGATCATCGCGCGCGAAGCGCGGCCGCTGTCTCCGTACGAACTGCATGACCTTGCCCGGCGCGAGCTGCCGTCGATCGGACAAAGCACCGTGTACCGCACGCTTCGCGCGCTCGAAGAGGCCCGCGAGATCCAAGCGGTCGCCATCCCCGGCCAGCCTCCGCGCTACGAGCTCGCCGAGGTTGCGGCGCACCACCATCACCACTTCCATTGCCGCGGCTGCGACCGCGTCTACGACCTCGAGGGCTGTCCCGGGGGCCTTCGCAACCTCTTGCCACGCGGGTTCACGCTCGAAGAGCACACGATCGTCCTCGCCGGCAAGTGCGAGGCGTGCGCGAACTGAGTGCCGCCGCGATCCAGACTCTCCCCATCGCCTCACCCGAAGGAAACACCGACATGACCACCAACGCCTGCACCTGCCCGTCCTGCTCGACCGCCACCCTCGTTGGATCCGAAGCCATCGGTCTTTGCACCTCGTGCGGCTCGCTCTCGCTCGCCGGCACCGCGGTTCCGCTCGTCGCCGTCGTCCTCGTCGCGCTCGCTGCGCGCGCGCTGTTCGTCGCGAGCCGTACGCGCGCTTCGCACCGCAGCACGCCCGCAACGGCGTGCCCGCGCCTCCAGGCCGCGTCGGCCTGAGCAGCCGACCACGGGCGCTCCACGGGGCGGACCGAACTTCCGCTTGACGACGACGCCCGCGTCTGCACGCGGCCTTGGTATTCTCATGCATGCGGATCCTGATTCGCATGACGACAGAGACCAGCCCGACGCCTCCCCACCGCTTGAAGGCGCTGCTTCCCGGGATCCTTCTCGGCGCCGCGGGCGTTCTCCTCATCGTCGGGGCGAACGCGCTCTTCTGGATATCGCTGCTTTCCAACGATCGGCTCGCGCAGATCCGCGTGCCTGGCGAGTCGACGATCGATCTCGCCGAGGCGACGGAACTGGAAGTCGCGTTCGAGACCATCGGAACCATCGATGGCGCACCGTATCGCGCGGTTCGGCCGCAGAACGAGCCGGGAGTGACCTTCGTCGCAGCCGATGGGACCGTGACCGCGCTCAAGCCAGCGTCGTTTCACAAGACTCTGTCACTACCTGGCCGCGAGAGCGCGACGATCGGCGTGCTCCCCGTCACAGCCGCGGGCCGGGGAACCGTCATCGTCACGGAGTTCGATCCTGCGAATCCGTCCGGCGGCACGGTGATCATCGAGCCCGCCTTCGACACCGGCGGCCTTGTGCTGCTCCTGGTCTCCGTGGTCATCGGCGGCTGTGCGGCATTGGCTGGACTTCTCCTCTGTATCGCCAGAGTCCCGAAGCGGTGACGCACGCCTCCGGTTGAAAGACGCCCTCGAGACACGGCGGAAACTCGGCATGATCCCCGACCGCGACCTCTACCTCTCCCAATGCAAGCGACGGTTTGGCGCCGGGAATCCGGAACGCCTGAATGCCGAGCCCGGCAAGTTCGCACTGTGGGAATGGATGGTGCGGACTGGAAAGCGCCCGCACTTCGTCCGTAGCGATCTCGGCCTCGAGGCGAACGAGACGCATTGGTCTGCCGAAACCGGCTACGGAGCACCCGAACCGGACTGGTGCTTCGAGCGCTTCGGCATGAGCCGAACGCGGATGCACGACGGGCGCATCCTCTGCGTGGGCGGCGAGCACGAGGACTTCTACGACCCCGATTTCTGCATCTACAACGATGTGATCGTGCTGCGCCCGGAGGCCGGGCACCCGACATGCACGACGGGCAGCGGGCAGGTCGAGATCTACGGATATCCGCGGGACATCTTCCCACCGACGGACTTCCACACGGCGACGCTCGTCGGGAGCCAACTGATCTTGATCGGGCGCCTCGGGTATGACGCCGACGGCAGACTCGGCCCGACTCCGGTCTTCGCGCTCGATACCGACACCTACAAGATCACCAGGCTCGACTGCGTCGGCAACGACCCCGGCTGGATCTTCGAGCACCACGCGTGGCTCGACGCCGGCAGCCATGCGATCACGGTTCGCGGCGGACGGATCGTCCGCCCGGAGTTCAAGCGCACACAGCGGTTCCAAGGCATCTACCGGCTGCACCTCGACGGCCTGCGGTGGGAATGCGTGTCGCCGACCGATGGCTTCCGCCGATTCGAGATCGAGGCGGTCGCGCTCGGCGAGAACTTCGCCGAGCCGGGCGGCGAGCTCTTCCGGCCGACCGCGGTACCCCACGCCTGGCTCGAGCCGCTCGGGAGCGACGATTGCCGCACCTTTCAAATCGATGTATCGGGCGCGAGGATCTCGTTCTTGCCGCTCTACTCGACGGTCAGGGTGACGGTCGAAGGCACGCTTCCTGCCGCGACGCACGAGGCGGTGTTTCGCGAGATCCTCGCGAATCTCTGCCGCTGCGATGCGGAGTGGCAGCTGTGCGAACTTGATCCGAACGGCGATTGGTACGAGCGGAAGTAACGGCGCAAACGACGCGAGTCCGCGCCCGGCGGCATCGGACCAATCTCCCACTTGAGCCGCCCGCACAGTTTCCGCGCGGGGGCACCCGCTCGCCGCGGGCTTGATGCGGCACGCCGCGGCGTCGAGTCCCGTTGCTTGCCGCGTGGCGGAGAGGTGTGGCGGCCGCACTCTTGCTCGCTCTCCTCGCATGCGTCCCCCCGATCGGGGTGGCCCCCGCCAATGCCGTAGCTGGCTCGTTGTCTTTTTTGTGTTTTTCACAACATCCGCCCTCGAAACCCGAAACCCACCCTGCCCGCGCCCCAATCCAATCGCATGCAACCGCACACCTTCATCTCGAGGCCCTCGCTCCTGATCGCGACGGCCACCCTCGCACTCGGAACTTCGCCCCTCCTCGCCCAGTCCGCCCCCTCGGCGGCCGCCCCGGCCACGCCCGCGTCCGCCCAGTCGGCGCCTCCCGCGGCGGGCGCCAAGATCAAGGTCCGCACGGCGGACGACCGTCCCCGCCACACCTACGCGATCACCGGCAAGACGCTCGACATCCTCAAGGACCCCGCCAAGTTCGACCCGATCGTCGACAAGCTCGTCGCAGACAGCCTGCGCGATCTCGAGACCTACGACATCGCCGATTCGACGACGGTCCAAGGCTACTACCAGCTCCTGTCGCAGGCGTACACGCTGAAGATGGATCTCTCGCGCGCGATCGAGTGGTCCGACCGCGCCGGGGCCCTCGATGACAAGCCTCAGGAGCGGGCGACCCGCGGGCACATGGTCCGCGCGCTTGCCGCCGCGCGCGAAGTGTCGACCGACATGTCGAGTCCGGCGTTCGTCGCCAAGTTCAAGGAGACGCTCAAGGCGCGCCTCTCGGCCCAGCCGTACGACCTGGTGAAGGACCAGCTGATCGGCACGCGCGCCCAGGCGCAGATCGTCACCCGCGAACTGGTCGAGTCGTCGCTCTCGGGACAGCTCGACGCGCTCATCGCAGCCGCCAACGGACAGGCGACCGGCGACATCGCGGCGACGGTCATGGGCGCAAAGCTCACGCTCGACATCACGCTGCCGCTGCTTCCGCATGTCGCCGCCGTCTACGGCGAGATCATCGACGCCAACGCCAACGCCACGCAGGCCGCAAGCAAGTGGGACGGGCGGCTGGTGGAACTCCCGGCGGCCACGCAGGCGAAGCCCGTGGTGGTCGGCATCTGGGACTCGGGCGTCGATGTCGGCCTCTACCCGAATCAGCTCTGGACGAACGCCGCCGAGAGCCCGAACGGTCTCGACGACGATCGCAACGGCTTCGTCGACGACATCCACGGCCTCGCATTCGGGCTCGACCGCCGTCCGACCACGGGGCACCTCGCCTCGCTCGCGGGCCTGAAGGGCGACAAGGACCAGTACATCGACTTCATCGCGGCGTCGCAGGACATGCAGGCCGGCATCCAGAACGAAGGCGTGACGCGCTTCCAGAAGCACTACGGCTCGCTTTGCGGCCAGGACCTCCAGGACTTCCAGGACGACATCGGCCTGATGGGAAACTATGTGCACGGCACCCATGTCGCCGGCGTCGCGGTCGCAGGCAATCCGTTCGCACGCATCCTTCACATCACCGAGAACTGGCCTTGGAAGTCGATGCCGGACGAGGCTCCGACGGTCGAGCTCGGCGAGCGCTGGGGACAGTCGTGCCGCCAGTCCATCGAGTACATGAAGGGCGCGAACGCACGCGTCGTCAACATGAGCTGGCGCATCGGGCGCCCGATGCTCGAGGGAATGCTTGCGGCGAAGGGCGTGGGAGCGACGCCCGAGGAGCGCGCGGAACTCAGCCGCCAGATCTTCAAGCCCTTCCGCGAGGGCCTCGAGGAAGCGATCCGCTCGGCTCCAGATGTCCTCTTCATCGCGGGCTCGGGCAACGAAGACAACAATGTCGACTTCGCGGAGTACATCCCCGCGGGGCTCCGGCTCCCGAACCTCCTCACCGTCGGGGCGGTGGACGACCAGGATCAGTTCACCAGCTTCACCACGACCGGCGAGAATGTCGAGCTCTACGCGAACGGATACCGCATTCCGAGCCTCGTGCCGGGCGGACGCGAGATCCCCTTCTCCGGCACCTCAATGGCCGCGCCCCAGGTGGCGAACCTCGCCGCGAAGATCCTCGCGATTCGCCCTGACTTCAAGCCGGCGGATGTGATCGCCGCGATCCGCACGAACGCCGATCCGATTCCCGACAAGCCCGGACGCTTCATCATCAACCCGAAGCGAACGATCGACGCGGTGCGAGCGCAGAAGTAGTCGCAGCGGCACAACAACTCTCTCCTTGCTCTCTTCAGGATCCAATCGGCCGCGTGGCAACCACCACGCGGCCGATCGGTTCGTTTTACAATCGTGTCTCCAACAAGGGCTCCACATCGACCATGCAACGGCTTCTTTGCGCACTCTCGTCCATGCTCCTCCTGCTTCCGTCGGCGGCGTGCACCTCGAAGCCAACCGCAGGCGCGGCCGCCGAAGGGTCGGGCACCCCGCCTCCGAAGATCAAGGCCTGGATGGACCGACTCACGGTCGCGCATGAGTACGACCCGAAGACCGGGTTCATCGTCGCCCGAGAGGTCGTCGCCCTTCCGCCGCTGATCGCCGACGCACCGCCGCTCGATGCGGCGATCGCGCAGGCGGGCACGAGCCGTGTCGTCGTCGTCTTCGTCACAGCCGACCGCTGCGCGCCGTGCCAGCAGTACAAGCGCGATGCGCTCAACGACGAAGCCGTGATCGCGCGCCTGTCCGACGCTCGGTTCCTGCCGACCCATCTCGAGATCGACCGATCCGCCGCGCTCGCCGACGCCTATCTCGGCGCGCGTTCCATTCCCATGACCTACGCGCTCCGCGACGGCAAGGTGATCGCCCAGTTGCGCGGACAGCGCTCCGCCGCCGATCTCAGCGCGTGGCTCGATGGCCTCTCGTAGGTCCCTTCTGGCGGAACTGGGGCGTCGGCCTACCACCCGCCTGCAGGCAAACGGCTGTTACGCTCCCTGCGATGGACCAACGCCCGGCCCCGTCGTCCGATGTCAAGCTTGCGCGTCGTGACGCGGTTCTCGCGGGCGTGGCCCAGGCCTCGGCATGGCTCAGCGAGCCGCAGCCTTGGGAGCACCTGGTGCCCGAAGCGCTGGCGTTTCTCGGCAACGCGGCGGGCGTGAGCCGCGTCTATGTGTTCGAGGTCGAGCTTCGAGGCGGCCGCGAGGTCGTGAGCCAGCGCTTCGAGTGGTGTGCTCCCGGCGTCGAGCCGCAGATCGACAACCCGGACCTTCAGGGCGTCCCGATGGAAGGCGCGTTCGAGCGCTGGGGCGATGTGCTGCGCACGGGCGGATCGCTGTACGGCGACATCATGGACTTTCCGCCGAGCGAGCAACCGCTGCTCGAGTCGCAGGGCATCAAGTCGCTGATCGTGCAGCCTGTCTTCGCCGGCACGCGCTGGTGGGGCTTCATCGGTTTCGATGCCTGCGATCAACCCAAGTCCTGGGAACGGCTCGAGGTCGACACGCTGCACATCGCGTCGCTTCTCCTCGGCGCAGCCATCCACCGGCAGGAGCGCGAGGAACTGCTTCGCCACAGCCAGAAGCTCGAGGTGCTCGGCCGCGTGGCGGGAAGCGTCGCGCACGACCTCAACAACTTTCTCACCGTGATCGCCGGCGCGAAGCAGATGCTCGACGATGAACTTGCGCTCATGGGATCGCGCACCGCGGTGACCGATTCGCTCTGCGGAATGCTCGACCATGCGGTGACACGCGCCGACGCACTGACCAAGCGGCTGCTCGCCTTCAGCCGGCGTCATCCCAGCGCGCCCGTACGCGTCTCGCCGGTCAAGCTTCTGCGCGAGGACGAGCCGCTCCTCAAGCAGGCGGTCCGCCATCGGGCGATGCTGCAGATCATCGAGGAGACGAGCCGTCGGCCGATCGCTCCCGTGGCCGTCGATCCGACACAGTTCTCGCAGGTGCTGCTCAACCTCGTGGTCAACTCGCGCGACGCGATGCTGGACGGCGGGCTGATCTCGATCCATGTCTCGACGGTCGACTCCATGGAGCAGCCCGCCTTCAGGGACGAGATCCCCGAGGGATCGTGGTCGCTGATCCGCGTCTGCGACACGGGCAGCGGCATGCCGCCCGATGTGCTGGCGAGCGCGTTCGAGCCGTTCTTCACCACGAAGGACGGCGAACGCGGCACGGGCCTCGGGCTGGCAACCGTCAAGGGCGTGGTGGAGGGTGCCCGCGGCCACATTCGCGTCTCGAGCAGCGTCGGGATCGGAACGGAGTTCCGGATCTACCTGCCGGCGGCGGAGGATGCTGCTTCCGGCGGACGGCCGGATTCTGCCTGAGCGTCGGCGGCCGATCGGGTCGCGCGTTCGCCTTCATCCGCGACGCTCATGGAGGCAGCCAGCTTCGCAGCCACCGCCTCCCGCGCGCGTGCCGTGCGGGTCTCGCGCCGCGGAACGATGTCCCACGCGAGCCCGACGAGCGAAAGCGCGCGGACTTCGAGATAGGTGACATCGATCTCCCACCAGCGGTGGCGCACCGTGCAGCAGGCGGGGTCCGAGTGATGGTTGTTGTGCCAGCCCTCGCCGCAGGCGAAGAGCGCGACGAGCCAGTTGTTGCGACTGTTCTCGTTCGTGTCGTGGTTGCGGTAGCCGAAGATGTGCGTCAGGCTGTTGACGCTCCAGGTGATGTGCCAGACGAGCACGGTTCGCAGCAGCACGCCCCACGCGACGATGCCCGCCGCGAAGTTCGCCGCGCCCGCGGCGTCGGTCCAGAGCAGCGCGGCCGCGAAGGCGACGCCGGCAAACACCACGATCTGCGCCGCGTAGAACCAGAGCGGGCTCCACGGACGCTTCTCGATCCACATGTAGAACGGGTCCTGCAGCACATCGCGCGCGTAGCGCTCGTAGTTGGCGCGGTGATGCAGCGAGTGGTTGCGCACGAGGAGCCACCACATGTGTCCCCACAGGAAGGTCACCATCGGCGAGTGGGGATCCTCCTGCTCATCGCTGTGCGCGTGGTGCATGCGATGGGTCGCGACCCAGCGCGCAGGCGAGTCCTCGAGGCAGCAGAGGGCACCCACCACGATCACATGCTCGAACCAGCGCGGAGTCTTGAAGCTGCGGTGCGTGAGCAGCCGGTGGTAGCCGAGCGTGATCGCCTGGCCGAAGACATGCACGCCGACGACGCACAGGATGACGGCTGTCCACGAGAAGAAGGCGGGCACGAGCACGGCCAGCGCCAGCAGGTGGACCGCAACGATCGGGACGCAATAGCGGAGAAGCACCTGCCGCGGCTCGGTGGCTGCGGGGCGTTCAAGGGGGAGTCGGAGTGCGTTCAAGAAGTGGCCGGCTGGAGGTGGCTCGTCAGAAAGGCGCCGCGTCGGCATGGTACGCCCTCCTCCGCCAGATACATTCCCGCCGTGGCGCAATTCGGAAATGTCGCTCTGACCCACGGCGAGCTGCCCTGCCCGAGCTGCGGGTACCAGCGGAAAGGCCTCGCGCTTGATCACGCCTGCCCCGAATGCGGCGCGCGC
Source organism: bacterium (assembly GCA_046337925.1). Lineage (GTDB taxonomy): Bacteria > Planctomycetota > Phycisphaerae > Phycisphaerales > SM1A02 > QWPT01. The sequence goes on along the minus strand of JBKCZS010000042.1, from coordinate 402 downwards.
GGTTTTGATGGCGAGTTGATCGTGAGCGGGCTGTCCTGGGTCGAGCCAGAGTCGCGGAGGAGCAGGTCGCTCTACCAGATCGCAAACGCCATCGTGGTCATCGTGCTGGTCTTGATTCCCTCTTGCGGCCCGAGACCGGACGGCCGCGTGCGGACGGCCGGCCTCGCGGTCGCCGGGATGCTCGCTGCGATCGCGCTCGGCTTCTACATCGCCGGGGTGCTCCGCCGACGGCGCGAGCGTGCGACGAACCTCTCGCTCGAGCGTGTCGCGCTTGAGTTCAGGCCCGAGGTCGTGGTCGTGCGGCAGCGCGAACTCGACCGGGAGGTGCCATACAGATCGATTGTCAGGTTCGATACGAAGGAAGATCTTCCGAAGCGACGAACTCGCGTCTGGCTCGTGACG
>JBKCZS010000041.1:0-9983 GCA_046337925.1 bacterium | reverse complement strand
CCCTTGGACAAAGTCCAAGGAACGGATGGTGTCAGCCTTCGACTCCGGCGTCGGTCGTTCCGTAAACTTCGTCCACGGGCACCCGTTGAGGGTCTACTCCGACGGTCGAAATCATCCGACACGACACCCACGGGTGCCCTTGGACAAAGTCCAAGGAACGGATGACGCCAGCCGTCGACCCCGGCGCCCGTCGTTCCGTGGACTTCGTCCACGGGCACCCGTTGAGGTACGACTCCGACGGTTGAAACCATCCGACGCGACGCGCGAGTCACCCTCACCAAACCCGGCTGCAAAACTGCAGAAAACAGTGACTCGGCGCGAAACGCCCTTAGCCTCCGCGCATGATCTGCCGCCAAACACCACATCCGCAATCAACAGCGCCCTCCACCTACTTCATCACCTTCTCGTGTAACGGCCGCCGGCACTGGCTCTCCGATCCCGTCGCCCGAGACGCGCTCATGCAACTCCTGCGCGATGACTGCGACCGTGACCTCATCGCCCTCCATGCGTGGGTCATCATGACGAACCATGTGCATCTTCTCGCGACCGGTGCGCTCCTGTCGGCACTCCCCTGGGCAGGCTCCGTCAAGAAACGATTCGCACAGCGCTCGCGACCGACCATCCACCGGCATCTCCCACCCGACGCCGTTCGAGGCCCGTTTTGGCTACCGGGTGGCGGATATCCGTACCGCGTCTGGTCACACCACAAGTACAGCGAGAAAGTCTCGTATATCCACGAGAATCCGGTGCGATCGGCGCTGTGCGCTCGCATGTCGCAGTGGCGCTGGAGCTCCGCGATCGATGCACTCAACCGACAGCGCCCTGACACCCCGCGAATCGCGGCGCGGCCAGACACCCTGATCGATCTCTACTGGTGGAATCAGCCCAGCCGTCATCCGCGCGGGGCCGAGTCGCGCGCGAGGTAGACCGTCTGCGACGGGAACGCGAAGCCGCTGCCGTGGCGCGCGATGATCTCCATGAACGACAGGTTGAAGCGCTCGAGCGTCTCGCGGTACTTCGCGGCGTCGTCGGTCTGGATGAGCGCCTTGATGTCGATGTCGAGCGACGAGTTGTTGAACACGAGGAAGTGGACGCGCACGGACGCGGCGTCGACCATCGCGTCGTTCTCGAGCAAGGTGCGGATGTCGCCGACGATCGCACGCATCTGCGACGCGGTCGTCTCGTAGCGGAGGCCGAGCACGGCGCTCAGGCGGAACGCGTCGCGCTCGCTCATCTTCTCGACACGCGACTGCGCGAGGTCGCCGTTCGCGACGACCAGGAGCGTGCGGTCGAGCGTGCGGACCTGCGTCGAGCGGATGCCGATCCGCTCGACCGTGCCGATCGTGCCGCCGATGTTCACGGTGTCGCCCGGCTTCAGCACGCGGTCGGCGAGAACCGACGCGCCGCCGAAGAGGTTGCCGAGCGTCTGCTGCGACGCGAGGGCGAGCGCAGCGGTGCCGATGCCGAGACCCGCGATGACCGCCGAGAGGTCGAGGCCGAAGATCTGGAGCGCGGCCGACGCGCCGAGGAGGTAGACGAGCGCGGCGGCGATCACGCGGCCGATGCGCACGATGCCGACCGCCTCCGCGACGCCGCGCGCCTCGAGCTTCTTCTCGAGGATGACCGACATCGCGCGGATCCAGCGGACCACGGCCCATGCGATGACGAACACGGTCGCGGCGCGCAGGCCAAGCGAGAGGTTCTCGCGCGCGGGGATGCTGAGCGCGAGCCATCCTTCCGCGAGGCGCATGGCGATGAACGAGAGGAGGAAGCCGACCGGGGTCGCGATCGCGCCGACCGTGGGCGCGACGATGCCGAGGCTGCGGAGGGCGCCGCTGTCGGCGCCGCTGCGCAGCGTGCGCGAGACGAACATGCCCGCAAGCACGCCGACGATCGCGATCAGCGCGAGGCCGATCCACTGCCAGAGCTCGATCTCGGCGAGCCGCACATCGCTGAAGAACGACGGTAGCGCGGTCGTCCACCACGAACCGATGCCGCGCGCGACGACGGGGACCGCCGCGACGGTCTCGGGTGCGAAGTACCACTCGTCCTTGGTTCGCACGAGGTTGATCTCGACCGCAGCGTCCTCGGTCGCGACCTCGCCGAGCGAGACGCGCCCCTCCGCATCGAGGTCGCCTTCGCCCGTCCGCTCGTCCGGGACGGCGTCGAGGTCGATCCAGAGGCGGGTGTCGAGGATCGTCTTCAGGGCGCGGGCGATGCGCTCGGGGCTCTCGCCCTCGGGCCACCCGCCGGCCGGCGCCTCGAGATGGGTGCTTGCGGCCTTCCAGTTCCCCTCGCGGGCGAGCATCAGGAAGTCGTAGACGGCGTTCCGCGGGGTCTCCTGGTTGCGTTCGGGCGGACCGAGCTTCTCCTCCGCAACCGCGGACTTTTCCCCACCATCGGTGGTGGCGACGAGCGCTAGATTTCCAGTCCCGGCCTGGACTTGCATCGCGAGGGCGAGAGGAAACAGCACGGCGCAGAGCGCCGCGAGGAGATTCGCGCGCTTCATAGCGCAAGCCACGCGGAACGAGGTCGGTTCGAGTGCCATGGTTTGCTCCGAGGGTTGCCCGAGGGTTGCCCGGGGGGCCGCGGGGCGCGCATCCTAGCGGTCGTCGGCGAACCTGCAGGGTTCTTCGACGACAACTGAGAGACGGCCATCGCGGCCGCGGAAGGCAAGAGGCGCGCTCGGCTGCCGACGGATGTTCCGTTGGCCGCGACCGCGCGAAACACCGAAGGGGCAGCGAGCCCCGTCACGACATCGTCAGAGCAGCACAGACAAGGACCGACCATGCGTACCGCCCGCCTCACATCCCTTCTCCGCACGACCGCGGCCGCGACGATCCTCGCGGCCTGTACCGTTTCCTCCAATGCGCTCGCCAACGGCGAGACCGATCCCGTCGGCTACTGGACGATTCCGTTCCCGACCGACTCGGGCGAGATCCGCGGCGTCGGTGCAGGCCGCAAGCCTGTCCACACCGAGGAAGTCGCTTCGGCCGAATCACCGTGGGTGCGCGTGATCTTCGACCCGGCGCTCACCGAACTGAAGGGCCCGACGCGCGGCGAAGGCGCGACCTACATCCGCGTCACCTCGCTCAAGGACGGCTACTACCAGATCCTCAACGCCGACACGCTCGCCGAGTGGGGCTACAGCACGGCGTACTTCAACGGCGACGCGGTCACCATCGAGGTGTTCGCGGCCGAGGGCAACTCGGCGCGCCTCGGCGTGCTCGAAGTGCAGGCGGGCATGGTCGTCGACGGCAGCGTCGCGTCGATCTGCGGACCGACCGATGACCGCATCGCGTCGACCGACCCGCGCGTCGCGCGACTGATGCCGGTCGGCTGCACCGCTTGGCTCTTCGACGGCAAGCCGAACGCGATGCTCACCGCGGGCCACTGCTTCGACGGACAGGTCGCGACGGTCGTCCAGTTCAATGTGCCGGCGTCGCTGGCGAACGGCACCCCGCAGAATCCGCCGCCGCAGCACCAGTACGCGGTCGATCCAGCGTCGGTCCAGTTCGCGAATGTCGCGATCGGCAACGACTGGGGCCACTTCGGCGTGTTCTCGAACTCGACGACGGGCCTCTCGCCGCTCATCGCGCAGGGCGGCACCTCGTTTGCGCGCACCGCGCCGGCCGCGGGCGGAGTGATCCGCATCACGGGCTTCGGCGTCGACTCGAACGGCCCCGACAACCAGACGAACCAGACCCACTCGGGTCCGTTCAACAGCCTCGTCGGCACGATCATCCGCTACCAGGCCGACACGACCGGCGGCAACTCGGGTTCGCCGGTGATCCGCACCTCGGATGGCGCGACGATGGGCATCCACACGAACGCAGGCTGCTTCGACAACGGCGGCAGCGTCGGCGGCGCGAACCAAGGCACGACCTTCGGCAACGCGGGCCTGGTCAACGCGATCAACAACCCGCTCGGCGTCGCGGCGGCGACCACCGCCTGCGGACTGTCCGCGGAAAGCTGCTTCACCTCGCACAGCACCCCGCACTGCAACGACGCGAGCTGCTGCACGACCGTGTGCGCGATCGACCCGTTCTGCTGCAACTCGTCGTGGGACAACATCTGCGTAACTGAGGCCTGGGACCTCTGCCGCAACTGCGGCCCAGGCGCCGGATCGTGCTACGCGACGCACGGTCCCGGCTGCGAGGACATCACCTGCTGCTCGACCGTGTGCACGGCCGATCCGTTCTGCTGCGACACCTCGTGGGACAGCCTCTGCGTCCAGCGCGCCGAGGCGACCTGCCGCACGGGCCTGACCTGCGCGGAAGCGAAGCTGCTCACGGCAAGCGTCCCGGCGACCCTCTCCTTCTCGACCCTCGAAGATTCGAGCGCCTCGGACGACTCCACCTGCGGCACCAACGACATCTATGCCGTCTGGCGCCGCTATGTGCCGGATTGCAGCGGTATGTCGACCATCACGATCTGCAGCAACGACGCGGTCCAGCCCACCGTGACGGTGTTCTCGAGCTGCGGCGGCACCCAGATCGCATGCTCGGCAAGCGCAGCCCCCTGCGGCGCGAATGCCGGCGCGTCGGTCGAGTTCGCGACCCTCGCAGGCCAGAGCTACTACATCCGCATCAGCGCGGTCAATGGGCTCGACACGACGGGCACCATCGCCACGATGTGCGAAGCGGTGTGCGGAAGCGGACCGTCGTGCACCACGGTGCACAGCACCCCGGGCTGCAGCGACGCGAGCTGCTGCGTCAATGTCTGCTCGGTCGACCCCTTCTGCTGCAATGTCCAGTGGGATTCGATCTGCGTCGGCGGCGCTCAGAACCTCTGCTTCCGTGACGGCGACCTCAACTTCGACGGCGTCGTGAATGCGGCCGACCTCACCATCCTCCTGAACGGCTGGGGCTCGAGCGGCGCCGACATCAACGGCGACGGCACCACGAACGCGGCGGACCTCTCGATCCTGCTGTCGAACTGGGGTTGATCGCAAAGTGAAGCAAGATCCATCACCGGCGCGGGCGTGCAGTGGAGCCCGCGCCGGTTTCCAAGACCGTACTTCGGGCCGTGATTCCAGCCACCTCACGGTGCCGAGCCGCCCCGCGCATGACGAATGCGCGGGGCGCGGTGTTTTTGGGTGCTACAGCCACTGTCGCAGAGACTCGAACCGTGCGATCACCTCCTTCCACGGCGGATACGCGCCGAAGCAGAGGACTGCGCACTGCGACTCGTAGTCGCGGCGGAGCGACTTGGAGAGTTCCTCACTCGGAAACAGCGCGGCGCTTTCTCGGAATGACCACGCGCTTTCATCGTGCTTCGGACGCCCGTAGTACCTGTGGTCGATGTCAAGGCAGTCACGCACGATCGCGTGGTATTCCGGTCCGCGGAGCATCTCCTCGACCTCGGGCTGATCTGCAAGAAGCATGAGATCGAAGTAGTGCCGCGCGAGCGGTCCGATCGGTTCGCCGGGGTATCTGCGTTCCTCAACCGCTGCATGGATGGCGAAGAGCTTCTCGACGAAGGTCCGACGATAGTGAAGCAATTGCATGACGAAGGTTTCGCAATCCGGCGAGCTGATCTCGAGACTCGCCTCGTCGATGTACTCGGCCAGCAGCGAGCGGATCGGAACGCGCGCGATCGGCTCGCGGCCACTTCCGATCCCTGCCGCAAGGCAGACTTCCGGCTCCAAGGAGCGGATGCCCGCAATCGCCGATCGGTAGCGCATGTATTCCTTGCGCGCGACGCCCCTCTTGGCGTAGGCAGGCGATGTCCGTCGCTCAAGCGGCAGCTTGCTCGACACGAGGTCGAACACCGACCGCAACTTCGTCCGCATCGCCTTCCCTCCGAGCGGGGGCTGGAACGCGGCTGGATCGATGAAGAGATCGACATCCTCCGAGAAGCGGCTGATCAGCCCCCAGCCCTTCATCAGACTGGTTCCACCCTTGAGAATGACGGCGTCGCCCTCGGCGACCCGCAACACCCGCAGCATCTCGGTCAGGTAGTAGTCCTTCTCGACGAACCGCGCGACCTCGGTCGCAGTCGCAATCCCCGGCGGATTCTCTCGCAGCAGCACCTTTGCGAAGTGCCGTCCAGCATTGCGAAGGAGATCCGCAAACCGATCATGTTCGAACAACCTCAATGGACATCACTTTCCCCGATTCGCGTATGGATTCACCTGAAGATCCGAAAGCCGCACACAAGCACCAAACACGCCCGCTCGACCGCCACCCGAACGCAGCATGCCCTTCGTTCCGCCTAGCCGCTTTGCGCAGGCAGCCTGGCGAACCACCGCATCGCCGTTGGCAACGACCCAAGCCGCCCGAAGTCAAACCGCGACAGCGGATTGAGCGACGCCCGCAGCGCCTCGAGATCCGCAGGACGCACTGCGGTCTTGGCGCGCGGGGAACTCTCGATAAGCGCCCCGAGCATCGCACGCACACGGGGCGGTTCTGACGGCGCCACTGCGAGCACCCGCGCAAGTCTTCCCTTCTCGAGAAGACAACGCGCCAGCACCTTTGCCGTGGGCTCGGGCGCAAACTGACTGTGGATGCCTCTCTCGCGCAGAATCTCAAGCAACGCACCCTCGCGGCGCTCGAGTTCGCGCCACGCCGGCGGCCGGCGCGTCACGACGCGCACCCCGCTCTCGGTGTAGCGCTTCGGCGCGCGCAGCGCAGGCGTCGACATCACGGGGCGCAGCGTGTTCTGGAAGGTCAGCTTGAGTTCGTGCGCGGCGAGCACGCCCGATGGAAAGACAGGCGGCTCGCTCGGGCGCGCGGGCGCACCATCTCCCGATCGGCCGAGGTCTCCACTCGACTCTGGTCGCTCGGCGTAAGCCCTCAGTCGGTGGAGGGCCGTGCCGTCGACGCCGTTCACAGGCACGATGTACTCCCCCTTCGCGACGCGCGCGAGCACGCCGCGTCGGACAAGCCGCGACAACGCCTGCGCGACGGCGAGCGGCGGCAAACCGGGGAAGTCGGAGATGCGCCAGACGCGCAGGCGCCGCGCACGCTCGAGCACCTCGGCGCGCAACGCGGGCTTGGCCGCCGCTTGCGCAGCGAGCTTGACCGCCGGCGCGGCGTTCGCCGTCACCGCGCGCTCGACCTGCGCGGCAGCGGACGCAGATTCGGGCCGAGATGCCGGCGGGACGCCCGCCCTCATTCGTGCCGTGGCTCTCCCGGCCGCCGCACCTGCTTTGGTGATGTTCGCTCTTCTCTGTCCCATGGCTCAATCATTGGCAGCCTACGCCCGTCTGTCAAGTCTTTTTGTTGCATATCTTGACAGTTGAGTGACTTCCCCCCATGGGAATCGGAAGGTGCACCGTCTAAGTCGCATGGTGTGCGGACTCGAGTCGAAAGCCGGCTGCCCAAGCGTTGCATGCGGATCGACTGCCGCGCGGCGACTCGCCGAGGGGGATGCGTTTCCGTACGCTATCCCCATGCCACGCCCCGCCCCGAGCGCCGAGTTTCAGCTCGACTTCCTCGCGAAGGTCGAGCGCATCCTGTCGCAGGGTAAATTTCAAACCACCTACAAGTTCGCGCTCCTGATCGCGCTTACAAACATCGCGGTCGAGCAAGGCGACGACTCGGGCGACGCGCTCGAGGTTGACCTCGATGATTTGGCGCAGCAGTATCTGGAGATCTACTGGAACATGGCGCGGCCATATCCCCGGGTTGAGTCTGTCCTTAGACAGTCCACAAATCCCCAAAAGCCCGCCAGCATCATCACGCTTCTGAGCAAGGAGGTCGGAAGGTCGTGCAACAGCTATCAACGGCTTCGTGCATACAGCAAAGGCCGCGACAAACTCCGCTCGCAGGCTAAAGATCGACTCAAGCGTGACGTGCTGTATCGCCTCCATACCCTCGGTTCGCAGGCAGACTCTTCTGACGCTGATCGGTTCATTTACGATCGCCCCGCCTGTAGGGCAGATTGCGCGGGGCTAGCCCGCCTGGTTTTGAAGCCCGGCGTCGCTGCATGCCTTCGGAGCTTTCGTGGCGTGATTGCATCGATTGTCCAGGCACGTTGGGCTCGTTGGATTCGGGAGAACAACCAGTCTCTCGCCGCCGACCGCGAACTGGAGCAGTTTCTCTTCGGGGCGAGCCGCACCAATGTCGCGGTCTACGCCGAGCGCTTCTACGACCTGCAGGGCGGGCGCTGCTTCTACTCAGGCGACAAGCTCGCCAGTCCGAAGGCCGGTGAAGTCGACCACTTCATCCCGTGGGCGCGCTACCCGTTCGACTCGCCGTTCAATCTCGTGCTTGCGAGCAAGAAGGTGAACAACCAGCTGCGAGACGAGCTGAAGAAGCCTGAGTGGCGCGCGAGCTGGCTCGCACGGAACGACACCCATCGCTCCCGCCTCATCGCCCCGGCGCCCGATGGCTTCGCGGCGCTGGAGCAGGATCGCGAGACCGTGCGTGCGATCGCGGACTGGCTGTACGCCCGCAAATGACACCGCCCCCCGCGGGCGACGAGTGGGCACCGAGGAGTCAGTGTCCGGACTCGCCACCGCACGGGGGGCGTGTTCAGCGATCAGGTTGTCACGCCGCGTTCAGCGGCGACGACGGCCGACGATGCCCGCGAGGCCGAGGAGCGCCATCGCGCCCGGCGCCGGGACCTGCACGACCTCGACGAAGAACGAGCTGTTGAAGCCGCGCACCTGGTACTCGTTGAGGTTGCCGTTGAAGAACGAGCTCACATCGGTCGGGTTCACCCACAGCGACGACGCGTTGAAGCTGGTGGCGAAGCCGACCGAGCCGTCGCCCGCGATCGACGCGTAGCTCGACATGAGCGACGGGACGCCCGTGACGCCGAACGGCTCGAAGTTCGGGTCGACGCGCATCGAGTACGCAGCGTCGCCGAAGCCGCCGGTATTGTCGATGATGATCTGGTTCAGGCCGCCGAAGTCGTCGAACTTCAGGCCGCCGCCGCCGACGCCGAAGCCGATCGACGCGTTGGTGATCGCAGAGCCGCCGATCTGGTCGGTCGGCTGAAGGATCGCCTGCGTGTAGGTCTGCGCGAACGGACCGATCTTGATGATGCTGCCGATCTGCACGGCGACGGCGTAGACATTGCCGCCGTTTGCGCCAGCGCCGGCGCCGCCGACCAACTGGGCCGACCAGCGGCCGCGGATCTGGGCGTTCGTGCCGAACTGACCGAGCAGCGCGCCGGTGTCGCCGATGCCGCTCTGGATGTTGATGTTGCCCGAGTAGTTCAGCGAACCGCCGGCGCCGCCGAAGGTGACCGACGCGGCGACGGGGTTGACGATGACGGCCGCCTGGGCGCCGGTGGCGAGGACGACGGAAGTGGCGATAAGGGTGCCGACGACTGCGCGAGAACGCATAGGAGCTCCATAGAAGCCTGGGACACAGGGCCAGCTCGGCCCGCCTGGACCTTGGGTGCGCCGCGACCGAACCGACGGTCCGCAGCGGAAAGCCCGTCCATCGGGCTTCGGTGAAGTTGGCGCAAAGCGCGTGTTGCGCCTGCCACCGTCGCGCGGAGTCCCGGGGAACTTCGTGCTCCCCTTCATTCAGTCGGATGATTCGGGTTTGAGGCCTCTGGCGGCCTGCCGCGCGCCCGGCGCCGTGCGTTACCGCGCGCCGAGCGCCGTGGCCTATCGCGCGCCCAGCGCCGTGGCCACCAGCTCCTGCCGGCCGCCGACCCCGAACTTCGCGTAGCAGTGCTGCGCGAGCGTGGCGACGGTGGGCCGCGCGATGCCGAGCTCGCGGCCGATCTCGGCAAGCGAGCGGCCGGTCATGAGGAGGTCGAATACCTGCCGTTCGCGCGCGGTGAGCGACGCGAACGCGACGGCCGCGCGGTGGCGCTTCGCGTACGGCGTGTTCTGGCGGCCGTCGACCTGGATGAGCGCAGGCGGCGGGAATTCCGCTGGAATCGGCACGATCGCGAAGGAGACATGGTAGTTGCAGGGCTTGACCGCGCTCTTCGGCGGCTTCGCCTGCGCGGCGCGCTTCTCGCGCTCGGGCTGCTCGGCGCGCGCGTGCCGTGCGTTGACGCGCGCCATGAGGAGG
>JBKCZS010000040.1:0-4136 GCA_046337925.1 bacterium | reverse complement strand
GCCCTCGATGTTGGGGAGGCCCAGCACGAGGTAGGAGGCGTACTCCATGCTCCAGTGGTTCTGGACGAGGATCGGGCGGTCCCATGCGTACGGGAAGCGCTCGAGCATCACGATCTTGTCGCGGCCCTTGAGGCCGTCGCGCATGCCGACGGCCTTCCGCTCGCCCGGAAGCTTCGCGATGATCGCGTCGATCTCGGCGTCGGTCGGTCCGGGGCGGGCGGGCGCGGTCGCTTCCTCGCGCGTGTCGGTCGAGCCCTCGTCTGCGATCGCGGCCTTGGTGCCCACGACCGTGTTGCCTGCGAACAGGGTTTCCTTCGCGGCGACGAGTTCGAGCGCGGTATCGACCGCGTCGAAGGTGTTGCCGGCCACCATGTTCGAGGCGGCGCCCATTCCGTTCGCCTTCGCCCACGGGAGCTTCGCGAACTGCTCGTCGGCATCGGTCCAGAACCGCACGCCCACGGGCTCGTTCTCGAAGCTGTTTCCATGGACCGCCGTACGCTGCGCGTGCTCCATGTTGATGCCGCCGCGCTCCGAGCCCTGCATGACGCGGCCGTTGCCGATGAAGGTGTTGCCGGCGATCACGGTGTCGCGCGAGTAGCCGCCCCACACGCCGCAGATCGCGTTCGACTCGAAGCGGTTGCGCGCGACGACATTGCCGAAGCTGAAGGTCATCTCGAGACCGTGCGCGGCCGCGTACGAGAGATCGTTCGCGAGGAACATGTTGCGGTTGTTGCCGCGCCCCGCGTACCAGTCGGCGGTTGCGTCGGCCTTCGGCGCCTCGCCGAGCGCCTCGCGTCCAGCGAAGCCGAAGATGCCGTCGCCGGAGTGCGTGGCGCTGTTGAGCGCGACGATGTTGTCCGAGCACTGCTCGAACATCAGGAGCCCCGCGGAGTCCTGCCCGCGGTTGTAGACGCCGTGCGAGTAGCCGCGCACGCAGAAGTCGAGGCTGTTGCGGCAGACGATGTTGCCCGACGAGCGCCACATCGCGATGCCCCAGCCCGAGAGGAACGAGCAGTCGTTGTCGTAGATCAGCGACGCGTCCACGCGGTCGAGGACGATGCCGTTCTGGGTGCGGTGGCTCTTCACGCGGCGGATCACGATCTCGCGCGCATTTCGCACGGCGACGCCTGCGCCGTGCTGCGTGATCCATTCGCCGTTGTCGTTTGCATGCGGGAAGAGCCAGTCGGAGGGATCCTCGCTCCAGGGCTTCGACCGCAGCACCTGCGCGTAGTTGTCGCTTGCGTCGATGTCCTCGACGATGAGGCCGTCGCAGTTCTCCGCGCGGATACCGACCTTGAAGCCCTGGACGCTGCCGTTCCGGATGGTGACATTGCGGCCGCTGACGACGATGCCGACGCCGGTGAGCGACTCGGGCGCGCCCACTCCGCCGATCAGGCGGAGGCCGCCGAGGTCGACCACGATCCGCTCGCCATCCTCGCGCCCCTTGATCTGGAGGACGCCGTTTCCATCGGCGTCGGCGATGGGCAGCCCTGTGCCAGCGACCACGCAGCTGGCGGCGATCGCGGTGTTGTCGCGCTCGAGGCGTACCGAAGGCGGAGTCGCCTGGGCGGCGTGCGCCGCCGACACCGCCAGAAGTGCGGCGAGGGGCGAGGCGAGGACAGCCGGGGCTATGCGATGGGTGGTGTTCATGGGCGCTGGTGAACGAGGGAGGGTGGAAGGTAGACCGACAGAGAGCCGTACGGTTCCAGCAAAGAAGAACGCCCCCCTCGGCCGAAGCCGAGGGGGGCGTGGATCTTACGGATCGGGTTCATCCGATGCGGGCGAGCCCGCGGTCGGAGTCCCAACTCGTTCGCTTACGGGCAGGCGCCCCAAGCGTTGAGCAGCGTCGACAGGTCGCTTGCGCCGACCGAGCCGTTGCCGTCGAGGTCGCCAGCGCCGTTCGTGCCCCAGTTGTTGAGGAGCGTCGAGAGGTCGCTTGCGCCGACCGAGCCGTTACCGTCGAGGTCGGCCGGGCAGTTGTTGCCAGCCTCGGGGAAGCCGAGGATCTGGAACGCCGGACGGTAGGTCGCCTCGAGGAGACCCGAGCCGCACGGCTGATCCGTGAAGCCAGCGAGCGTGGTGCGGGTGAACGCACCCGTGGTGCCGCCTTCGCAGGCAGCGCCAGAGCCACCGGCGATCACGACTTCGTCAGCGGGGCCAGAGCCCGGCTGCACGGCCGAACGCCAGAAGAACGGACCCGTCGCGTCGGTCATGCGGATGCCGCTCGGGGCGCCGATGAACCACGCGAAGTTCGAGAAGATGTTCTGAGCGTCGTTCGGACGGCAGGGGTTACCCACTGCCGAAGCGAAGGCCGTCATGTAGTAGTCGCCGGGCTCGAGCACGAGATCGACCGGGATGAACGCTTCGCCGTTGGCGCCGAGTGCCGGGAAGGCAGCCGAGCCGCTTGCGATCTGACTGGTGGCGTACACGGGGGCATTGAACGCCGTGCGGCTCCAGATGATCCAGTTGATGCGCTCGTTCACCACGCCGGCGGGGATGAAGCCCTCAGGCGTGAGGAAGGTGAGGCGCCACGAGTCGGGGGTGCCGGCCGGATCGGAGACAGTGAAGGGAACCGCGAGCCAACGCTGCGGGGCCGTTGCGCCGATCGCGCCGCTCGAGAGACCGAGGTTGGTGAGCGTGCCGTTTGCGGTGTTGCAGACCGGGGCATGGCGGCCCGTATCCCAGACGACCTGCTCGATCGAGAACTCGACCGTGCCGGCGCCAGCGACGCCCGGATCAGCCGTACCTGGGTTGCCCCAGATGCCGACGCGCCAGAGGTACCAGTTGCCGGCGGTGACGCCCACGAGGGTACCGTTCTCGCCGCCGATACCGGCGACATCGACGCAGCCTTCGAAGTTCGCATCGAGGAGCGCGCCGTTGTACGGAGCGCCAGCGGTGCCGTAGTTGTAGGCCGAAAGGACGACATCCTGCGTCGGCGAGGTGACGAAGCAGTTCATGTTGCCCGACGCGGTCGCGAGGACGGCGAACCAGACATCCTTGGCGGTGTCAGAGCCGCACTGGCCGTTGTTCGGGCCGTCGGTCGTCGCGTTGGTGTTGTCGAAGTTGACAACGGTGTCGAGCGCGATCGTCGGAGCAGCCGTCGCGCAGTCGTTCGCCGGAGCGTTCGCCGGCGGGTTGCAGTTGTAGACGAAGATTCCGCAGCCACCGCTCGAGACGGGCAGCTGGGCCTGTGCCGCGCAGCTCGCGCTCCAGCCGATGTCGCAGCAGAGCGGGTCAATGGTGCAGATTCGGTCGCAGCACTGCACATCCTGGCAACCGCCGACGCTGGGGTTGGCAACGCCGCAATTGGCGGCGCCCGAACCGCACTGCGAGTACGGCGAGGTACGCGAGCTCACGGTGAGGGTGTACGGCGAATTGCAGACGACGCCCGCGGGAGCGAAGTCGGTCGTCACGACGACCGAGTAGGTGCCCGGGGTCGCGATGTACTGCTCGGGATAGAGCGCGGGGCAAGTGTTGAAGCCGAAGCCGCCGAAGCTGTCGCAGTCGGCCGGATTGCCGAAGAAGATCAGGGTCGAGGTCGACGCCTGGCCGCCGTTGGTCATCACCATCGAGAAGTTGACGAAGCAGGGCTGCGTCACCGTGAAGGTGTACCAGTCGAGGTCGCGCGAGTTGGCGACCGGATCCTGGCCCAGCGTGCCGTTGATGGTGAACGAATTGGAACCTGTCAGCGTGCCGGTGGCCTGGAACGCTGGCGGGGAGGCATTGCAGCCGCCGTTCGTGTCAGGCGTGCCGGTGACGGGGCAACCGCCATCGTTCTGGATAAAGTCGGCGCTCGACGCCGGCGTGCACTGGCCAAACGCGGCCGTGCCGAAGAACGTACAGCCAAGCACCGCAGTGCCCGACAGCACGCTCGTGATACGGGAAACTCTCATCATCACATGCTCCTTCTGGGTTGAGAACACAACGCTTGTGCGTCCGATGGGGACTCGGACGCGACGACACCGCAAGATGGGAAGCGGACAGTCGAATATACTTCGCCCGCGCGAACCCGCAAGAAAAACGAAACGGAAAAGAGACGCTCCCTTGGTAATGGGTTGCACGATTTGTTTGATCTTTTCTCATCGCGCATGATGGATGAATGGGATATCGGACGATTTTGCGAGGCCCCTTCGGGT
>JBKCZS010000039.1:0-4348 GCA_046337925.1 bacterium | reverse complement strand
CTGAACACGGCGACCTGCCGGCAGCGGTGGCATCGTCTGCTCGAGCGCCTTGCGACCGCGATCGGCGAGTCGGAACCGACCGACCGCTCGGGGGCTCCGCGACCCTCGGCTCCTCCTGCTGGGTGAGGATCCGCCGCAGATTCTCGCGCGAGCCTGTCACATCCCGCCGCCTTCGGGAACTAGAGAAGTGGACGGGGCACCCCCTGTCCCCGCGCGGAGGTGCGATCGGCCCCTCCGACGCGGTCTTCACCTCGGGTGCAAAGGATCATCACATGGCAGGAAAAAGTCGCTTTGGCGCGGGCCTTCGGGCATCCGTGCTCGGATGTCTGTTCTTTGGCAATCTGGTCTTGGCCCCGTCGGCCGTGAACGCGGCCGACGATGTTCCGGGGCAGTCTCCACCGGGGTGGATCCACTCTCGTTCGGATCCGTTCGCGAAGCGGGTCGAGCAGTTGGTCGCCGAGGGGATGCCCCGCGAGGCTGCCGAGGGCCAGGCCCGAACCGAACTCATCCCCGAGGGCGCGACCGAGTGCCTGGCGTACACCTTCGTGGTGATCTGGTGCGAGGACGGCGTTCTCAAGCGTGCCTACAAGCGCATCGAGTCGAACTGCATCGACGACATCGCGACCACGAGCGGGTGCACGCCGCTGACCTGCCCTCCCGGCTGGGCGCCTCCCGCTCCGTGTCCGCTTCCGGCATGTCCGGCCCCGCGCGTTCCGATGTGGGACACGCTCGTCAACCCGACCTGCGCCGGACTCCCAGGCGCCGTCGGCTGCGTGTGGATGTATCCCACCGCGCCGACACCGAGCTGGGGGCCGTGCGGTGGAGTGCTGACATGCGCGTGCTTCCCCGAACTCGACGGATCGTGCCAGACGCTGTTCATCGAGTGTCGCAATCCTGCGGCGCCCAAGCAGGAGGGCGACCCCTGTCCCGACTGCCAGCAGGACTGAGATTCCGCGCCGTTCGGCGACCTACTCCTCGGCCGACGGTCGGACGCCGGCGCCACTCCCCGCGAGTGGTGCCGGCTTCTTGCTTGGACGGCCCGAGCCGTCAAGGATCGGACGAATCTTCGAGAATTCTGCCCTTTTGATATCACCCGCGCGCCAGAAGACGCATGAAGAGACGGTCGCGGAGTTTCCGCGCCCCCGCGCGGAGGCGCGATCGGCCCTCCGTCGCGGTTTTTCGTGATCGGACTCGGGTCGGACTTGACCAGAGCGGGACGGTGGTCGGGGAACTGATCTGCCCCATGGGGACTCGCGCGACAAGCGCGATGGCCATCCGGCCGAGGCTCTGCCTGAAAGGACACGACGCCGGCGCACACGCGCCGGCGTCGTTCATTTTTGCCCCCGACCCGCGCCTCAGACTGGTGCACGGCACGTGCCGTGCAGTGCCAGGCACTGCATGGCACGTGCCGTGCACCGTGCGCATGCGGTCGCAAGTCGAGTTTCCAACTGAGCTTACGCCTCACGCGCCGCGTGCACGGCACGTGCCGTTCTGTGCCAGGTACAGAGCGGCACGTGCCGTGCACCGTTCGGGAGTGAGCGCATGGGAACGCGCCGTTTGGAGACGGTTCCGAACGCTCAGATCAGAGGACTTCCGCCGCCAGGCTCGCCAGGTTCGAGCGCTCCGTCTTCGACAGCGACACATGGCCCGCGATGCGCTGGCCCTTGAACCGCTCGATCGCGTGCGCCAGCCCGTTCGACTGGGCGTCGAGATACGGGTTGTCGATCTGGAGGATGTCGCCCGACAGCACGATCTTCGTACCGTCACCGACGCGCGAGACGATCGTCTTGATCTCGTGCGGCGACAGGTTCTGCGCCTCGTCGACGATCATGAACTGGTGCGGGATCGACCGGCCGCGGATGTAGGTCAGGGGCTCCATCACCACCCGCCCCGTCGCCATCAGCTGGTCGAGCCGCTGCTCGGCGGTCCGGCTCTCGGGCCGCTCGTCGACATGGCTTCCGCGCGTCGACAGCAGGTACGAGATGTTGTCGAAGATCGGCTGCATCCACATCGCGAGCTTCTCGTCCTTGTCGCCCGGGAGGTAGCCGATGTCGCGGCCGAGCGGCATGATCGGCCGCGCGGTGAGGAGCTTGTCGTAGCGCTCCTCCTTGATCGTCTTGTGGAGCCCTGCCGCGATCGCAAGCAGCGTCTTGCCCGTGCCCGCGGGACCGGTCAGCGTGACGATCTTCACATCGTCGTCGAGCAGAAGCTCGAGCGCCATCGTCTGCTGGACATTGCGGCCCATGATGCCGTAGACCGGCTTGCGCGGCCCCGTGACGGGAATCGCAGCGCCCGTGTCGGCGAGGATCCGCGCGAGCCCCGTGTGGTGCTCGTCGAGCTCGTCGATCAGCAGGATGAACTGGTTCGCGACCGGCTCGACCGCCACCGTGTGCGCGTAGTCGGGCGTGTGCGCCGTGAACTCCGCCAGCCGCTCGATGCGCAGCTGCCGCTCGTCGTAGAGCTCGTCGATGATCTCGCCCGGCACCTTCATCACGATGTAGCCCGCGTGCAGGAAGTCCGCGGCGATGTGATCGTGCTCGAAATCCTCGGCAGGAATGCCAAGCGCGTCGCTCTTCACGCGCGCATTGATGTCCTTCGAGATGAAGACCGTGCGCTTGCCGCTCAGGTGGAGTTCCTGCGCCACCGCGAGGATGCGGTTGTCGGCCTTGTCGAGGTCGAGCGCGAAGTCGCGGCTGCCGTTGCAGCGCGCGACGCGGATCGACCCGCCCTGCTCGTTCCACACGACGCCCTCGAAGAGCGCGCCCTGTGCGCGAAGCCGGTCGAGCGCGCGCGTCACCTGGCGCGCGTTGCGGCCCCGCTCATCGTTGTTCTTCTTGAAGGTGTCGAGTTCCTCGATCACCGCGAGGGGGATGACCACCTCATGCTCGGCGAACTTGAAGATCGAGTTCGCGTTGTGGAGGAGCACATTCGTGTCGAGCACGAAGTGCTTTCGAAGCACGCTCCCATCGGCGCGCTGCGCAGATGCGGCGAAAGCTTCAGACGCTGCGTCCATGCGGTTTTCGTTCAGCATGCAAGCCCTCCTGTGGCTGGAACTGCGCTGAATTGGATCTGGCCTGAATGAAGGCGGCCTTGTCGTGCGTGGCCACGGGAATAGTCCCCCGCTCCGAGGGACCTTTCAATGGCCAAGCGCGAAGAACCCGTGAATTCGCTGGAATTCTCAGGCCATCGCGAGCGGGTCGCGGTCCGCGGTCGAGACGACGCACTCGAGGCCTGGGAGGCGCCCTGCGAGGTCCCCCGCGAGTCGCGGCAGGTAGCCGCGTTCGGTGTTGGTGTGGCCGGCGAGGAGAACCTCGAGGCCGAGGGCGTGCGCGCGGAGCACATCATGGTGCGACAGCTCGCCAGTCAGGAAACAGGTCGCGCCTTGCGCGGCCGCCGCGTCGAGCAGGCTCGCGCCGCTCCCGGCGCACACGGCGATCACCGTATGCGCATTGGGATACGACCGGCCAGCAAGACGAGTTCCTGTTCTATCGATTCGGCTACAACCGAGCATCCGCTGGAGGCTTTCCGCCAGTTCCGCGGAAAAGCATGGTTTGGACAGCCGTGCAATCCGCCCCGCACCCACCCGCGGACCAATCGGCAGCGCCTCGAGCGCCACGATGTCGAACGCAGGCTCCTCGTAGGGATGCGACGCGCGCAGCGCCTCGAGCACCGCCGCAAGGCGTCGCTTGTGGAACGGCATCTCGAGCCGCGACTCGGGAACTCGCTCCAGGCGCCCCGCCTTGCCGACCGCGGGATTCGCGCCAGCGCCGCCGAGGAATGTCCCCTCGCCCGGGGCTGCAAACGAGCAATGGCTGTAGAGCCCGACCTGTCCCGCGCCCGCAGCCGAGAGCGCGTCGCGGACGCGTCCCGCGTCGGCCTCGGGCACGAAGGTGACGAGCTTGTGCGTGTTGCCCGCATGCGCCGTCGCGGGCTGGAGCGCGCGGCAGTCCTCGACGCCCGCACCGGCGGCCTGCGCGATCAGCTCGATCAGCCAGTCGTTGATCCCGCCCTCGACCGCGTCGAGCGCGGTGTGCGGCGAATACACCGCGATTCCCGCGCGCACCGCGTCGATCGCGACGCGCCCCTGCCAGGTCGCGCCGTCGAGCCGCTCGAGCGGCGTGAAGATCAGCGGGTGGTAGCCGACGATCAGCTCCGCGCCGAGCGCCTTCGCCTCGGCGAGCACCTCGGGCACCACATCGATCGCAAGCAGCGCACGCGTGACTGGGCGCCCGTCGCCCGCGACGAGCAACCCGACCTTGTCCCACGAGCCAGCGAGCGAAAGCGGCGCAAGGGCGCCAAGCGCGTCGACGACTTCCGAGAGCGACCGTCCGTTGTTGGCCATGGGATT
>JBKCZS010000038.1:0-5808 GCA_046337925.1 bacterium | reverse complement strand
GATGCCGTCCTCATCGGTGGTCGAAGCCTTGGACTCGGCGCCGCGGTTGCGCGCGCCCGCCCCCACCGCCGTCACCGACACGCCTTCGACCGGCCGCCCGTTCGCGGCGTCGCGCACCGTCAGCATGTAGTTTCCGGCGCCCGTGGGCGCCACGCGCTGCGGGCTCGACGAGCAGGCAGACATCAGGCCGAGGCAGAGTGCGGTCAAGACAGCGACGATCGAGCGGGCGTAGTGCAGCATGGCGTTCTTCCGAGGCCGCGAGTGTAGGCAGCGTTCACTTCTCGGTGAAGTTCAGGTCGGTGCCGTACGACTCGCGCAGGCCGAAGGTCGCGAGCAGCGCGATCGGCATCCCGATCGCCGCGACCGCCGCAGCCGCCATCCACGCATCCATCTCACCCGCCAGCGCCAGCCACAGTCCGCCCGTCCACGCCGCCGACCATCGCACGATGTTCGGCGCCGTGGTCGCCGCCGTCGCGCGCAGGTTGGTGCCGAACTGCTCCGCGCCGATCGTCGCGAACACAGCCCAGTAGCCGCTCGCGAATCCCGCGAAGCAGATCACCGCGTAGAACGCGGAGAGGCTGTGCGCGCCCACGGTGAAGTAGAGCGCGATCGCAAGCACCGTCAGAGAGTGGAAGATCCAGATCGCCCGCCGGCGCGAGCGGAGCAGCTGGCTCACGAGCCCGCTCGAAAGGTCGCCGGCGGCGAGGCCGACATAGCACCACATGATCGCCCGCGCCGGGCTCGGCTGTTCCGCCCCCTCGAGTCCGAGCGAGGGCATGATCCGGTCGCAGTACTTCACGAGCGTGCCGACCACGAACCAGATCGGAACCGCGATGAGCACGGTGCAGGCGTAGCGCTTGAGCCGCTCGCCCGGCCAGAACAGCTTCCAGAACGCACCCTGTCCGCCGACCTTCGACTCCTTCGCGTGGACGAACAGCCCGCTCTCGACCACGCCGATGCGCAGCGCGAGGAGCGCGAGTCCCATCACGCCGCCGATCACGAAGGCCGTGCGCCAGTCGACGAGCTGCGTCGTGAAGTAGCCCGCGACCGCGCCGAGGATGCCGACCGCCGCGACGACCGTGGTCGCGATGCCGCGCCGCTCCTTGCTGACGAGTTCGGCGACGAGCGTGATGCCCGCGCCGAGTTCGCCCGCGAGGCCGAACCCGGCGATGAAGCGAAGGACGCCGTACTGGTTGAACGCGCTGCCGAGCCCGATCGCATGCATGAAGCCGAGCGGGCCTTCGGGATCGATGTCTGTGACGGCCGCGTTGAGCAGGTTCGCGAGCGAGTAGCAGAGGATCGAGCCGAACAGCACGCTCAGGCGCCCGCGGCGGTCGGCGATGATGCCCCACACGAGGCCGCCGACGAGGAGCCCGGTCGTCTGCAGGATGTTGTCGAGCAGGATGCCCGACTGCGCGAGGATGTGGTCGACCTCGGCCTGCGGCTTCCCAGCGAGGCTCGGCCCGAGGATCTCGGTGAGCGATGTCTTGCGCACCAGCGCGAAGAGGAGCAGGTCGAAGATGTCGACGAAGTAGCCGAGCGCCGCGACCACGATGACGAGCAACACCGCCTTCTGCGAGGGCGACGCAGGTGCCGACGGGGCGGGAGGCCCGCCGGCCGGCGCGGGGTCGGCGGCGTGCGGGGAACGGTCCTGATTGTTGCGCTCGCCCATCGGGCGGTCAGGTTATTGCGGAGCGCCGCGTTTCTGCAAACCGGTCGCGCCGTCGAGGTCCCACCGTCGGGTCCCACCGTCGAGCCCCCGCCGTCCCGCCCCGCAGGGGTCGGTCTCGACGCGCCGCTGCGCGGGAATCGACTTATGGATTGAGCGGGAAGCCCGTCAATTCGGGCCGCAGGTTCCGCAGATTGGGATCAATCCTGTCGATTGTCCGTAGTAGACTCTTGAATCGGCCCCGCTCGTCGGGTGCCATGGAGACCCCATGAGAATCGCTTCCCTCAAGTCGACCGCTGCACGCGCAACTCGTCCCGGCTTCACCCTGGTCGAGCTCCTGCTTGTGATCACGATCATCGTGATCGTGGTCGGCCTCATCCTCGTCGCGCTGAGCCAGCTGCAGAACCGCGCGCGCGCCACCTCGTGCCTGGTCAACCAGCGCCAGATCGCGCTCGCGAACATGTCGTACGCCAACGACAACGAGGGCCGGTTCGTGAGCCCCCGCACCGACAGCCTCCCGCCCGCGGGCGGCATGCGCCCGACGCGCAACTGCTGGGTGAACACGGCCGCTGCGGGCGGCCTCGTGAGCGGTACCGAGACCGTGAAGAGCCTCGAGGGCGGCGCGCTCTGGGACTACCTCAGCAAGAACGAGAAGGCGTATGTCTCGCCGATGGACCCGACGGGTCGCGTGCGCTCGTATTCGCTGAACAGCTTCGTCGGCGTCGGCGACAACGACTACGGACGGCGCGCCGACGACTGGTGGGTCTTCCCCGATCCCGAAAGCGCCGACATGCCCGAGCCGTATCGCAACACGCAGCTCAAGACGGTGACGCTCGCGCAGATTCCGCAGCCGTCGCGCACGATGGCGTCGGTCACCGAGCACGACCGCGACACGGGCTACAACTACAACCTGCACGGATTCTCGATCCAGGTCGGCCCGCCCGCCGGTCTCGGCGGCCTGTGGATCGACACGCCGGCGCTGTGGAACACGGGCCGCGTGAACATCGCGTTCATCGACGGCTCGATCGATGCGCCGAACATCATCTACGAGCAGCTCGCGACGACCTTCGACGCCGACTCCGATGGCCACGATGTCACCGAAGTCGGATCGCGTCCCGCATTCCGGTTCATGTCGACGATCCTGCTCCCGGGCATCGTTCGGCCCGAACTGCAGTGATTCACGCCATCAAGTGACGCGCAGCCGCCCCCGATGCGTTCACGCAGGGGGCGGTTGTCCATGCGCGGTCAGACTTACTTGACGAGCTTCTCGAGCGCGGCGTCGTCGAGCGACGAGACGACATTCCAGGTCGTCATGTCTTCGGCCGACAGCTGCGCGTCGCGCAGCGCGGCGAGCATGGCGTCGGCCGCCGCGCGCGAGGCGGCGAAGCTCGACAGCGGCTTGCCCTCGTCGTCGGTCTTCTTGGCAAGC
Organism: bacterium; assembly: GCA_046337925.1. GTDB lineage: Bacteria > Planctomycetota > Phycisphaerae > Phycisphaerales > SM1A02 > QWPT01. The sequence continues at coordinate 2,710 of JBKCZS010000038.1, read as the reverse complement.
ATCGAGAAGTCGCCCTTCGACGCCTTGCGCTGCGCGAGCAGCGCCTTGATGAGCGGCTGGAACTTCGGGTCCTGCGCCTTGGTCATCTCCGCGGCGGGCGGCTCGTACGGCGGCGGTGGCGGCGGATAGCCGCCGGTCGGCCCGTCGCACGCGGCGAGGAACGCCGCGCACGCGATGGGGAGCGCAAATGCACACACAGACCGACGGCGGAAGATGCGGGAAGCCATGCACGCAGGATAGCGAAGGGAGGCTCCTTCGCGGATGCCCTCACTCCCGCTCCCAGGGCCGAGGATGCGGCGGAACCACGCGGAAACCCTTCTCCGTCGTCCACAGTTCGTCGGCAAGTTCGGGATCCTGCGGCCCATCGCTCCAGATCTCGACCCGCTGGCTTCCGTCCTCTGTCGCCACGATCTCGAGGCGATACGGCTTGCCGCTCTGGGTGTCGGTCGTCAGCGGCGCAAGTCCCCACGGGGCGGGCGGCCCTTCGAGCTTCTGCTCGCGTGCGAAGGCAAGCAACTCGTCCATCGTCTCGGGCAGGCGCCCGAGTTTCCGGCGGAAACGCTCGATCACGAGCGCGAGCCGTGCACCGTCGCGAGGCGCCGTCCACGCAAAGGTATCGATGGGCCGATCCAGCCGGCTGAAGACAAGCACGCCGACGGGATCCGAAATGGGCCGCAAGGGCTGCGAGGTGAGTTCCTCGATGAAGCGCTCGGAAGTGCGCCGCTGTCGCTTCCAGAGCGGCACCGCCATGCGTGAGCGCATCGAGTCGAGATGCGCCTCGAAATCGCGTGCGAGCTCCGCGCGCGACGGTGCCCCCCAGACATACCACGGCGTCATGAGCGTGACGGCCATGTCCCAATACGGCTCCGATTGCTCATTGCGAGTGTCGCGCAGCGAGCGCATCACCGCCTTGAAGATCAATACGCCATCGCCTGCACCGTCATCAGAGTAGTAGCGCGACGCGGCCGCCTCGAGGTACGCCTCCTCCCACGCAAGGTCGAGCTCATGGTCCCACGCGTCGGTCGACGCGAGCGCCGCCTCCAGCCGTGCAAGCTGCGCATCGCTCCATAACGCGGGCTGTCGGGACACGCCTGCGCCGATCAATCCCCAGACCTTTGCCTTGAGCGCGAGCGACTGCAGCTGCCCGATCTGGCTCCGCACCTCGTCGGCGTGCCGCGCCATCCGCGCGATCGTCTCGATGTCGACGAGCGCCCGCTCGGCATCGCCGTTGGAAAGCGCGTGCGTTGCGTCGAGATCGAGGACTCCAGCGATGTTCCGGAGCCATCGCGTCTCGGAAAGTCCGATCTCCGCCTCGGGAAAATCGGGGTAGTAACTGATGAGGCCGTCGCCCAGAAAGGCGACCGAGCGCGCATCGCTTCGGGTCGGCGCGCGCACGCCGAACACCGGAACCTTGCTCGCCTCGACAAGCGCCGCACGGGTGGGCGCGAAGCGCTCGAGCATGACCGTCATCAGTTCGCCGGCGGCTCCGCTGGCGACCGCTTCGCGCAATGTCTGCGCCGTCTCCGCGGTCTGGTAGACCGACCAGAAGGTACCGTCATGCACGACGCACCACGAGTCCTGGAGCCGTGTCCGCAACGCCTTGTCGATCACAAACTCCGTCCGCGTCATGTTCGTCTCGGAGGTCTCGTCGTCACCGATATGGCGCGGATGCATCGCGTCCATGTAGGCGTGCCACGCCGACTCCGCGGGCGGGCACGGCGGCAGCTCCGCCAGCATCGCCGCGAAGCGATCTGTCTTCGGATTCGGCTTCAGCGATTCGTAGCGCAGCGCGAGGGCGACGTACCCAAGCGCAGCCACGAAGACCAGCGCGCAGAATGCAGACGCGATGATCGCGATGCGGGGTCTCGTCGGGCGCGTTTCTCTATCAGGCATTTCAGCAGTTTACTGGCGACTCGGCGAGCTTCCGCTTCATGCCGAGGGCCTTCCCGCGCCGATATCCGCGCGTGCTCGTCGAACGGACCAGCCCCGAAGGCGTCGTGACGCTCGCAAGCCCCCTGTTGGCGCGGGCCGGTTTCGCGCATGCGTTCTCGACGCGGCGTGGCGGCGTCAGCGCGGCGCCGTTCGACACGCTCAACCTCCAGTCGACGCAGGCGAACGCGCGCATCCCCGAAGGCGACCCACGCGACCTCGACGCGAACATCCGCGAGAATCATGCGCGCTTCGCGGCGGCGGCGGGCCTCGCGCGCGACGCGACCGTCGCGGACCTGAGCCAGGTACACAGCTGTTCGGTCGTGCGCTCGATCGATGCGCTTGCCGCGCGCGTGCCCGCCGATGCGCTCACGAGTCCGCGCGGCGGATGCGCGGTGCTGATCCGCGTGGCCGATTGCGTGCCTGTGCTGATCGCGGATCCGTCGAGCGGCCATGTCGCGGCGGTGCACGCGGGCTGGCGCGGAGTGGTGAGCGGGATCGTGCCCGCCGCGGTCGATGCGCTGCGCTCGATCGGCGCCGATGTGCGCGCATGCGTGGCGGCCGTCGGACCGTGCATCTCGGCAAGGCACTTCGAGATCGGGCCGGAGGTCGCCGAGGCGCTGGTCGCCGCGGATCTCGCGTCGTGCGTCGTCGCGCCCGGCGTGCACGGGCCGAAGCACCACGCCGATCTCGTCGCCGCCGTTGCGCTGCAGCTCGCGCGCGCGGGCGTCGCGCGCGAGTCGATCGACGCCGAGCCGCCGTGCACCTACGCCGACCGCGC
>JBKCZS010000037.1:0-3792 GCA_046337925.1 bacterium | reverse complement strand
GGACGCGCTCAAGGACTACGAGACCGCGCGCATCGCGAACGCGAACGCGATCGCCGACATGGCGCTGCGCAACTTCATCGAGATGCGCGACCTCACCGGCCGCGCGAGCTTCAAGTGGAAGAAGAAGATCGAGCACGCGCTCAACCGCATCATGCCCGCGACCTTCGTGCCGCTCTACGACCTCGTGAGCTTCTCGACGGTGCCGTACAGCGAGGCGAAGGCGCGCGGCGCTGCGAACGACCGCGCGATCAAGTGGATCGTCGGCGCGGCGGAAACGCTCGTCGTCACGGCGGCTGCGATCGCGACCGTGCTCGTCATCCGAAGCGGAGCGTCGGGATGAGCAAGTTCCCCGCGGGCACCCAGCTGCCGAAGCCGTTCTGCGCGGCGTGCGGGCACGACCTGACGGGCGCCGTCAACAGCGCGAACTGCCCCGAGTGCGGCCGGCCGCTCGTCGAGGTGCTGGTGCGGCCGATGTTCGGGCTCGATCGCAAGTTCCTCCCGCGCCGCTACGAGTCGAAGACGCGCGTCCTCGGCATGCCGCTCGTGTCCGTGGCGACCGGCATCGGCGCCGACGGCAAGCGAGCCCATGCAAAGGGCTTCTTCGCGTTCGGCGACATCGCGACGGGCGTCTTCGCGGTCGGCGGACTCGCGCGCGGAGTCGTCTCGCTCGGCGGCGCGTCGTTCGGCATCGTCAGCTTCGGCGGACTTTCGGTCGGCACGCTGGCGTCGTTCGGCGGGCTTTCGATCGCATTCCTCGGCAGCGCGATCGGTGGGTTCGCCGCGGGGATCCTCGCCGCAGGTGGCGGCGCGGTCGGACTGTTCGCGCAGGGCGGCCTTGCCATCGGCTGGCTCGCCCGCGGCGACAAGGCGATCGGCGAGAACGCGTGGGGCCGCGGGATCAAGCCGGATGCCGCCTCGCAAGCGGTGTTCGACCAGTATGCGTGGCTGGTCGGTCCATCCGGCGCGATGCCGCAGATCCACTACAACCTCATGTGGACCGCGATCATCGCCGTCACCGTCGCGACGCTGGCGCTGCTTCTCCTCCCCATCGCCAAGCGCTCGAAGCGCGACATCGTCGCAGAGGAACTCGCACGATGACCGCGCACGCACCCATCGACATCTCCCCCGCGCTCACGCCGAACATCGCGGTGTGGCCGGGCGACACGCCGCTTTCGCGCGAGGTGCTCTGCACGATCGAAGGCGGCGCGAGCGTCACGCTGTCGACCTTGCGCGCGACGGTGCACCTCGGCGCGCATGCCGACGGGGTCAATCACTACGGCGGCGTAGCTGCAGGAATCGAGGATTTTCCCCTCGAGCGCTACCTCGGCGCCTGCCATGTCGTGCGTGCGCGTGCCGAACGCCGCGCGGGCGGCATGCGCGTCGGCGCGGCCGACCTCGACTGCGATCTCGCCGCGATCCGCCACCCGCGCGTCCTCATCCACACGGGCACCTTCCCCGACTTCACCAATTGGAACACCGACTTCGCGGGACTCGACCCGGCGCTCGTCGACCTGCTCGCCGACCGCGGCGTCACGCTCGTCGGCGTCGACACGCCGAGCGTCGATGTGCAGGAATCGAAGGATCTCCCCGCGCACAAGCGGTTTCTCGCACGCGGCGTCTCGATCCTCGAAGGCCTGCGGCTCGCGCATGTCGCGCCCGGCGCGTACGAGCTGATCGCGCTCCCGTTGCCGCTCGTCGGCTTCGATGCAAGCCCCGTGCGCGCCGTGCTACGCTCCCTCGCATGAGCGACATCGTGTCATCGCGCGCGCCCGAACCCGTCGGCGCCTACCCGCACGCCAAGCGCGTCGGAAACCTGCTGTTCCTCTCGGGCGTCGGCCCGCGCAAGAAGGGCTCGAAGGAGATCCCGGGCGTCACGCTCGGTTCCGATGGGCGGATCGTCGCGAAGGACATCGAGGCGCAGTGCCGCTCGTGCTTCGACAATGTGAAGGCCGTGCTCGACGACGCGGGCGTGCCGTGGGCGAACCTCGTCGATGTGACGGTGTTCCTCACCGATATGAAGAACGACTTCCCGACCTACAACAAGGTCTACGCCGAGTACTTCGCGGGCCCGGGCAATCCGAACCCGACGCGCACGACGCTCGGGATCACGAGCCTCCCGACGCCGATCGCGGTCGAGGTGAAGGCGATCGCTGTGGTTGGTTGAGTTCCAAGCCGAGGGCGAAGCCCGAGCTGTTCATGCCGGATTCGACATTCAAACTGCTGTCGACTCGTACGGTTCGGCGTCACCGCGCCCAGCCGAGGATCACCACGCTCCGTCGCACGCCGTCCATCACGCACGCGTCGGGGAAAGCCCCCCAGTCGGTGAACCCGCGCGAGCGGAAGAGCCGCAGGCTCGGCTCGTTGTGCGCAAAGCAGATCGCGAGGATGCGGTCGATGCCGCACGCAGGCGCGCGCGACAAGAGCGCCTCGAGCATCGCGCGCCCGACGCCGCGACCCGCCGCGCGGTCGGCCACATACACCGAGATCTCCGCAGTCGGCGCGTAGGCGGCACGGTCCTTGAAGTTCGTGAACGCGCCCCACGCGCAGACGCCCTGCGCGTCGACCGCGACGAGCACCGGACGCGTCGCGCGGTCGCGGTTCACGAACCACGCGCGGCGCGCGTCGATCCCCTGCGGCTCGAGGTCTGCCGTCGCGATCCGCTTCGGGATCGACTCGTTGTAGATCGCGCGGATCGCCTCGAGATCGGCTTCGCATGCTTCGCGGATCTCGATCACGGCGCCTCTCCCGTCGCGATGCAGACATTCGACACATCGCTGAAGAACTTCAGCGCCTCGTGCCCGCCCTCGCGACCGATGCCCGAATCCTTCACACCGCCGAACGGCACGCGCAGGTCGCGCAGCATCCAGCAGTTCACCCACACGGTGCCGGCATCGAGCCGCGCCGCGATGCGATGCGCACGCGAAAGGTCGCGTGTCCACACGCTCGCCGCCAGGCCGTAGCGCGTCGAGTTCGCCATCTCGACCGCGTCGCGATGCCGGTCGAAGCCATGCACCGTGACGACCGGGCCAAAGGTCTCCTCCTGCACGCACGAGCTCGTCTGCGGCACGCCGAGCAGCACCGTCGGCTCGAGAAACGCGCCGTTCGCCACGCGCGCAGGCAGCTTCTTGGGAATCGCGCCGCCGCACGCGACCACGCCGCCGTCGGCCACGCCGCGCTCGATCGCGGCGATCACCTTCTCGCGATGCGCCTTCGAGATCAGCGAGCCGAGGTCGGTCTCGGGCGAAAGCGGGTCGCCGACATTCATCGCGCGCACCGCGTCGACAAAGCGCTCGGTGAACTCCTTCATGCGCGTGCGGTGGACCAGGATGCGCGACGAGCACAGGCAGATCTCACCCTGGTTCAGGAACGCACTGCGCGCGATCTCAGGCACGGCGAAGGCGAGGTCCGCGTCCTCGCACACGATCGCGGCGTTCTTGCCACCGAGCTCGAGCGACGCCGGAATCAGCCGTTCACCGCAACGCGCGGCAAGGCGCCGCCCCGTCACCGTTCCACCGGTGAAGCTCACGGCGCGCACCGCCGCGCAATCGACGATCCCCTGCCCCGCCTCGGGCCCAAGGCCGTGCACGATGTTGAGCGCGCCCGCCGGAAGCCCCGCGTCGCGCGCGATCACGCCAAGCACCGCAGCCGTCGTGGGCGTCAGCTCGCTCGGCTTCGCGATCACGCAGTTGCCCGCCGCAAGCGCGGGCGCGATCTTCCAGGTGAAGAGGTAGAGCGGCAGGTTCCACGGCGAGATGCAGCCGACGACGCCGAGCGGCTTGCGCAGCACATAAT
>JBKCZS010000036.1:0-13235 GCA_046337925.1 bacterium | reverse complement strand
CGCGGTACTCGGCGAGGCGGTCGGGCTTGACGCGCAGCGTGAAGCAGACTCGTTGCATCGTGGTCTCCATCTCACCGCACGAACGCGTCGGCGAGACCGCCGTCGACATGCAGCACCTGGCCGGTCGTGCGCGAGCTCTCGGGGCCTGCGAGGAAGCGGATCGCCGCCGCCTGATCGCGCGGCGTGATCGTCGTCTTCAACAGCGTGCGCTCGGCGTAGAAGCGCCCGAGGCACTCGACGAGCTGCGCGTCGGTCATCGATTCCTCGAACGGGATCGCGTACTTCTTCAGGCTCGCGATCACGCGCGGCCGCGGGAACATCGTGCTGCCCTCGATCACGGTGGCAGGCGCAACCGCGTTCACGCGCACGAACGGCGCAAAGGTGACCGCGAGCGAGCGGACGAGATGATTGGCCGCCGCCTTCGACGCGTCGTAGGCGCTCGAGCCCTTCTTGGCGACGACGGCGTTGACGCTCGTCGTCACCACCGCGCTGCACGCGAGCTTCTGCGCGCACATCGTCGCGGCCGCCTCCTCGACGAGCACCGCGGGCGCGAGCACATTGACCTGCATCGCGCGCATGAAGTCGGTGTCGCTCGTCTTGCCGTCGGCGCCCGGCGTCGGGAAGAGCCCCGCCGTCACCACGAGTTCGTCGATGCCGCCGTAGGCGATCACGACCTCGTCGAGCATGCGGCGCACGGCCGCGCGGTCGGTGGCGTCGCACTGGAGCGCGATCGCGGGGCCGCACGCGCTGATGCCGCTCCCGGCCACGCCGATTCCCGTGCCGACCGACTTCTCGAGGTCCTTCGCGGCCGACTCCGCAGCCTTCGCGTCGAGATCGACGCACGCGACGCACGCGTCGTCGGCGGTGAAGCTCGACGCGGTCACGCGGCCGATGCCGCTGCCCGCGCCGACGATCACGCTGACATGCCCCGCGAGCGGCTTCGGCTTCGGCATGCGCTGGAGCTTCGCTTCCTCGAGGCGCCAATACTCGATGTCGAACGCCTCCTGCCGCGGCAGCGCGCGGTAGCCGCCGATCGACTCGGCGCCCTTCATCACTTCGACCGCGCAGCGGTAGAACTCGGCGGTGGTGCGCGACTCCGACTTCGACGAACCCCACGCGATCATGCCGACGCCAGGCACGAGGATCACCGTCGGCTCCGGTGCGCGCATCGCGGGGCTATCGGCATGCTTGCACGCGTCGTAGTACGCGGCGTAGTCCTTCACATACTGCGCGAGGCCGGCTTCCGTCTTCTGGCAGAGCGCGTCGAACGACTCGCGGTTCGGATCGAAGTCGACGAGGAGCGGCTTGATCTTCGTGCGCAGGAAGTGGTCGGGGCACGAGGTGCCGAGCTCGGCGAGTCGCGCGGCGTCGACGCTCGAGACGAACGACAGCATCGCGTCGTCGTGCTGCACGGTGCCGACCATGCGGCGCCGCGACGAGACCTTGCCGCGCAGGAACGGCAGGAACTTCACGAGCAGCGCGCGACGCGCATCGTCGGCGACGGGTGCGACCTTCTGCCCGCCGAAGGTGTTCGCGCCCTTGTCGTGCGCCGCGAGGTATTCGGCAGCGCGCGAGATGAGCGACAGCGTGAGGTCGTAGCAGGCGCGCGGGTCGTCGGACCAGTTGATGAGGCCGTGCTGGCCCATGATCGCGCCGTCTGCGTCAGGGAAGTCCTTGCAGAGCTTCTCGAGCGCCAGGCCGAGCTCGAAGCCCGGTCGCATCCACGGCAGCCAGCGGAGCTGCGTGCCGTAGACCTCGCGCATCACTTCCTCGCCGCGCACGCACGCCGCGATCGCGATGAGCGCGTTCGGGTGCGTGTGGTCGACATGCGCGCGCGGCACGAACGCGTGGAGCGGCGTGTCGATCGAGGTCGCGCGCGGATTGAGGTTCCAGGTGCAGTGCCGGTAGAGGTCGACCATGTCGTCCTCTGCCTGCGTCTTGATGCCCTTCGGCGTGCGCGCGGCGTAGACGGCCTTCAGCTGCTCGAGCTTCTCGAGCGACAGCGACGAGAAGAACTCGCGGCCCGCCGTGCGCAGGTCGCCGCCCGAGCCCTTCACCCACAGCACTCGCTCGCTCTTGCCGGTGAGCGCGTCCTTCTCGACGATCTTGCTCGAGGTGTTGCCGCCGCCGGTGTTCGTGACGCGCTGGTCGTCGCCGAGGCGGTTCGAGCGGTAGACGAGGAGCCCGACCGGGTCAAGCTGCGCCGCGTCGGCGTCGTTCCAGGTGCGGCGGACGAAGGACGGATTGGGCGAAAGGGTGGCGCTCGACATGGTGAAACCGCTGGGAAACCAAAGACTACCGCGCGAGCCGCTCGGCTGCGTCTCGCATGCGCGCGCTCTGCGCGAAATCGGGCTCGAATCGTCGAATCGACGCGCTTGCGCGCACCAGCGCGCGCAACTCGGACGCACGCTCGACCCGTTCGAGCGCGGCATGCTGCATGAGCGCGTTGCCGATCGCGGTGCACTCGGCGGGCCCCGCCTCGACCGCAAGCCCCGAGGCGTCGGCGATCAGCTGGTTGAGAAGATCGTTCGCGCTGCCGCCGCCGACCACCGAGATCTGCCTGATCTCGCGGCGCGCGAGGGCCGCGGCCTGCCGTGCCGCGTGCGCGGTCGCGAGCGCGATCGAATCGAGCGCGCAGCGGACGACCTCGGCGTCGGTGCCGGGCACAGGCTCGCCGCGCGCCGCGCACGAGGCGCGGATACGCGCGGGCATGTCGCCCGGCTCGAAGAACGCAGGGTCGTTCGGATCGACCACGCTGCGGAGCGGTTCGGCCGCACGCGCGAGCGCCGCAAGTTCGTCCCACGACCGCGCGCGCCCCTCGGCCGCGAACGCAGCCTCGCACTGCTGTACGAGCCAGAGGCCCGCGACATTCTTGAGGAAGCGCACCGAGCCGAACGCGCCGAGCTCGTTCGTCATGTTCGCCTCGCGCGCGGCGTCGCTCGTCACCGCCTGCGGCAGTTCGAGCCCGACGAGCGACCAGGTGCCGCTCGAGACATAGAGGTCGCGCGCGGGGTCGATCGGCGCGGCGACGACCGCGGAGGCGGTGTCGTGCGTCGCGCTCGCGAGCACGGGCGTCGCGGTCGACAGGCCCGTCTCGTCGGCGACATCGGCGGAAATCATGCCGAGCGGCTGCTCGCTGCCCGCGTCGACGAGCTCCGGCAGGATCCGCTCGGGTGCGCCGCTCGCGCGCACGAGCCCGCGGCTCCACTCGCGCGTCGCGGCATCGAGCATCTGCGTGCTGCTCGCGTTCGTCCGCTCGCACGCGATCGATCCGCACAGGCGATAGGCGATGTAGTCGGGCAGCATCAGCATGCGCTGCGCGCGCTCGAGCGGCCGGATCGGGTCCTCGGCGTCGGCGGCGAGCTGGTACAGCGTGTTGAACGGCTGGAATGCGATGCCGGTCGCGCCGTAGATCGTCTCGTTGCCGAGTTCGGCCCGCAGGCGCCAGAACGCCTGCTTCGTGCGGGGATCGCGATAGGCGGCGATCGGCCGCACCAGCTCGCCATCCTCGTCGAGGAGCGCGTAGTCGACCGCCCATGAGTCGACGCCGATCGAGTCGACTTCGCCATCCGCCGCTGCGATGCGAAGTCCCTCGAGGATCGATTCCCAGATCCGCTCCATCGGCCAGCAGAGCGTCACGCCGCCCGCATGGCGCGCGGTCACCGGCGCGTTTGCGAAGCGATGGAGCTCGCGCACCGACAGCTCGCCGTCGCCGATCACGACCTCCATCACGCGTCCGCTGGAGGCGCCAAGATCGATCGCGATGTGCCGGCGCGCGCTCACGCGTAGCTTCCTCCGCTGGCCTTCTTGCGTGGAAGCCGCGCGGCGGCGGCGCGCGCCTCGTACCCCGACGCGCGGTGCGCGGCGAGCGGATCGGCCGGCAGCCCGCGCGACACGCGCCACGCCGCGAGCGCGTCGCGCACATCGGTCGCAAACGCCTGCTTCAGGCACTCCTCGGCCGCGACGATGTCGTTCTTCGCGCGCGCCGCGTCGAGCGCGTCGAGATCGACGAGCAGCGCCTTCGCGAACAGCTCCTGCGCGGTCACGACCGTCTGCACCATCGCCTCGATCTTGGGCTTGAGGTTGTGCGACTGGTCGACCATGAACTCGATCGGTAGATCGCGGCCGAGCGCGCGTTCGGCCTCGCGGATCGCGAGGTAGATGCGGAAGATCCGGTACGGATCGATCGACCCCATCGTGAGGTCGTCGTCGGCGTAGTGGCGGTCGTTGAAGTGGAATCCGCCGAGCATCGACTCGTCGGCGAGGAACGACACGATGTGCTCGATGTTCTGCCCGGGCAGATGGTGGCCCGTGTCGACGAGGACGCGCGCGCGGTCGCCCGCAGCCTTCGCGAGCACATACGCCATGCCCCAGTCGGCGATGTCGGTGTGGTAGAACGCGGGCTCGAAGGGCTTGTATTCGACGAGCATCTGCATCGACGCTGGCATCGCGGCGTGCACCTCGCGCAGCGCGTCGGCGAACCAGCGCTTGCGCCGCGCGATGCTGCCCTGCCCGGGATAGTTGGTGCCGTCGGCAAACCAGAGCGCGAGCGTGTTCGACCCGCAGGCGCGGCCGAGCTCGACCGACTCGAGGAGGTGCGCGACGGCGCGGCGGCGCACCGAGGCATCCTCGTTCGCGACCGATCCGTGCTTGTAGCACTGGTCCTGGAAGACATTCGGGTTGATCGAGCCGACGCGAAGTCCGCGCGCGCGGGCGAGCGCGGCGAGTTCCGCGCCGCCGCCGGCGGGGACATCCCAGAGCACATGGATCGCGACCTGCGGGCACGCGCCGGTGAGGCGATGCACCTCGGCCGCGTCGTCGAGCTTGTCCTCGATCGTGAGCGCGGCCGCGTCCTGCAGGAACTTGCCGAAGCGCGTGCCCGTGTCGGCGAACCCCCACGAGGGCAACTCGATCTCGAACCGTGCGAGACGCTTGATGGCTGCGGCGGGAAGCGCTGCGGACATCCGTGCAGCGTACGAAACTTCACGGCGCGCTGTACGCTGCGCGGCGATGGAGAGCCGCACGAGCGACAAGTTCCGCGTGGTCGGGCCGATCGGCGCGATCGGCATCATCGTGTCCGCGATGGTGGGCAGCGGCATCTTCACGCTGACCGGGAAGTTCGGCGCCAAGGTCGGCACCGAGGAGAATGTGCTTGCGGCGTGGGTGATCGGCGGCGTGCTCGCGCTCTGCGGCGGCCTGTCGCTCGCCGCACTCGGCGCCATGATCCCCTGCTCGGGCGGCAGCGTCGAGTTCGCGCGCCGCGCGTTCGGCAAGGTGACTGGCTACCTCGTGGCGATGGTCACGATCCTGTCGGGCTACTTCCTGTCGATCGCGGCGGTCGGGCTGATGCTCGCCGAGTATGTCAACAAGATCGTTCCCGATCCGCTGAACCTCTCGCTCGTCGCGCTTCTGGTGATGGTGCTTGCGTTCCTGTCGCAGGTCGTGGGCCTGCGATCGGGATACGCCGTCAGCACGGGGCTCTCGATCCTGAAGATCGTGTTCGTCGCCGCGTTCGTGGTGCTCGGGCTTGTCTGGCCGTTCGACGCGCGCCTCGAGCCGAGCGCGGCGGTGGCCGCGGTCGAGACGCCCGGGCTCTTCTCCACGGCGGTCGCGGCCGCGACGCTCTCCGTGAGCTTCGCGTACCTCGGTTGGTCGACGGGCGCCGACATCGCGGGCGACATCGCGCGTCCGGGCCGCAATGTGCCGATCGGGATCATCGGCGCGATCGCGATCGTGTTCGCGCTCTACATCGGCATGAACCTCGTCTACCTGCGCGTCATCGACCCGCTGGCGATGACGGAGCCCGGCGGCGGCGAAATGCAGGCGATCGGCGCCGTGACCGCGACGCAACTCTTCGGCGCGACCGCCGGCAAGGCGCTCGCGGGCGTGATCGCGCTCCTCTTCTTCGCGACGATCGTGTCGGGAACGATCACGGCCGCGCGCATCCTCGAGTCGATGGCGCATGCCGGCGAGATCCACCACTGGGCGGGCGGGCGCACCGCCGCGGGCGTTCCCATGACGGGCCTCGTCATCACGCTCGTCGCGAGCGCTGCGTGCCTCCTGATCGGCAACCTCGACCAGATCTTCGGCCTCCTCACCGTCCTCATCAACATCTTCTCGTCGCTGTCGGTCGCGGCCGTGATCGTGCTGCGCCGCACGATGCCCGACGCGCCGCGGCCGTTCCGCGTGCCGCTCTATCCGATCACGCCGCTCGTCTACCTCGCGCTCGCAGGCTGGAGCATCGCCGCGAGCGTCATGGAAGGCGGCTGGTACGCGGTGCTCTCGTCGATCGCCGTCGTGATCGTGCTCCTTCTCGTCCGTCCGCTCCTCTCGCTCCGCAGGAAGCCAACGCCATGATGACCGGGTTCGCCGCCGTCGCCCTCACCGCCTTCTCGCTCGCCGCGCTTTCGGGGTGCGCGGCGACGGGCCCGAAGTCTGCACCGCCGCAAGGTGCAAGCGCGGGCAAGATGCAGTTCGCGATCCTGATGTACGAGCGCGGCGACGCGTGGTACCGCCTTCCACCGGCACGCAAGGACATCCTGCTCAAGCAGTACGGCCTCTGGGTGCGCGGCCTCAAGGAACAGGGCGTGCTGCGCGAGGGCAACCCGCTCGGGCGCGGCGGCGTGGTGATCGCGCCCGACGCGAACGGCACGCCCGACGCGGAACCGCTCGATCCGAACGACACCCAGCTGACGGGCTACTTCATCATCGAGGTGTCGAGCGCGATCGAGGCGGAGCGCATCGCCGCGTCCTGCCCCGCGCTGACGCACGGCGAGGTCGTGCACCTTCGTCCCGTCGGACACACGGACTGACGCGCCGCGAACTCACTCCGCGGCCGGGAGCGCGCGCGCGCTGACCTCGCGCAGGGCCGTGTTCGCAGGCTCGAGCTCGTCGGGCACGCTGTTGAGGTCGCCCGCGAGTTCCGCGGTGTCGCGCGCGCCGGGCAGGAGCCGCGAGTTGAACGACGCGACCGCGCTGTTGTAGCCCTTCGTCGCGTTCTCGAGGCCCTTTCCGACCTTCTCGAGGTGCTCGGCGAAGGTGCTGATGCGCACGAGCAGTTCCTTGGCGCTGTCGCCGATCTTCCGCGCGTTCTCGTTGAGCTTCGCCTGCCGCCACTGAAGCGCGCAGGTGCGGAGAAGCGCCAGCAGCGTCGACGAGGTGCAGATGATGACCCCGAGGTCCATCGCCTCCTGGTAGAGCGTGGAGTCCTCCTCGAGCGCGGCGATGAGACCGCTCTCGAATGGCACGAACAGCACGGTGATCTCGACGCCTTCGCCGAGCGCCTTCGCGTACTCGCGCGAACTGAGTGCGCGCACATGGCTGCGCATCGCCTGCGCGTGCGCCGCGCGGCGGCCGGCCCGTTCGGCGTCGGAGAGCGACTGGTCGAGCGAATCGAGGTACGAGGTCATCGGCACCTTCGCGTCGATCGGCACGAACCGCTCGCCCGGCAGGCGCACGGTCATGTCGGGCCGCAGGCGGTTGCCCTGGTCGTCGGAAACGCTCTCCTGCTCGTTGAAGTCGACATTCTCGACGAGCCCCGCGAGTTCGGCGATGTTGCGCAGCGACACCTCGCCCCAGCGTCCGCGCTGCGTGTTGTTGCGGAGCGCGCTCGACAGCGTGCTCGCCGCGCTCGAGGCCTTGTGCTGGAGTTCCGCGATCTGCTTCAGCTGCTCGCCGAGCGCCTTCGCGTCGCCTTCGCGCTTCTCGCCGAGCTCCTTCACGAGCTGCTCGTTCTTCGCCAGCTGCTCCTTGAGCGGCGCGAGCGTGGCGTCGATCGCCTTTTGCCGCGCCTCGAGTTCCTGCTGCGAGAGCTTCTGGTGGCCCTCGAACTGCTCCTTCGCCTGGCGGAGAAGCTGCTCGGCCGTCTGCTTGAGGACATCGGCGCCCGTCGCCTTGAAGGTCTCGGTGAGCGAGGCCTTCGACTGCTCGACCACGGTCTTCAGCTCGGCGATCGACCGCTCGCGCTCGGCGAGGAGCTTCTGCATCGCGCTCTCGCGCTCGCTGATGCGCTCCTCGGCGCCGCGGAGCTCCTGCTGCGTCTTCGAGCGGAGCGTCGCCTCCTGCTCGGCGCGCTGGCGTTCGGAGTCGACCTGCGCGCGGAGGTCGCGCACCTGCTCCTGCGCGGCGGCGAGGCTCGCCTTCGCACCGGCCTCCCCCTGCTGGGCGCCGCCGACCTGCGTGCGCAGCGTCACGACTTCCGTACGCGCGGTCGCAAGCTCGGCCTGCGCCGCCTCTGCGGCAGCGACCGCCTGCGCGGAGCCGCGCGCCCTGAGCATGAAGAACACGGCCGCAGCGGCGGCGCCGAGGGCACAGCCGACGAGGATTCCCACCATCAATGAAGTTCCGTCCATGGCGGCCATCCTAGCGATCGACCCCACGCAGGGCGAGTGGAAAAAGGCGACACTGCAGCCGATGCGCCACCTCAGCGACCTCACCGGCATCCTCGTCCTCGACAAGGACCTCGGCATGAGCTCGATGCGCGCCGTCGAGATCGCGCGCCGCCGCGCGGGCCGCGCGAAGGCGGGCCACGCCGGCACGCTCGACCCGCTGGCGACCGGCGTGCTCGTGGTCGCGTTCGGCCGCGCGACGAAGGCGATCGAACTCCTCATGGCGACGGAGAAGCGCTACGAGACCGATGTCGACCTCTCGGCGTTCACCACCACCGACGACCGCGAGGGCGAGCGCCGCGAGGTCGCGGTGGCGACGCCGCCCGCGTGCGAGGCGGTCGAGCGGGCGCTCGCCGGGTTCCTCGGCGACATCATGCAGAAGCCGCCGGCGTTCAGCGCCGTGCATGTCGGCGGCAAGCGCGCGTACGCGCTCGCGCGCAACGACGCGCCGCCCGATCTTCCGCCCCGCAAGGTGACGGTGCACGAGATCGCGCTCCTGAAGTACGAGTGGCCGATCGCGACGGTGGCGATCCGGTCGGGCAAGGGCTTCTATGTGCGCAGCCTCGCGCGCGACCTCGGCCTCGCGCTCGGCACCGGTGGCCACTGCGCCACGCTGCGCCGCACCGCGGTCGGGCCCTTCACGGCGACTGCCGCGCGCCGGCTCGAGGATCTCCCCGAACACATCGACGAATCCTGCGTGATTCCGCTCGAGACCGCGCTCGCGGCGATGGGCGCGCTCAACGCGGTGCAGCCGCCGCGGCCGCCTTCTCCGCACGGCGAATCCGGCTGTCCTCGCGGAAGCTGACGATGATGAAGATCGCCATGCCCGCGAGCAGCATCACATCGGCCACATTGAACACCCACGGGAAGACATCGGCCGACGCGGTCCCGGGCCACTTCCAGCCGAACGGCAGGTGCCAGTTCGGAAGCATGTGCAGGAAGTCGCGGACCGCGCCGTAGACGATGCGGTCGTAGAGGTTGCCGATGCCGCCCGCGAGGATGAGGCCGATCGCGACATGCGCGGCGCGCATGCGCACCCGCGTGCCGCGCGCGAAGAGAAGGAGCGCCGCGATCGTCGCGATGATCGTGAAGACGATGAACAGCTCGCGCCGCTGCTGGCCGATGCCGAACACGGCGCCGTGATTGAGGACGAGGCGGAAGTCGAGGAGGTCGAGCGGCAGCGCGCTCACGCGGCCGTGATGCGGCACATAGAACGACGGGTCGTTCAGGATGCGCTCGCGCTCGAGCTCGACGGGGTAGCCAGCGATCACGCGGAACGCCCAGTACTTCGACCAGAGGTCGAACGCCATGCCGACGGCGAACACGCCCACGAGCGACGCCCACGCGAGCGGCGAGCGCCAGGCGAGCTGCTCGCGGGGGTCGTTCTCGACGGCCGAGGCCTCGGCCGACAACGCTGCGGGAGGATTCCCGACAGCGGCGTTCTCAGAAGATGCATCCTCGGGTCGAGCGGACATGGCGCAAGAGTAGGTTGACCTCGCGCGACGGGGAATCGGTCAGCGGCCGCCGCCCGATTCGGAGATGCGCTCTGCCTCGATGGTGTACTTCGCCCACGGCTTCGCGTCGAGACGGGCCTTCGCGATCGGCTTGCCCGTCATCTGGCAGACGCCGTAGGTCTTGTCCTCGATGCGCTGGAGCGCCGCGTCGATCTCGTCGAGGAGCGCGCGCTCGTTCTCAGCCATGCCGAGGGTGAAGTCCTGCTCGTAGACATCGGAGCCCATGTCGGCCATGTGCACCGGCATGTTCGACAGGTTGCCGCCGGAAGAGCGGAGCGCCTCGTCTTCCATGCCCGAGAGCATGCCGACAAGCTGGCGGCGCTTCGCGAGAAGCAGCGTTCGGTACTCGTCGAGTTCCTTCTTGCTCAGCTTCGTCTTGATCGACGCGATCTGCTGCTCGGTAGGCGCCGCGGCGGCCTCGGCGGCGGTGTCCTTGGCGCGCTTGGGGATCGTGAGTCCCTTCGTCGAGATCGCGCGGACGCGGCGGCCGTTGATGATGATGAAGTCGCCCGAGGCGGCGGGGCCGCGCGCGTTGGCGACGGCGGCGGCGGCGGCGGCCACCGACTTGTGCTGGGCGAGATCGATCGGGCCCTTCTTCGGAACCGAGGGCGGATCGAGCGGATCAGGCTTGGGCTTTCCGGCACCCTTCGCGGGAGCAGCGCCCTTCGCTGGAGCGGCGCCCTTCGCCGGAGCGGCAGCAGCAGCAGCCTTCGCCGGCGCGGCAGCAGCAGCCTTCGCCGGCGCGGCAGCAGCAACCTTGCCCCCGTTCTTCACGGGCGCAGGTGCGGCGGCGGGCTTCCCGTTGTTCTTGACCTCGATCTTCGTGGCGGGCTTGCCGTTCGTCTTCGCTGCGGGTGCAGCGGCCTTCGGTGCCGATGGCGCAGGCTTGGCGGGTGCCTTCGCGGCGACCTTTGCTGGAGCCTTCACGGGGGGCTTGGCTGGAGCCTTCGCGGCAACCTTCGCGGCGGGCTTCGCGGGAGCCTTCGCGGTAACCTTCACGGGAGCCTTCGCAGGCGCCTTCGGTGCGACCTTCGCGGGGGCCTTCGCGGCCGGCTTCGACACCGACTTCGCCGCTCCCTTGGAGTTGTCCTTCTTGCTCGCCAAAGATCGCCGCCTCTCACCGCGGGTCTAAAGGACGCTGGAGCGTCCGCCGCACGGGGTGCGAGAGCGTAGCAAGCCCTTCGGGAAGCGTCAAAGGAACCGTTCCACAGTTGGCGGAAAACCCCGCAGATTCGCGCAAAATGGGCCCGTCAGGCGCCCCGTGCGCGCGTTCTCATGCGTTCGCGGTGGCCAGTTCGTCTCGGTAGGCGCCCATGCGGCGGAACTTGTCGAGCCGCTGGCGGACGAGGGTCTCCGGGTTGACCCGCGAAAGGTCGCGGAGACGGTCGACGATCCAGGTCTGGAGGGTGTCGGCCGCCTTGCGCGGATCGCGGTGGGCGCCGCCGAGCGGCTCGGGGATCACATCGTCGACGAGGCCGTTCTCGAGGTTGCGCTTGGCGGTCAGCGCGAGGCACTCGGCGGCGCGGTTGTTGGTCTGCTCGTTGGCTTCCTTCCAGAGGATCGCGGCGCAGCCCTCGGGCGAGATGACCGAGTACCAGGCGTGCTCGAGCATGCCGACGCGGTCGGCCACGGCGATGCCGAGCGCGCCGCCCGAGCCGCCCTCGCCGATCACGACCGAGACGATCGGGGTGCGCAGGCGGCTCATCTCCATGAGGTTGACGGCGATCGCCTGCGCCTGGCCGCGCTGCTCGCTGCCGATGCCGGGGTAGGCGCCGGGGGTGTCGACGAGCGTGACGATGGGGAGGCCGAGCTTCTCGGCGAGCTTCATCTTCAGCATCGCCTTGCGGTAGCCCTCGGGGTGGGCGCAGCCGAAGTGCGCTGCGACCTTCTCGGAGACGGTCTTGCCCTTGTTGTGGCCGATGAACATGCACTTCACCGAGCCGATGCGGGCGAATCCCGTGACGATCGCGGGGTCGTCGCCGAAGGCGCGGTCGCCGTGCAGCTCGCAGAAGTCGCGGCAGATCATCGACATGTAGTCGGTGGTCTGCGGGCGCAGCGGGTGGCGGGCGATGCGGACGGTCTGCCAGGGCGAGAGGTTCTGGTAGATCTTGCGGAGCAGGCTCTCGCGCGTCTCGTTGAGCTTCGCGAGTTCGTCCGCGTAGCGGTCCGCGTCGGGGCGCTCCTCGATCGCGTCGATCTGACGCTCGATCTCGAGGACCGGGTTCTCGAAGTCGAGCTGGTAGAGCGGGCTGTAGCCGGGGCGTGGCATGGGGCGAGAGTGTATCGCAAGGCGCGGCGGGAACGCACGCGCCGCCCGCGGCGGCGGTCGGGGGCGCAATATCAGCCGCACGCAAGATGCCGCCCCTCACTACCTTGCGCACATGTATCCGCGTCTCGTCGTCGTCGGCTTCGGAAACCTCGGTCAGGCGATCGCGCGCGGCGCGATCGAGTCGGGCATCGCGGCGCCGAGCGAGATCGGCGCCATCGACTCGGAGCCCGCCCAGCTCGTGCGCGCACGGGAACACGGCCTGCGGATGGTCGACCACGCGAACATCGGCGGCTCGGAAGCCGTGCTGCTCGCGGTCAAGCCGCAGAGCTTCGCGGAGGCGGCCAAGAGCCTCGGCGCGATCGCCGCGGACGGGCCGCTCGTGATCTCGGTGATGGCCGGCGTGCGCAGCAACGCGATCCGCGACGCGCTCGGCGGCGCGGCACGGGTGGTGCGCGCGATGCCGAACACCCCCGCCGCGATCGGACGCGCGATCACCGCGGTCGCGTCGGATGCGGATGTGGTCGAGGAGGACTTCGCGCGCGTGGAGCAGCTGTTCGCGTCGGTCGGGAAGACCGTGCGCGTGCCCGAGGCGCTGTTCGACGCCGTGACCGCCGTGAGCGGATCCGGGCCCGCGTTCGTGTTCCGCTTCCTCGAGGCGTGGACGGCGGCGGCGGAGTCGCTCGGCCTGCCCGAGGACAAGGCCGCTGCGCTTGCGCGCGAGACGCTGATCGGCGCTGCGGCGCTTCTCGAGACGAGCGACGAGGAACCGCAGGTGCTGCGCGCGCGCGTGACGAGCAAGGGCGGCACGACCGCCGCCGGACTTGCGCGGATGGAAGACGCGTCGCCGCGCGCCGGCGGAATCGACGACCTCATGCTCGAGACGATGCGCGCCGCCCGAGACCGGGGCATCGAACTCGGCCGCTCCTAGGCTCTGTCTGACGGATCCCCGGGACCAAAGATCCGCGCGGCGCCCGGATGGCAAGGAGGTGAAACGAAGCTGTATCCGCAGCGATACAGCGAGTTGAAGCCGACGCGGCCAGCCGGGATGCCGCGTGGATCGACGTC
>JBKCZS010000035.1:0-24761 GCA_046337925.1 bacterium | reverse complement strand
GCCTTCGGCGGTCATCTTCCGCTTGTAGACCTCGATCTTCTGCTTCTCCGGCACCAGGATCATGCCCATGCGCCGGCCGTTGAGCCGGGGCGGCACCTCGACCTTCGCGAGGTCGGCGAGGCGCTGGATGATGTCCTCCATGCGCTCGTCGCCCCTCTGGCGGAACGCCATCTCGCGGCCGCGGAAGTTCTGGATGATCTGCACGCGGTGACCTTCGATGAGGAACCGGCGCGCCTGCGCGATGCGGATGTCGACATCGTGCGGATCGATCTTCATCGAGCGACCCAAGCGGACTTCCTTCATTTCGGAAGCCTTGCTCTTCGCCTTGTTGGCCTTTTCCTTCTTCGACTGCTCGTACTTGAACTTGCCGAAGTCCATGATCTTGCAGACGGGCGGCCTGCTGTCGGGAGCGATCTCGACGAGGTCGAGCCCTGCGTCGTAGGCCTGACGCTTCGCTTCCTCCAGCGGCACCACGCCGAGCATCTCGCCCTCGGGGTCGAGGAGACGGACGGGGGAGATCCGGATACGGTCGTTGATGCGAGGCCCGAAGTCGCGCGAATCATTGCGGGGGCCACCGAACGGTCTACGAGGCGGGTAAATGGGTCGAGTCCTTTGAAATGCCGTGGAAGCGGGCGGCGATCAGGTGGAATGGAAGCTCGCCATGCGCATGCCGCCGGCGCAGACGAGACGAGAACGCGATGGAAGGGCGCAGACGATGCGACGGGCGCAACCGATGCACGAAACCGTGGGCTTGGAAAGCCGCGCGGTCATGTGGTTCGGAGGGCGTCGTTCGTGAGCATGCGAGAACGATACCACTTCCCACGGGCGAGGGAAGGGAAATCGACCCGGTTCCCGCCCTCTTTACGGGGGAATCGGGGCCCCGGCGCCGCAACGACCCCCGCCGCAGCGCGCGCGGACGGGTGACGCCGCCGCCGACGGAGGCCTATTTCGCGAGGCTTGCCTGCACCGTGCCGGGTGCGGCGGAGAGCAGCCGACCCTCGATCTCGCGGGCGATCCCGTCGACGAAGGCGTCGAACGGCATCTCGCCGAGGTTCGCCTCGATTCCGCGGGCCCGGACGCTGACGACGCGGTTCTCCGCGTCGCGAGGGCCGACGACCGCCATGTACGGGATCTTCTCCTCGGCGGCGACCTTGATCTTCGCCTGCACGCGGTCGTTCGAGTGGTCGACCGTCACGCGCACGCCACGCGCCTTGAGCGCTGCATGCAGTTCGTCGGCGTAGGCGGCGCTCTTCTCGCTGATCGGGAGGATGCGCACCTGCTCGGGGTTGAGCCAGCAGGGGAACGCGCCCGCGAAGTGCTCGATGAGCACGCCGCAGAAGCGCTCCATCGAGCCGAACGGCGCGCGATGGATCATCACGGGCCGGTGCGCGCGGTTGTCCTGCCCGATGTACGACAGGTCGAAGCGGATCGGCAGGTTGTAGTCGACCTGCACGGTGCCGAGCTGCCACGAGCGGCCGATCACGTCCTTCACGACGAAGTCGATCTTCGGCCCGTAGAACGCCGCCTCGCCCGGCTCCTCGCTGAACGGGACGCCGAGCGTCCTCGCGGCGTCGCGGCAGGCCTGCTCGGCCTTGTCCCAGTTCGCCGGATCGCCGACATACTTCGTTCCGTCGGGGTCGCGCAGGCCGACGCGCACGCGATACTCGTTCATGCCGAGCGTCGAGAAGATGATCTTGACGAGCGAGAGGCAGCCGAGCACTTCCTCGGCGACCTGGTCCTCGCGCACGAAGAGGTGGGCGTCGTCCTGGGTGAAGCCGCGCACGCGGGTCATGCCGTTCAGCTCGCCCGACTGCTCCCAGCGGTAGACGGTGCCGAACTCCGCGAGGCGGACCGGCATGTCGCGGTAGCGGTGGGGCTCGCTTGCGTAGATCTTCGCGTGGTGCGGGCAGTTCATCGGCTTCAGGAGGAAGCCGTTCACGAGCTTGTCGGCGTCCATGACGCGGTCGGGCGCGATCACCTCGCGGCCGGTGCGCTCGTTCAGCTCGCGCGCGAACTGCGCGCTGACGCCGTCGAGGCGCGCGGTGAGCTCCGCGCACGAACAGCCCGATTCGCAGAGCTTCGCGAGGTCGTCGCCCTCGGGAATCGCGGGGAATTGCGACTCCTTGTAGTAGGGGAAGTGGCCGCTGGTCTTGTAGAGGTCGAGCTTGCCGATGTGCGGCGTGTAGACCTGGTGGTAGCCCTGCTTGCGCAGTTCCGCGCCGCTGAAGTTCTGCAGTTCGTTGCGGACGATCGAGCCCTTCGGCGTCCAGAGGATCAGCCCTTGGCCGACCATCTCGTCGATGTGGAACAGGCGCAGCTGCTTGCCGAGCGTGCGGTGGTCGCGGCGCTTCGCCTCTTCCTGGAGGCGCACATGCTGCTCGAGCTCTTCCTTCGTGGCGAACGCGGTGCCGTAGACGCGGGTGAGGCGGTCGAGCTTCTCGTCGCCCTTCCAGTAGCTCGAGGCGAGCGACAGCACCTTGAAGGCGCCGACGCGGCCGGTCGACGGGACATGGGGGCCGCGGCAGAGGTCTTCCCAGTTCTTGCCCGGTTCGCCGGTCGCGTACCAAGAGAGGGCGGTCGAGCCGGCCTCGACGGCGCGCGCGGCGTTGTCGAGCTTGAACTTCGAGCCTTCGCCCTGGAGCTTCTTGAGACCTTCGGCGATCGGAAGCTCGTAGCGGGTGAACGGGCGGTTTTCCGCGACGATTCTTGCCATTTCCGCCTCGACCTTCTCGAAGTCGTCGGCCGACATGATCTTGCCGTCGGGGAAGAGCATGTCGTAGTAGAAGCTCGTCTCGAGCGGCGGGCCGTAGACGAGCTGGACCTCGGGGAAGAGCCGCTGGATCGCCTCGGCCATGATGTGCGCGCACGAGTGGCGCAGGAGATAGAGCGAGTCGGGGCTCACCGTGCCGTCGCGGTTCTTCGCGGTGACGATCGCGAGCTTCGCGTCCTTCTCGATGCGGTGGGAGAGGTCGACGAGCTCGCTGTCGGCCATGCCGCCGCCGTAGGAGACGCGGCCGCCGAGGGCGCTCTTCGCGAGCCCCGCGCCGATCGACGCGGCGACCTCGCCCACGGTCGGGGCGTTGGCGAATTCCTTGACAGAACCATCGGGAAGGGTGATGCGGACCATAAGGCGGGCAAGTGTAACTCCCGCCCGATGGAGGGGGAGCGCGGATACCATGCGGCTTCCACCGATGATTTGCCCCTTCTGCAAGGCCGACGACGACAGCGTGATCGACTCCCGCGAGGCGGACAGCGGGGCGGCGGTCCGCCGGCGGCGCGAGTGCAACCAGTGCAAGCGCCGCTTCACCACCTACGAACGGGTCGAGCGGACCGAGCGGCTGACGGTGGTCAAGCGCGACGGAACGCGGGTGCCGTTCAACGCCGACAACATCATGCGGGGCATCCTCGCGGCGTGCGGCAAGCGCCCGATCGCGGCCGAGGCGAAGGAGGAGATGGTGCGCCAGATCGAGGACGAGCTCTACCGCGACTTCGAGAAGGAAGTGCCGTCGGTCGAGATCGGCCGGCGCGTGGCGCGCAGGCTGCGCGCGCTCGACGACATCGCGTACATCCGCTTCGCGAGCGAGCACGAGGATTTCCGCACGAGCGAGGACATCGCCGCCGAGGTGAAGGCGGTGCAGGAGAGCCCGAAGGATGTGCCGGACCAGCGACGGCTGTTCGACGGAGCGTGATTGAGCGGTCGCGCCTGCGGGCGCTGCGTCTATCGAGCGGTCGCGCCTGCGGGCGCTCCCTCTGGTGCTGTTCGCGCCAAAGGCCGCCGCCGCAGCGGCGGCCGCTCAAGACCGACTCGCTCAGATCTCTTCGATTTCCGCGCACTTCTTCGCCGCCAGCGCGTCGAGGCCGTCGCAGAACTTCTTGGTGAGTTCGTCGATCTCCTCCTTCGCGCTCTTGGCGGCGTCCTCGGGGATCGCGTTCTTCTTGTCGGCCACCGCGGCGTCGATCGCCTTGTTCGCGTCGCGGCGCTCGTTGCGCACGGCGACCTTCGACTCCTCGGCGAGCTTCTTCACCTGCGAGACGAGTTGCTTGCGGCGGTCGGAGCTCGGGGCGGGCACATTGATGCGGATCGCGTTGCCTTCGGCCATCGGGTTCAGGCCGAGGCCGGAGGTCTCGATCGCGCGGATGATGTCGTGCTTCGCGCCCGGATCGAACGGCTTCACGAGGAGCTGCGTCGCCTCGGCCACCGAGATCGCGGCCAGCTCGCGCAGGTCGGTGTGCGAGCCGTAGTAGTCGACCTTGATGTACTCGAGCAGGGCGGTGCTTGCGCGGCCCGTGCGGATACCCCGCAGTTCGCGCGAAAGGTAGTCGGAGGAACGCTGCATGCGCTCCTCGGTCTCGAGGAGGATCGTGTCGAGGTCCATAGGCGGGCGAGTGTAGCAGAGGTGCATGTGCGGTCGACCTCGTCCGCATCGCCGACTCGCTTGACCGAATGGCCCGGAGCCGATGCAATAGGGACATGTCCTCGTCCAAGGTTCCCCAGCGGCTCGTTCTCAAGATCAGCGGTGAAAGCCTCGCTCCCGCGGGTCAGCTTGGGATCGACACCCAGGAACTGCGCGTCATCGCCGGCGAGATCTCGCAGGCGTGCGAACTCGGCGGGCAGATCGCGGTCGTCGTGGGCGGCGGCAACATCATCCGCGGCGCCCGCATGGCGAAGGACGGCGTCGTCCACCAGTCGACGGCCGACTACATGGGCATGCTCGGCACGGTCATCAACGGCCTTGCGCTCAAGGAGGCGCTCGAGGGCATCGGCCGCCCGGCGCGCGTGATGAGCGCGATCAATGTGCCCGCCGTCGCGGAGCCGTTCATCCGCGGCCGCGCCATCCGGCACCTCGAGAAGGGCCGGGTCATCATCCTCGTCGCGGGCACGGGCAACCCTTTCTTCACGACCGACACCTGCGCGAGCCTGCGGGCGATCGAGCTGAACGCGAGCGTCCTGCTCAAGGCCACCAAGGTCGACGGGATCTACACCGCCGACCCGAAGAAGGACCCGACCGCGAAGCGCTACGACCGCCTGACCTTCGGCGAGGCGATCGAGAAGCAGCTCGGCGTGATGGACCTGACGGCGCTGACGATGTGCATGGAGCACGACCTGCCCGTGTGCGTGTTCGACTACAAGACCCCGGGAAACATCCGCCGCGTCGTGTCGGGCGAGAAGATCGGCACCACGGTCACCCGCGGCTGATCGCCGGGTCCTGCGCGCGGGTGTTCCGATTGGGCGGATTCTGACGACTCGGGCCGCGTCCGCGCGGGCCGGGAAGGCCCCGATCCGTACAATCCGTGCCCACCGTCTGCGTATTCGGACATGTGGGCCTTGCGCGATCCATGACCCCTCAGCAACCCTCTTCGCAGGACGCGGCCGATCCTCGGACGCCGGATCAACTGATCCGCGACGAGCAGCGGCGCATCGTCCGCGAGCGCTGGATGCACCTCCTGCTGCTGGGCTTCGCGCTGTCGGTGGTCGTGCATGTGGTCATCATGGTCCGGCTCTCGTGGACCGAGCTGCCCGGCCGCGTCGACGACGACGCGCCTGCGATCGAGCTCGCGCTGCAGCAATTGCCGCCGCCGGTCGAGCTGACCGAGGATGTCGAGCTGCCCGATCCCTCGCCGATGGTCGTGGGGCCGATCACGATCGAATTCGACGCGATCCCGAACCTCTCCGACGACCCCGCCTCGCAGAACCCCACGCTCGACAGCTACGGCACCATCGAGGCGCCGGGCGTCGGCGCGATCGTCGGCCCCGGTGGCGCCGGAAGCGGAATCGGCATCGGTGGTGGCAAGGGCGGAGGCGGCACGAGCTTCTTCGGCGTCGGCGGACGCGGCACGCGCTTCGCGTACATCGTGGACATCTCCGGATCGATGGAGCAGGAAAACCGCATGGTGACGGCGCTGTCGGAGCTGAAGCGCTCGATCTCCGCGCTGCCCGACTTCGCGCAGTTCTATGTGCTTCTCTACTCGAACGGCGCGATCTATCCTGACTTCCAGTCGGGCTGGATGCGGGCGAGCCGAGGCAACATCTCGCGCATGAAGAAGTGGATCGACGAGCAGACGCCGCGCGGCGGGACCTATCCGCTGCAGGCGTTCGACATGGTGTTCAAGCTGCCGCAGCCGGCGGATGTGATCTTCTTCCTGACCGACGGCGAGATTCCCGGCGACACGATGTACCACCTGCGCAACTACGCCGCGGCCTCGAAGAAGGAGACGATCATCAACACGATCGGCTTCTCGAGCGAGGCGGGCAAGGACATCCTCGTCGAGATCGCCAAGGAAAACCGCGGCGTCTTCCGCTTCGTGCCGAGCAACTTCGGCGGCGGGGGAGCTCCTTGAACGCGCCCCGCATCATGGTGCCCGCCGTGCTCGCGCTGTGCCTTTCGGCCGCGTCGAGCGCGTGGAGCCAGGTGACCGTGCAGCTGCGCGGCGGCGCGCCCGACCGCGTGGTGGCCGCTGCGGTCGCGCTGGACCGCGGCCTCGAGGTGCGCGTGGTCCAGCCGGGGAAGCCCGAGGTGCGCGAGGTGCTGCCGTGGGACGAGGTGCGCGGCGTGATCGACGCGTCGGGCCGCTCGCCGGCCTCGGAGTTCGTCGCGATCGCCGAGGATCTCTGGCGCGCGCGGATCCGCGTGGCGCGGAACGATGCGGCGCTTGCGAAGCCGCTGCTCGCGAAGCACTGGGATCGGCTGCGGGGCGAGGATGGCCCGACGGCGCAGCTGATGGCGGAAGGGCTCCTGCGCGCGGCGCTTGAAGAGGGCGACCTCGTGGCTGCGGCCGGCCCATGGATCGAATGCCTGCGGCTCGGCATCGACGGGACCCCGACGCGGTTCCCCGCGCTCCCGCCGATGCTCGACGATTCGACCGGCCTTCTGCCCGGTCTTGCCCCGTTCGCGCCGTCGGAGATGCGCGATGCGCTGGCGAAGGCGCTCGAGAGCGCCGCCGCCTCCACGCGCAAGAGCGGCGCGGCCGCGGGCTCTGCGTCCGATGTCGCTGCGAGCGTGGCCGCGCTGATGGCGCGGCTCCTTGATGCTTCGGGAGGCGCCCCCTCCGCCGCGAGCGCCCCCTCCGCCGCGAGCGCCCCTGCGGGCGATGCGCCGGCGATCCGCGCGCTCGGCGCGGTCGAGGCGATCGCGACGGCGGCCGATGCGCGCGCCCGCGAGCGCGCGGTCGCGGAGTTCGACCGACGCTATCCCGAGCCACCCGCGGTCCTCGCCGCGTGGCGGCTCGCCGCGATCGGCGCAGCCAGCGCGCGGGAGGCCCGCGCCGCAGCGCCCGGCGACCGCTCCGCCGCGCTTCTCCGCGCCGCGCTCGACAACCTCGCGGTGCCCGCCTCCGGACTCGACAAGACCGGCCTCGTCGATGCGTATGCCATCGAGGTGGCCGAGGCGCTGACCCGCGAGGCAGGCGACACGGCCGCTGCCGCCGCGCTTGCCTCTCTCAAGGCGGAACGGCTGCGCGACGCCGCGGTCAAGTTCGGCCCGGCGCCCGCGCCGGCCGGCGGGGCCGCGAACGACGGCGGCGCGCGCGGGACGACACGATCATGAACGGAACATCCATGCACATGCTCAACCAAGCCATCCTTCTCCAGGCCGACGCGGAAGCTTCCGGCGGCGGCACGCTGCTCAAGTTCGTGACGGGCGGCGGCGTGATCGGCTACATCATCGTCGTGCTGTCGGTGGTGGCGGTCGCCTTCGTCGTCATCCACTTCGCGCAGATCAGGCGCGCGTCGCTCCTCCCGCCCGGCCGCGTCAAGGCGGTGCACGAGATGGTCGAGCGCGGCGACCTCGAGGGCGCGCTCGAGTTCTCGACGCTTCCCGCCAACGACTGCTACTACCTCCGCATCGTCGGCGCGGGACTGAAGCGGTTCCTGCGTTCGCCGTTCGGCGCGTTCGAGATCAAGAGCGCGATGGAGGAGGCGGGCGCCGAGGAGACCGCGAAGCTCTACCGCACGATGGATGTGATCGGAACCATCGGCGCGGTGGCGCCGCTTCTTGGCCTCCTCGGCACGGTGCAGGGCATGATCGGCGCGTTCGACACGGTCGCGCAGGGCGCGGCCAACAACGCGACCTACTACGAGCAGCTGGCCGCGAACATCTCGATCGCGCTCATCACGACCTTCCAGGGCCTCGTCGTCGCGATCCCGTGCGTGTCGATCTACGGCTACCTCCGCAACCGCGTCGACACGCTGGCGGGCGAATGCGCCGCGAGCGCCGACGAGATCGTCACGATGGTCGAGCGCAGCGCGCGCAAGGGCCCGTCGGGCAGCTGACATTCCGCCACGCAAATCCCCGCTTCAACCGTGCAGTTCCGGAACAACCGTTCATCCCCGCGCACCGTCGCCATCGACATGACGCCGATGATCGACATCGTTTTCCAGCTGCTGATCTTCTTCCTCGTGACTGCGCAGATGGCCGAGCAGACGCGCGCGAAGATGGAGCTGCCGAAGGAGCGCGGCGAGGACACCACCGAGGTCGAGCAGGCGGGACTCACCGTCAACATCCTCGCCGACGGCAGCATCGTGGTGAACGACCAGACGGTGTCGCTCGAGGAGCTCGACACGCTCGTCGACGAGGCGATCCGCAGCGTGGGCGGCGCGGACCGCCTCAAGCCGCTCGTGCGCGCCGACCGCGCGTGCGACGCGGCGCGCCTCAACGAGGTGTTCAACCGCCTCGCGGCCCGCGGGCTCTCGGCGATCCGGCTCGCCACCGAAAGGGGGCGCTGAGATGCGCTTCAACCGCCGCGGCGGCGCGGACCGCAAGCCCGAGCTCAACCTCGCGTCGATGATCGACGCGACCTTCCTGCTCCTCGCGTTCTTCATCTTCACGACGGGGCAGGGGCAGAACGAGTCGAAGCTCTCGCCCAACCTGCGCGTCGAGAAGGGCAGCGAGGCCAAGGACGACCTCGAGCCCCAGGTGCTCGAGGTCCTGCGCGTCGACAGCAAGGTCGTGTTCCGGCTTGGTTCGAGCGACATGGAGTCGCGCGAGCAGCTCGTGCAGGCGCTCGAGGCGCTGCCGCATGAGAAGGGCCTGTTCGTCCGAGTCTACGGCGGCGTCGAGGTCGCCTCGGCCGCCACGGCCATCCAGTCTGCCCGCGATGCGGGCTTCGAGATCGTGACCTATGTGCCTGCGAAGTGACGCCATCCGCATCCTCGCGCTCGTCGCCGCGCTGTCGGCGCCGGCGGTCGCGCGGGCGGACGACCTCCTCGAGTACCTCGAGGCGCGCGGGCTCGATACCCTGGCTGCGCAGCGGCTCGAGGACCTCGCGCGCGGCGCGTCGCCCGACGACCGCGCGCAGTACCTCGACCGCCTCGCGATGCTGTTCGCGCGCATGCTCGACACCGTGCCCGAGGGGCCGGAGCAGACGCGCGTGCTTGCGGAGGCCGATGCGCTGTCCGAAACGCTGGCGACGGCGCGCGGAGACCAGCTGCGCGTGGCGGCGGCACGCGCGCGCTACCGCGCCGCCGCGCGCGTGGCCGAGGCGATCCGCGCGGGAATCGCGGCCGACGGCGCCGCCGCTGCGGAGACGCTGGGCGCGCAGGCGGACATCCTGCTCGCGACCGCGGAGCGCGCGGAGAAGCGCTCGGTCGAACTCGACCGCAAGGTCGAGCGCGAGGAGGGGATCGGCCGCGACCTTCTCTCCGAGCAGGTCGACCGCGAGCGTTCGCTTGCGGCGCAGTCGCGCTACCTCGCGGCGTGGTGCCTGCTCTATCGCGGCGGACTGACGCGGAGCAAGTCGGACATCGAGCGCTCGGAGAAGCTGTTCGTCGCCATGCTCGGCGGCCGCGACGGCGCGCTCGCGCCGAACGAGGTTTCGGAGGATCTCCGCGGCGACGAGGCGTTCGCGAGCGCGATCCTCGGGCTGTCGCTCGCGAAGGCGCGCAACGCCGGCTACTCCGAGGCCTCGCGCTGGCTGGCGCTCCTCGAGTCGAAGGACACGCATCCATCGGTGCGGAACGCGCTTCCGGGCTGGACCATGGTCGCCGCGCTCGACGCGGGCGCGTTCAAGGCCGCGCGTGGCGCGTTTGCGAAGCTCGCCTCGCGCGAGGATGTCGGCAACTGGGCGCGCGTGGCGGCGGCGCGCGCGATCGAGGATGGCGAGAACGACGCAGACGCGCCGCTCCTCGTGCGCGAGGCGCTGGCGCAGCTTGCCGCGTCGCGCGACCTCGGCGCGCTGCGTGCGCTCGTCGACCGCTACGGAGAGAAGATCCTCGGCTCGGACAACACGGGCTTCGTGCCGCGCTATGTGCGCGCGGTGCGGCTCTACGACGAGGCGCAGAAGGCGCTCGCCGCCGCGGGCGACGACGAGGAGAAGCTCGAGTCGGAGGAAGTGCGCGCGCCGTCGCGCGACGCGGCGGCCGCGCTCGCGGAGGCGCTTGCGGCCGAGGATGTCGCGAACTTCGCGGATGCGGTCGTGGCGTGCCGGCTGATGCGCGCCTGGAGCCTGCGCGGCGAGCGGAACTTCGCCGAAGCCGCGCGCGCGTTCGACGAGGTGGCCGCCGCGAGCGTCGGCGCGCGTGCGGAGGAGGCGTCGCGGCTTGCGATCGTCTCGCTCGACGACGCGCGCGCCGAGACGCGCGACCGCGCCGCGATGGATGCGATCGACCGCGACCTCATCGCGCGGATCGACGCCTTCCTCGCTCGGTTCCCCGGCAGCAACTTCGCGCCCGATCTCCTCGTCCGCAAGGTGGCGGCGTCGAGCTCGCCCGACAACGCCGACATCGACTCGCTGCTGTCGGTCAAGCCCGACAGCCCGTCGTGGCTCTCGTCGCGCAAGCAGGCCGCGTACGCGCTCTACCGGCTCTTCCGCGGCGGCAAGGCGCCGCGCGCGGAGACCGCGAAGCGCTACTTCGCCGTGCTCGCCGAGATGCCGCCCGATCCGGTGACGCGGCTGCCCGGCTCGAGCGCGGCGATCGCGAGGCAGGCGCTCGAGATCGCGCTTGCGAACGAGGTGCGCGACATCAAGGTCGCGTCGGAACTCCTCGAGGGGCTTGCGATCGCGGGTTCGCGCGGCGAATTCGATGTGCGCGAGGCCGAGGAGGAGCTTGCGTACCGCAGGCTGCAGATCGCGATCCAGTCGAACCGCTGGGCCGATGTCGAGGCGGCGCTCGCGCCCTTCGAGAAGCCGGAGGCGACGAAGCTGTGGGCCGACGCGGCGCTTCGGCTCGCCGTGCGCGGGGGCGAGGCGCGGCGGCGTTCGGCTCCGCCCGACGCACCCGAGCGCGCCGGCTTCGTCGCGACGATCGTGCGCGCCGCCGATGCGATCTTCGAGCGCGAGGGCGGCGTCGACAAGGCGCTTGCGCCCGACGCGCCCGACTTCAAGAACCTCGCGTCGATCGCGCGCATCGCGCTCGACGCGCGCGTCGAGCTGCTCGGCTCCTCGAGCGATGCGGACCAGGCGAAGCGCGGACTCGCGATCGCGGAGGCGCTGCTTGTCTCCGCGCCGCGCGAGGCGCTGCTCCTGCGCGCCGCCGCCATCTGTGCCGAGACCGCGGGCGACTACGAGCGCGCGGCGGAGCGGCTGCGCGCGCTCGTCGGCGGACTGCCGCCGCGGACCGATCCGTGGTTCGCGGCGAAGGTCGACCAGATCCGCGTGCTCGCGAAGCTCGATCCGGCGCGCGCGCGCGCTGTGATCTCGCAGTACCGCACGCTGTACCCCGAACTCGGCCCCGAGCCGATCCGCACGCGCATCCTCGAGATCGAGCGCGCGCTGCCGGCCGACGGCGCGGCGCCCGCCGGAGGAGGCTCGACATGAGCGCGACTCCGGAACATCGCTTTCTCGGCCTGTCGGGCGTGCCGGGCGACCGGGAGCTGCTCGCGCTTCCGGCCGATGGCCAGCTGAAGAGCGGCCAGGTCGAGGCTGCGCTCGAGCGCCGCGTCGACGAGATCGCGCGGCATCCGCTGTCGGGAAGCGCAGAGGCGCGCAGGCTCGTCGTGCACCTCGAGGCCGCCGCGGACCGGCTGCAGGCGGCGATCGCGCTCGAAGGGCGCGGGCCGCTTCATCCGATGGCGGCGCGGCGTGCGGCGAAGCGCGTGTCGCTCGCGACGCGCTCGAAGGACGACGCAGCGGCCGTCGTGGCGCCCAAGGTGCTCAAGAAGGTCGGAAGCGGGCTTTCCGCCGAGGATCTCACCGAGTTCGACCGCCTCGCGCTCGCGGTGCTCGTGGTCAGCGGCGGCTGGAACGCGACGAGCGCGAAGCGGCTTTCGATCGTCGCGGAAGAGCACGGCATCTCGGTGGCCGATCTCAACCGCGTCGTGCTTGGCCTGACGCGCTTCCTGTCCGAAGGCGAAGGCCTGCGCGGCGCGATGGGCGCGGTCGGATCGGAGGCGCAGTCGACCTTCCTCGCCACGAAGCGCAGCGACCGAGCCGCGGTGGCCGAGGGCGCGGTCGAGCGCGTGTTCGAGCGCATCGACGGCGTCCTGCGCAACGAGCTGCACAGCGGCTCGACCGCGTCGCAGGTCAGGCTTGCCGCGATCTTCGCCGTGTTCGCGCTGTCGTGGATCGGCGTCCTCGCGTGGGTGTTCTTCGGGTCGAAGTCCGAGCAGGAAGTCCCGGCCGGCACGGCGGACACGGCTGCGGTGGTGACGACGGCGGGCGCGGACGCGCTTCCCGCGGACGCGCGCGGCGCGAACGGCGAGTCGATCGCGCCCGTGGCGCCGCTCGCGACGCCGGTGAAGTACCCGCGCGCGCCCGGCTTCGTGCCGACGCCGACGCCGCGCGCGGTCGTCGAGTCTGCAAGCGGCGGTGCGGCGTGGGTCGGCGAGGTCGAGCAGTTCGGCCGCGATGTGCGCGCGGCCGGCGGGCAGGTTTCTGCGGAATCGCTGCAGGAACTCGGCCGTTCGCTCGCGCTGGCGGCGGAGTCGTGGCCCGCGGCGGGCGCGTATCGCGGCGAGGTCGTGCGCGCGATCGGCGCCGCGGCTCGCGAGATCCGCAACGGCGAGGCGCTGCGCGCGCTCATGCAGCGGGTGCCCGGGGGCTCCGATTCCGTCGAGTTCAATCTTCCCGCCTGGAAGCGTTTCTGGCGCCGCGCGTTCGGCGCGGGAGCGCTCGCAGCCATCGC
The DNA here is from genome assembly GCA_046337925.1 of bacterium. GTDB lineage: Bacteria > Planctomycetota > Phycisphaerae > Phycisphaerales > SM1A02 > QWPT01. The sequence goes on along the minus strand of JBKCZS010000035.1, from coordinate 11,704 downwards.
GCTCGATCCGACGCAGACGCCCGAAGTGGCCGCGGCCGCGCGCGAGGAGATGCGGCTGCGCGCGCTGCCGATTCCGCGCGGGGCGGTGCGCGACGGCTTCGCATCGGGTGCGCTTGCATCGCTCGGCGCCGATGCGCTTCCGCTTGCCGAGGGCCTTGCGCTCGGCACGCTCGATCTCGAGCACGCCTCGCGCTGGAGCGAGGCGGTCGACGCGGCGTCGAGTTCGAGCGAACTGCGCAACCAGGCCGCGCTCGCGGCGATCGACGCGGCGCTTCGCGCGCCCGGCGCGATCGACAAGCCCGGCGATCTCGTCGACTACCTCGCGTACGCGATCCACACCCTCGACTTCACCGGTCGCGGCGAGGAGCGCGAGGCCGTGCGCAACTCGCTCTCGGCCTGGATCCTCGACGAGAACATTCCGCCCGCGCGCATCTGGGCGCTCACGAGCGTGCTCGACGCCGACCTCGGCATCGCGTGGTACGGGCCCGATCTCGTGCTGGCGACGAACGGCTCGCGCGCCGACCGCGCCGCGCTCGTCGAGCGGATGCTGAAGGCCTTCCCGAGCCTGACCGAGACGACCGTCGGCGAGGCGATCGCGGTCGACAAGACGACGCTCGAGGACTGGCAGAAGTCGGTCGCGTCGGCGATGGGGCTGCCGTCGAACGACACGGCCGACCACTTGCGCCGCGCGTCGGTGCTGCTGGCGGCCATGCGCGTCGCGCGCGCCTTCGAGCGCGGCGACGAGAAGGGAGCGCGCGCCGCCGCGGAATCGATGGGCGCGCTCGTTCGCCGGGAGGACAAGGAGTGGACGGCGTCGCCGACCGGCGAGCGGGCCGGCTTGCCGGCGGCCGGCGTCGGCGATGGCGAGTTCGCCGCCGAACTGCAGGCGGCCGGTCGCGATGTGGCGCGCAAACTGAGCCTGATCCGCGCGCTCGGCGCGCGGCCGGCGGCGGGAGATCTCGGGCCGGTCGACGCGCGCGCGGCGGCGCTCGAGGCGCTTCGCAGCAACCAGGGCGAGTCGCGCGCCGCGATGGCGACGGTGCTCGCCGACCGCTACGCAAGCGGTCCGACGGTGCTGCAGGCCGTGCTCGACCTGATCGTCGATGGATCGCTCGCGTCCGACGCGCCCGACTTCGTGTCGCGGCTCGTCGGCACGAGCGTCGCGGGGGCGGACTGGCGCGCGGAGGCGCGCGAGCGTCTGATCGCGCGCATCTTCCTGCTCGAGGACAGCCGTGCGCACGCGGTCGACCAGTCGGGTGCGGACATCGCGGCCATCGCGTCCGAACTCGCGGCCGGATACGAGCCCATGGCGGCGTCGGGCGCGTCGTCGCGGCCCGACCGCGCGCTGGCGCTGCTCGCCGACGCGATGCGCTCGGTGGCGCAGCAGCGCTTCTTCTCCGAGCCGTTCCCGGCGCCGATCGACGAGGTCGAGCGGCAGCGCGCCGCGCGCCGCTCGCTGGCGTCGGGCGTGCTGCAGCGCATGTCGGCCGAGACGCCTGCCATCGCGCAGTACGCGGCGATGCTCGTGGCGGCGCGCCAGCCTGCGCTCCAGTCGAAGCTGCGCGAGCATCTGATGGCCGCGATGCGGGCGCGCAGCGCGGCGTCGACGGCGAGCGAGCAGGTCGAGATCGACCTCGAGGCGGCGCTCCGCATCCTGAACGAAGGGTTCGCGCCGGAAGCGACCGATCGGGGGGTCTCATGAGTTCAGTCACGCGGCCTCGATGCACGGCGGCGCACGCACGGTGGGCGAGATCGCTGCGTCGCGCCGGAGTGGTCGCGTGCGCGGTCGCTGTGACCGCGCTGATTCCGATGGCCGGCGGCGCAGGACTTCCCGCGGCGCAGACCGCGGCGGCGGCCTCGGCCTCGCGCTGGAAGGACCGGCTGGCGCAGCTCGATCCGCTGCGTCCGCTCGACTATCTCGAACTGGGCGAGGAGGTGGCGGATGCTGCCGTCGACGAGAGCGATCGCGACCTCGCGCGCCAGTTGTTCGGCTACGCCGGCGCGCTCGATCCGGAGCGCCTCGGGCGCAGCGCCATGCTTGCGCTTGCTGCGATGGCGAGCGACGCGACGGACCGCGCCCGCGCACAGGCCGCGGCGGAACTCGTGGGAGGCAAGGGCGTGGTGCGCGAGGCGCTGCGGGTCGAGCCCGCGCAGCTCGAGGCGCTCGCGCGCAGCTTCAGCGCGTACCGCCGCGGGGACGGTCGGCGCGCCCAGACCGCGCTCCGTCAGAACGGCGCCGACGCGCTGCTCGAGCTGATCGGGCCGCGTCTTCCGGGCGGCGCGCAGGGATACCGCGACGAGTGCGCGGCTATGCGGGCCTCGGGTGTCTCGATCGTCGATGCCGAGTCGGTCCGCAGGCAGCTCGAGATCGAACTCTCGCTGCGGCGCGGCGAACTGCGCGCGCTCTCGCTCGATGCGGCGCTGCGGGGCGACATGCCGCTTGTCGAGATCGACCTCGGGGATCCGAAGGCGCTCTGGGGCGTCGATCCCTCGCGTCCGTGGTGGCGCGACGGCGCCTGGCGCAGCAATGGTTGAGGCGGAGCAACGGTTGACGCGCAGCGACGGTTGACGCGGGAAGTCCCGAGGTTTTCGGTCCACGGGCGGGGCTGTTGGGCTTCGGTACACTCAGCGCATGTCGTCTGCCCGAGCCGTCGCCCCCGTCTACCGCAACATCCTCGACTTGATCGGGAACACCCCGATGCTCGAGATCACCCGCATCGACACCGGACCGTGCAAGCTGTTCGTGAAGATGGAGTCGATGAATCCGGGCAACTCGATCAAGGACCGCATCGCGGTGACCATGATCGTGGACGCCGAGTAGTCGGGCAAGCTGAAGAAGGGCGGCCGCATCGTCGAGGCGACCGCCGGCAACACCGGCCTCGCGCTTGCGCTCGTGGCGGGGCAGAAGGGCTACCGCCTGACGGTGGTCGTGCCGGACAAGATGAGCGACGAGAAGATCTCGCACCTGCGCGCGATGGGCGCGGAGGTCGTGCTCACGCGCTCCGATGTCGCGAAGGGTCACCCCGAGTACTACCAGGATGTCGCCGAGAAGATCGCGAAGGACGATCCCGATGCGTTCTACGCGAGCCAGTTCACGAACGAGGCGAACCCGCGCGCCCACTACGAGACGACGGGGCCCGAGATCTGGGAGCAGATGGAGGGCAAGATCGACGCGTTCGTCGCGGGCATCGGCTCGGGCGGCACGGTGAGCGGCGTCGGCAAGTACCTGAAGGAGCGCAACCCGAAGTGCGAGATGATCCTCGCCGACCCCGTCGGCTCGATCCTCGCGCCGCTCGTCAACGAAGGCAAGAAGGTCGATCCGGGCTCGTGGCTCGTCGAGGGGATCGGCGAGGACTTCATCCCGTCGATCTGCCATCTCGAGCTCGTGTCGAAGGCGTATGCGATCTCCGACGGCGAGGCGTTCCACACCGCGCGCGAGCTGCTCCGCAAGGAAGGCGTGCTCGCGGGCTCGTCGGTCGGCACGCTGTTCGCGGCCGCGCTGCGCTACTGCCGCGAGCAGAAGGAACCGAAGCGCGTCGTCACGCTCATCTGCGACAACGGCGCCAAGTACCTCTCGAAGATGTTCAACGACTTCTGGATGGTCGACAACGGCTTCATCCAGCGGCCGACCTACGGCGACCTGCGCGACCTGATCGCGCGGCGCCACCTCGAGCGCGAGGACTTCTGTTTGACGCCCGACCTGCCGATCGTGCAGGCGATCAAGCGCATGCGCATGTACTCGATCTCGCAGATGGCGGTGCTCGACGAGAAGGACAAGGTCGTCGGCATCCTCGACGAGGGCGATGTGCTCATGGCGATCGTGCGCGACCGCGACTACGCGAAGCGCCCGGTGAAGGACTACATGACGAGCCGCATCGAGACGGTGCGTCCGACCGCGAGCGTGAACGACCTGCTTCCCATCTTCCGGGCCGACCGCGTCGCGATCGTCGCCGACGAGAAGCACTTCTACGGCCTCATCACCAAGATCGACCTCATCAACTACCTGCGCAAGCAGCTCTGAACGCGCGACCCGAAGGCAACGCCCATGGCACACACACCCGCGCATCTCGCGACCGACTGCATCCACGGCGGCCAGCACGCCGATCCGACCACCGGCGCCGTCATGCCGCCGATCTACACGAGCTCGACGTTCATCCAGGAATCTCCCGGCGTCCACAAGGGCTTCGAGTATTCGCGCAGCCACAACGAGACCCGCTTCGCCTTCGAGCGCTGCATCGCGTCGCTCGAGCGATCCGGGCTCTCCGAGTCCGATGAGCGCACGTGCGGCGGCTTCGCGTTCGCGTCGGGGCTGGCCGCGATCGCGACCGCGCTCGAGCTGATGGACGCGGGCGACACCATCGTGTGCATGGACGATGTCTACGGCGGCACGAACCGCCTGCTGAACCGCGTGCGCAAGCGCAGCGCCGGCTACAAGGTCGTGCACGTCGACCTCAGCGACCTGTCGAAGGCGGAGGCGGCGATCCGCGAGCACAAGCCGAGGATGGTGTGGCTCGAGACGCCGACGAACCCGACGCTGAAGCTCGTCGACATCGCGGCCGTCTGCGCGCTGGCGCGCAAGGCCGGTGCGGTCTCGGTGGTCGACAACACCTTCGCAACGCCCATGCTCACGCGGCCGATCGAGCTTGGCGCCGACATCGTGATGCACTCGACCACGAAGTACGTGGGCGGGCACTCCGACACCGTCGGCGGCGCGCTGATCACGGGGTCGAAGGAGATCGCCGAGAAGCTGCGCTTCATGCAGAACGCGATCGGCAGCGTCATGGGGCCGTTCGACGCGTACCTCGGCCTGCGCGGCCTGAAGACGCTGCACGTGCGCCTCGAGCGCCACTGCGCCAGCGCGATGGAGATCGCGCAGCGGCTCGAGAAGCACGCGAAGGTGGCGAAGGTCGTCTACCCCGGCCTCGCGAGCCATCCGCAGCATGCGCTCGCCGCGAAGCAGATGCGCTTCGACGGGAAGCCCGCGTTCGGCGGCATGATCACGATCTTCCTGAAGGGCGGCCTCGGCGAAAGCCGGCGCTTCCTCGAGAACGTGCATCTCTTCGCGCTGGCCGAGAGCCTCGGCGGGGTCGAGAGCCTGATCGAGCACCCGGCGATCATGACGCATGCGAGCGTCCCCGAGGCGATGCGCGCCGAGCTCGGGATCAGCGATTCGCTGGTGCGGCTCTCGGTGGGCATCGAGCATGTCGAGGATCTCTGGAAGGACCTCGAGCACGGACTTTCGGGGGTCTGACGCATGGAGGGGGCCTGGCGCGTGGAGGGCGATGCGCCCGCAGCCCGGTTCGTCGTCGCGCGCGTGGGCGCGGAGGGTGATCTGTCGTCGTTCGTCGAGCTGCGGCGCGAGGGCGAGCGCGAGGGCAGGGGCGTTCGCTGCGAGCTCGGCGCGATGTCGCTGAAGGGCGGCCGCGCGGAGGCGCGGGCGATGCCGATCGTGAAGGCGGTGGGCGACGCGCGCACGGTGGTCGACGCGACGGCGGGACTCTTGGGCGATGCGTTTCTGCTTGCGGTCGCGGGCTACGAGGTGACGGCGATCGAGCGATCCGCGCTTGTGTACTTGCTCGCGAAGGACGGACTTGAGCGCGCAGAGCGCGATGTGCGGCTCGCGGAACTGCTCGGCGGTCGGCTCAAGGTGGTGCACGCCGACGCGCGCGAGTGGCTCGCGGCGCGTGCGGGCACGGCGGAGGCGCCCGACGCGGTCGTGATCGACCCGATGTTTCCGCCGAAAAAGAAGAAGAGCGCGCTGCCCCGCAAGGAGATGGTTGCGCTGCGGGAAGCGGTGGGGGCGGACCTCGATGCCGCCGAGCTGCTCGCCGCCGCGCGCGCGTGCGCGCGGAAGCGCGTGGTGCTCAAGCGCGGCGACGACGCGCCGGAACTCGCGAAGGCCGACTGGTCGATCGAAGGCACGACGGTGCGGTTCGATGTATGGCGTGGGTGATTTGAGCGGCCGCGGCTGCGGCCGCGGCCTTTGGTGCTGGTGAAGGTTTCGTGCGTCGGGCGGCTGCCGCCGCCGCTCAAATCACGGGCACAGCCGCGTGACCGCGTACGAACCGTCCGCCTGGCGCGTGTAGACGATCCGGTCGTGCAGCCTGTACTTGTCGCCTTGCCAGAACTCGATCTTGTCGAGGCTCACGCGATAGCCGCCCCAGTGCGGCGGGCGCGGCACATCGCCGCTGGCAAACCGTGCGGTCAGTTCCGCCGCGCGGCGCTCGAGTTCCGCGCGGTTCGCCACCGGTTCGCTCTGGTCGCTCGCCCACGCGTTCACGCGGCTGTCGACCGGCCGCTGCGCGAAGTACGCGTCGCTCTCGGCATCGCTTGCGAGCGACACCCGGCCCTCGATGCGCACCTGGCGGTCGAGCAGGTCCCAGTGGAAGAGAAGCGCCGCCCGCGCGTTCGCCGCGAGCGCGCGGCCCTTGCGGCTGTTCCGGTTGGTGAAGAACCGCGCGCCTTCGCGGGAAAACCCGCGCAAGAGCACGATGCGCGCGCTCGGCGCGCCGTCCGCGTCGATCGTCGCGAGCGTCATCGCGTTCGGATTCGGCGTGGGAAGCTTCTGCGCCTCCGCGAACCACTGCTCGAACACGGCAACCGGGTCGGCGGGGGGCGCGTCGAAGTCGATCGAGGGAGTGGGGCCGTGTCCGGTGCTCATCGCGTGTCTCGCTTTCGTCCGCCGTCGCGGCGCGTGTCCCGTGCATCCTTCGTCCGCTTGCGCCCGCCGATGCGCGCGCCGTCCTTCAGGACAGGCGGCTCGTGTTCCTGCATCAGCCGCTCGAGCGCCGAGTCGTCGATCTGCCCAAGCGCCTCGAGCAGCGGGCCACCGGCCTTGCCGTCGAGAATCGCCAGCGGATCCGCCAGGTCCTTCGTCGCCTCAAGGTAGCGTTCGAGCGCCGCATCGTCGGTGCGCGCGCGCCGTCGCGCAGGCGCGGCATCGCGCTCCTCTCGCGAACGCCTCGGAAGCGAGGAGGCGCTTTCGACCGCCGCCTGTTCGGCCGTGATCTCGAAGAGCGTCATCCAGCCCGCGACCTCGCGCTCGTTGAGCGGCACGCTGCGGCGGGGGTCCGGCTTGCGTGCGCTCGGCTTCGCCGGCCGCATCCGCCGCGCGTCGTCGGCGAGCATCGCGAGGAAGTCCTCGCTCTTCACGCACTCCGCGCCGCGCGACTTCGCCTTGCGCTGGATCGCGCGGTCGCTCGTGACCACGGTCATCCGCCGAGGCGCGCTCGAACGATCGAGAAACGCCGCGATGTGGTCGTCGGCGCTCTTGCCGGGGCCCGCCCCCTCGATCACGATCCGGCCAACGCGGCTCGCGCCGCGCGGCACTCCGTCGCAGATCAGCCACACGGCTTCCGAGCCGAACCGACTCGCCGCGATGAGGCGTGCCAGCGCCTCCGGCTCGCCCACGGCGAGTTCCGGCGGGAGGACGCCCGTGACATGGAGGGCGTTGTAGGTGTCGATAATGATCGGCACGGCAGGGAGAGCATACGCGGGCCGCCGCCCCCGCCCCGTGCCCGGCGGGGCCTTTCGGCTGCACGGCGGCCGACCCGGCGACGCGCATATCCGCTTGGCTTGACCAGCCTTGCCGATTCGTGTCCAATAGGCGACTCGGCACTTTCCCCCACTTAAGGACACGACTTTCAATGGCAATCCGTATCAAGGCCCGTAGCGGCGAGTCCGTCGAGCAGATGCTCCGTCGATTCAAGAAGCTCTGCGAGAAGGAAGGCCTCACCAAGGATGTGAAGCGCAAGGCGCACTACGAGAAGCCCTCCGAGCGCAAGCGTCGCGACGCCCGTCGTCACGAGCCGCGCCCGGTGCGCGTCGGCTCGGACCGCCAGGGCGGCAGCGCCGCTCGCGGCCCGAAGCGCGAGTCGAAGGGCCCGCGTGGTCCGCGCGGCGGTGGCGGCTTCTAAGCCCATCCGATGCGTTCCCGCAGCACTGCAGACCCGGAATCGACGCGCCAGTTCGCGATCGAGATGGCACGCACGCTTGCAGACTCGAAGTGCACGGATGTCGTGCTCCTCGATGTCCGCGGGCGCAGCCAGGTCTGTGACTATGTGATCATCGCGTCAGGCACCAGCCAGCGGCAGATGCGCGGCGCCGCGCAGGACATCGAGGATCTCGGCAAGGACCGGGGGCAGCACCCGTTCCGCACCAACGCCGACGAGGGCTCGACCTGGATCGTCGTCGACTTCGTCGAGATCGTGGCGCACCTCTTCGAGCCGGATCAGCGGCTCTACTACGACATCGAGCTCCTGCACGCCGACGGCAAGCGCGTCGACTGGCGCCGCCCCGAAGGCGAGCTGCCGCCGGCCGCACGCGCTGCGCGCCAGGCCGCGGCCCGTCAGGGCGGCGCGAAGTCCGACGGCGCGAAGTCCGCCGGCGAAGGGTCGGAGGGTTGAGCCCATGCTTCGCGAGGCGCTCTTCGCGAAGATCCACCGCGCGACGGTGACGCTCTGCAACCCCGACTACATGGGGTCGATCACCATCGACCAGGACCTGCTTGACGCCACGGGCATGCGCGTCAACGAGAAGGTCCTCATCGCCGACATCGACAGCATGAACCGCTTCGAGACCTATGTCTTCCGCGGCGCGCGCGGAAGCGGCGTGATCGGCGTCAACGGCGCCGCCGCGCGCCTCACCGGCGTCGGCCACCGCGTGATCATCATGAGCTTCTGCCACCTGACGCTCGAGGAGATGCAGGCGTATCGGCCCAAGGTCGTGATCTGCACGCCGGAGAACAAGGTCGCGGAGAGCCTTGCGTACGATCCCGACTGACGCGCTTCGCGCGGTTCCAGTGGTGAAGTGCCAGTGGTGAAGTGCCAGTCGAGAAGTTCCAGCCGGATAGTTTCAGGAGATTCGTCATGCAGCGTCTTCCCGTCGTTGAAGGGCGCCGTGCCGCTCGGCTCATGGCCGTGCTGCCAAGCCTCGCCGCCATGGTCGCGTACTCCGCCGCGCTCGCGCAGGACGCAGCGCCGCGCCGCGGGATCATGGCGCCGCCGCCGGCCGCCGCGCCCGCGGATCCGGCACCCGCCGAGCGCGCGCCGCTCGACCCAGCGTGGCTTGGCGCCTGGACAGGCACCGCGCGGATGCTCGGTGCGGAAGGCGCCGCGCTGATGGAACTCCCGCTCGTCTTCGTCGTGCGCAACCCCGAGGGCGGTCCGCTCGTCAACCCTGTCGTCGAGCTCTGGAGCCTGCCCGCCGGCGCGCTCGGCAAGGCGGCGATCGAGGTGGTGCCGAACGGCCGCACGCTCGCGTTCACCCTCGAGTCGCAGGGTGAATCGGTGCGTTTCGAGGCCACGCTCGCCGAAGGCGACGCATCGGTGTCGGGCGCGATGAAGATGTCCGACCGCGGCCGCCGCGACGCCGCGCCGGAGGCGAAGTTCACGATGAAGCGCGTCGACATCGTTTCGGAAGTCGCGGACTCGCGCGTCTTCGCCGCGACCCTCGAGGTCGGCGCGCAGAAGCTCCCGATGCGGCTGGCGCTCGGTCAAGGCGCGCACGGTTGGTGCGGGTCGATGGACATCCTCGTGCAGGGCGTGCGCGACTTCCCGGTGTCCGTCGAACGAACCGAGGCAGGCTTCACCGTGCAGCTGCCGGCGGGCGCGACCGCGACGATCAACCTCACGGCCAAGGAAGGCGAGAAGACGCTTGCGGAGATGACGGTGCTCGAAGGCACCTTCGCCCAGGCGGGCTTCAGCGCGCCGATCCGCTTCGAAGCGCAAGCCGGGGCGCGCGCGGGTGCGCTGCGCCGACCGCAGGAGCCGAAGCCGCCGTTTCCGTACGAATCGCGCGAGGTCGGCATCCCGCATCCGCTCGGCCACACGCTTGCCGGCACCCTCACGATGCCCTCGTCGCAGACGCTCGCGGTCGAGGGCCGCGTGCCGGCGATGGTCTTCGTCTCGGGATCAGGTCCGCAGGACCGCGACGAGACGCTCATGGGCCACAAGCCCTTCGCGGTGCTCGCCGATGCGCTGACCCGCGCGGGCATCGCCGTCCTGCGCTACGACGACCGCGGAACCGCGAAGTCGACCGGTGCCTTCGCCGGCGCGACCACCGCCGATCTTGCGAGCGACGCCGACATGGCGGTCGAATGGCTCAAGCGCCAGCCGGGCGTCGATCCCGCGCGCGTCGGCCTGCTCGGCCACAGCGAGGGCGGCCTCATCGGTCCGCTCGTCGCCGCGTGGCAGAACGCAGGGGATTCGCCGGCGAACCCGCTCGCGTTCCTCGTGCTGGTCGCGCCTCCCGGCGAGACGGGGGCGCAGATCCTGACGCGCCAGTCGCGCGATCTCGCCCTCGCTGGCGGCGTCGCCGCAGACAAGGTCGAGGCGATGGCCGCGGCGCACGCCACGCTGATGGAAGAGGTCGCGATGCGTCGATCCGCCGACGCGCTCCGGCCGGCGGCGGCGGCGCTCATCCGCGAGCAGGTCGCGATCTCGGGGCAGCCCGCGCCCGACGACGACACCCTTCGCATGCTCGCCGACCGCACGGTGCAGACGCTCGTCGATCCGTGGATGTCGGAGTTCATCCGCATGGATCCGCGCTCGGCGCTCTCGTGGCTCGAGGTGCCGACGCTCGCGCTCTGGGGCACCAAGGACCTGCAGGTCGATGCTACGGCCAACTCGGCGATCTTCAGGGAGGTCGCCGCGGCGGGCGCGCCGATCGAGACGCGCGTCTTCGAGGGACTCAACCACCTCATGCAGCCGGCGACGAAGGGCACCGTCGAGGAGTACGGCGAGATCGAGCTCACGATCGATCCCGCGGCGCTCGAGGCGATCGTGTCGTGGGTCGCGGCGACGGCCCGTGCGCCCGGCGCCAAGCAGGTTCCCGAGGCGTCGCGTCCCGAGTCGGTGCGGGCCGACTATGTCGCGCCGCGGCTCTTCTTCTACCGCGATTCCGCCCCGGAGAAGTCGACGCCATGAGCTTCGGACTCGGACACGGTCGCGAACTCGTCCCGGGCGATGTCGGCATCGAGATGAAGTCGCTCGCGCCGCTGCCTGACGCACCCAGCGTGCCGGAGGCGCGGGCGATGCTCGCGTTCGATCCGCGCGCGTGGTTCCCCGATCCGGCGCGCCGCTTCGAGCTCGAGATCGGCTCGGGCAAGGGCACCTTCCTGCTGCAGCAGGCCGAACTCGAGCCCGAGACGAACTTCCTCGGCATCGAGTGGGCGGGGGAGTTCTGGGCCTACGCGGCCGACCGCATCCGCCGGCGCGGCATGCCCAATGTGAAGCTGCTCCACGGCGACGCGACCGAGTTCATCCGCACGCGCGTTCCCGACGGAATCGTGTCGGTGATCCACCTCTACTTCAGCGACCCGTGGCCCAAGACGCGGCATCACAAGCGCCGCGTGATCCAGGACCACACGCTGCGCGAGTTCCACCGCATCCTCGTGCCGAAGGGCGAACTGCGCATCGTCACCGACCACGACGCGCTTTGGGCGTGGGATGTCGAGCATGCCGAGCGCGCGCGCGACCTCTTCGAACGCCGCGACTTCGAGAAGCCCGCGAGCGCCCGCGAAGGCGAGGTCGTCGGCACGAACTTCGAACGCAAGTTCCGCCGCGAAGGCCGTCCGTTCCACGCGATGACCCTCGTGCGGGCGTGAATCGAGCTTCGGCCCGACTAGGCTCTGTCTGACGGATCCCCGGGACCAAAGATCCGCGCGGCGCCCGGATGGCAAGGAGGTGAAACGAAGCTGTATCCG
>JBKCZS010000034.1:0-6152 GCA_046337925.1 bacterium | reverse complement strand
GCCGCTGAGCGTGTAGTCGAAGTTGCCGTTCAGGAGCTTGGTGCCCTGGAACGAGACCGAGTTCGCGATGCGGTCGATGGTCGCGAGGATGTTGTCGATCTGGAGCTGGTTTGCTTCCTTCTCCTCGACCGACATGCCTGCCTCGTTGGCCGACTGGCCGACGAGCGACTGGACCTCGACGAGCATGCTCGAGATCTCCTGAAGGCCACCTTCTGCGACATTCATGACCTGCTCGGCGCGCTGGGCATTGCCGATGGCGGCGTTGATGCCCTTGATCTCGCCGCGCAGGTTCTCGCTGATGATGAGACCTGCAGGGCTGTCGGAACCGCGGTTGATGCGGAAACCGGTCGAGAGCTTCTCGAGGGTGCTCGAGAGAGCCATCTGGTTGCCAGCGTTGACACGCTGGGCGATCATCGACGGGACATTCGAATTGATACGACTCATGACCTGATCCTCCGTGATCCGCCGTCTGTGGCGGGTGCCCCTCGCGACCGGAACTATTCTCCGGGGTGACTTGCTCGGGGCTCGTTCGGATCCCGGCCGGTTCCTCCGACCGAGTCCTTCTGGATTCGAGGGCACTTCCAGCGCCCTGCACTCGTCAGGCAAGATTCCTGACGCGGTTGGAATCGGAGCGCGCCTGCTTCTTCTTCATGACTGCGACAGACAACGCAAGCGTTGTGCTGCAAACCGCCCGCGGGATCCACGCACGCCGCGCGATGCACACGGTCGGCACAACACGCAACTCTGAGACGATGCGCATCACCGATACGGACGATGCAGAGCGCGCAGGCCGCACAGGCCGCGCAGACCGACCTTTGGTTCGGTCGAGCGCGATAAGAGCCGCCCTGTACGAAAACAAACCGCCCAGGCCTTTGCCTGGGCGGTTTGCGTGAGTCACCGGTCTTCGTCTCGGACGCGGGCTTTCACCCGGCCGAGGCCTCATGCGTCACCGCATGAGCTGGAGGACCGACTGCGGAGCGGAGTTGGACATCTGCAGCGCCTGCGTCGATGCCTGCACCAGGATCTGGTTGCGGGTCATCTTCGCCGTCTCGGCCGCGAAGTCGGTGTCGCGGATCGCGCTTTCGGCAGCGGTCGTGTTCTCGAGAGCCACGCCGAGGCTGTTGATCGTCGCGCCGACGACATTCTTGGTGAATGCGCCGAGGCGGCCGCGGAGGCTCGAGACCTGCTTGGTCGCGGTATCGAGGATCTCCTGCGCCTTGGTCAGGTTGCCGTTCTGCACATTGGCAGAACCGCCCGACTTGAGCGCGGCGAGGAAGCCGGTCGCCGAGTTGCCGAGGTTGGCAGTCGTGACCGTCTCGATGCCGAGCGACACCTTGCCCGCGAGGTTCACATCGGGTGACAGGTTGAAGTCGGCGCCGCAGCCGGTCACATGGAAGGTGCGCGAGCCGCCGGTGGTGTTGATGCTGCCCGTACCGGAACCCGCAAGCGTGATACCGACATCGAAGCCGTCGAGAGCGACACGGGCGGTGAGGCCACGGGCGGTCGCGACGACGCCGTTGATGTTCACCGACGCGTCGCGGCCGGTCGAGCGCAGTTCCTGGACCGCGGCGCCGCCGGCCGTCGCCGAGACGAAGTTCGTCGCAGCGTTGGCGTTCGCGATCTCGCGGACACGGACGAAGGATTCGGATCCGTAGCCGGTCGAGTCGACGCGGACATTCTGACCGCAGACCGTCGCCGACACGCCGAGCGCCTCGGTGAAGGCGTTGATCGCGCTGCGGATCGCCGTCTGGCTGGTGCCCGACGCGAAGCTGAACTGCTGCGCGCCGCGGGCGCCCGCGACTTCGAAGGTCACCGCGCCCGAGCCGCCGTTGGCGATGCCTGCGGCGCTGAGGCGGAGGTATTGGCGGGCGGTCTGCGCCGACTGGGACACCGACACGGTGACGGCGCGGGTCGCGCCCGCGGTGTCGGAGAGCTTGACCGAGTTGATCGAGACATCGGCGATGCCGCTTGACGGGGTGTACGAGCCGCTGAGCGTGTAGTCGAAGCCGCCGTTCAGGAGCTTGGTGCCCTGGAACGAGACGGAGTTCGCGATGCGGTCGATGGTCGCGAGGATGTTGTCGATCTGGAGCTGGTTCGCTTCCTTCTCTTCCGCAGACATGCCAGCGTCATTGGCCGACTGGCCGACGAGCGACTGCACCTCGACGAGCATGCTGGAGATCTCCTGCAGGCCGCCTTCGGCAACATTGAGGACCAGTTCGGCGCGCTGGGCATTGCCGATGGCGGCGCTGATGCCCTTCATCTCGCCGCGCAGGTTCTCGCTGATGAGAAGACCTGCGGGGTCGTCGGAACCGCGGTTGATGCGGTAGCCGGTCGACAGCTTCTCAAGCGTGCTCGACAGCGACCGGTTGTTCATTGCGCTGACACGCTGCGCAATCATCGATGAGACATTCGAATTGATACGACTCATGACTCGAAACCTCCATGAACCACCGCTTCATGCGGCGGCCGACGGTGTGCAAGGCGACAGCGCCTGCGCTGGGCAAGCCCGCGCACCATCATTCTCCAGCCCTCTCAGACTCCGCAGTCGAGGACCATGTGACTCGAAGGGCGCATCCTGCGCCCGGGGACAAGTCGGACATTTGAATTCCGACGCGGTTTTGATCGGTGCACCCCTCCGAGATCTTCACGATTGCGCTCAAGCGTGGGGACTTCGCACCCCCTGCGGCCGCTACCTCCCCGCCAGACCGCACGAACCGTCCTCAGCCTGTGATGGGCGCACTCATAACCAGCGTCCCGCACGGCTGAAGCCGCCCCAATTGCGCCCGCATTCCATGCAAAAACCCGCGTTTCCGCGGGTTCGGCGCCCCGAAGGCCAGCCAGGTCACCGATCAGCCCAGCAGCTTGAGGATGAGCCCCTGCGAGTCGTTCGACATCCGGAGCGCCTGGACGGAGGCTTCCTGCAGGATGCGCGTGCGCGTCATCGTGGCGATCTCGCGCGCGAAATCGGTGTCGCGCACCGCGCTCTCGGCCGCCGCGACATTTTCGTAGGCGACATTCAGGCTGTTCACCGTCGAACCGACCACATTCTTCGAGAACGCTCCCAGCCGCCCGCGCAGGGTCGATACCTGCTTGATGGCGGAGCCGACGATCTCCTGCGCCTTGGTCAGGTTTCCGCTCTGGACATTGGCCGAGCCGCCGGTGCGGAGCTCGGAGAGGAATCCGGTCACCGCGTTCCCGAGGTTGCCCGTCGTGATCGTGTCGAAGCCGATCGACACCTTGCCCGCCATGCCGACTTCGGGCGAAAGGTTGAAGTCGGCGCCGCCGCTCTTGATGCCGATGGTGCGGGTCTGGTTCGTGTTGTTGATCGCGTTGGTCGCGCTGATCGTCACCGAGATGTCGAGGCCTTCGGAGGAGATGCGCCCGACGAGCCCGCTCGTCGTGGCGACCATGCCGTTGATGTTCATCCCCACATTCCGGCCGGTGTCGATGACATTGTCGGAATTGGCTCCGGTCGGCGTGGAGCGGATCCAGTTGCGGTTCGTCGCGCCGCCCGACACCTCGCGCATGCGGACGAAGCTGTCGGATCCATAGCCGGTCGACCGCAGCACCACGAGCGAACCCGAGTTCGCGGCCGAGACGCCGAGCGCCTCGCCGTAGCTGTTGATCGACGCCACGATGTTCGCGATCGCGGTTCCCGACGAGAAGGTGAACTGCTGCGCGCCACGGTTTCCCGTGATCTCGAAGGTGACGGAGCCCTGGCTGCTGTTGTTGAAGTTCGCGCCCGCGGACATGTAGACCACCGCCCGCTGGGCCGACTGCGTGACCTGCACGGAGACGCTTCGGGTGCCGCCTGCGTCGGACAGCTTCGCGGCGTTCACGGTCACATCGGCGAAGCCTGAGTTGATGGCGCCGCCCGACAGCACATAGTCGAAGTTGCCGTTGAAGAGCTTGGTCCCCTGAAAGGTCACCGATCCCGCCAGGCGGTCGATCGTCGAGAGCAGCGAGTCGATCTGGAGCTGGTTCGCCTCGCGCTCCTCGGGGCTGATGCCTGCTTCGTTCGCGCTGGCCGCGACGAGTCCCTGCACCTCGACGAGCATGTTCGAGACTTCCTGGAGCCCGCCCTCCGCGACATTGACCATCTGCTCGGCGCGCTCGGCGTTCGAAAGCGCTGCGCTGATGCCGCGGAGTTCTCCGCGCATGTTCTCGCTCGCGAGCAGCCCTGCGGGATCGTCGCCGCCGCGGTTGATGCGGTATCCGGTCGCGAGACGCTCGAGCGATGCGGTCAGCAGCCTCGTGTTGGTGCTTGCGAGGCGCTGCGCGATGAGTGACGAGGTGAAGAGATTGACCTGGCTCATTCCTGGATCCTCCGGGACTTCGACCGAGCCTTTCGATGCACGCGCGTCGGAACCGCGCAAGCGGACCGCGCCGTGCACCGCGCCATCGCATGGGTTGTGTTGCCGCGAGCTTGGTCTCGGGGCGCCGGGTGCTCCGACCCGGCCTTGTTGAGATCGGAGCGACGGAGCCGAGTCTTCACGGTTGCTTGGGTTTGGTGAGACTTCGCGACGGATCGGATCCCGCATACGCGCGAGGACCGCGTGAGGCGCTTCGAGGCGCGTGAAGCGCACAGCCGTCGCATGCCGTCGATCCGATGCAGGCCCGCCGCGCAGACGCGGCAGACGGCGCGGGCCACAAAGCACGAACCGCCCGGCAAGGTCCGGGCGGTTCGCGTCAGTCAGGAGGATGGGCGCGGGATGCCCGCGCTGGCATTCATGGATTCACCAGAGGATCACTGCTGGAGGAGCCGCAGCACGCCTTGGGCGCTGGCGTTCGCGGTCGCAAGCACGGCGGTGCCGGCCTGCTGCAGGATCTGGGCGCGGCTCAACGCAGCGGTCTCCACCGCGAAGTCCGCGTCGCGGATCTTCGACTCGCTGGCCATGATGTTCTCAAGGCCGATCTGGAGGCTGCGCGCGTTGGTCTGCAGCGTGTTTCGCTCGAACGCACCCAGACGACCGCGCATCGAGCTGACCTCGGTGATCGCGTTGTTGAGGATGGCGTTCGCCTCGCGGGTACGGCCCGCGAGCAGCGAGTTGGGCTGACCGCTCTTGATGCTCTCGAGGAAGAACCGGCCGCTGGTCGTGGTGGTTCCGCCGACGCGGCTTGCCGCCACCGACTGGATGCCGATGCCGACCTGCTGCGTGGTGGTGAGCGCCGGGCCAAGCTGGAAGGTCGCGCCACCTGCGGTGATGTTGAAGTTCGATGGCGTGCCGTTGACCGTGGTCGCGAACGCGACCGAGAGATCGAGGTCGAGGGCAAGCGAGGGCGAGTTGAGCGACACGCGGGTGCCGTCGCCCGTCGCGAGCGCGCCGTTGATGATGGCGCCGACATCGCGGCCGACATCGCGCTGCGTGGTCACGCCGCCGGGAGCGACATAGGTCTGGAAGCCCGGGAACGAGTCGCCGATGCGGCGGATGCTCACGAACGAGTCGCTGCCGAAGGTCGTCGAGTTGAACCACATGCCCGAGGTCTGGTTGCTCGGCACATCGAGGTAGGCGCTGACGCCCGTGGTGTCGCGGACCGTGTTGACGGCTGCGACCACCGCGGAGAGCGGCGTGCCCGACACGAAGCTCATGGTCTGGACGCCGGTGTTGCCCGCGATCTCGAGCGTGACGCTCGACACGAGCGTGCCGCCGACCGCCGAGAGGAACAGCTGGCCCGTCTGCGCCGACTGGATGACCTCGACCGCGACGGGCACCGTGGTGTTCGTGCCGAACTGGACGCCGTGCACCGTGACGCCGGTGAGGGCCGAGTTCGCGATGCCCGAGGTCACATAGGCAAGCGATCCGTTGAGGAGCTGCAGGCCTGCGAAGCTCGCGGTGTTCGAGATACGCGTGATCGATTCGATCGCCGAGTCGATCTGCAGCTGATTTGCCGCGATTTCCTCTTCGCTGACGCCGCCGGTGTTGGCGCTGTTCACGATGAGGGCGGAGATCGAGTTGAGCAGGTCGGCGACCTCGGCGAGGTAGCCTTCCGTCGTCGAGATGACCGAGCTTGCGCGCTCGGAGTTGTCGATGGCCTGCGTCAGGCCCTTGAGCTCCGAACGCAGGCGCTCGCTCACAATGAGGCCTGCCGGATCGGCGGGGCGGCGGTTGGGGCGGGGGGCGGGGGTGGGGCGTTGGAGGGGCCCGGCGAGG
>JBKCZS010000033.1:0-13098 GCA_046337925.1 bacterium | reverse complement strand
CGCGCGGCCCGTGTAGAGCGTGCCGCCCTTCGTCACGCCCGTCGTCGCGCGCGACTTCGACTTGCCGGCCGAGACCGAGTCGATGAGGACATCGAGCTGGACCTTGGACTCGGCCTGCAGCTTCGCGTTCTCGAAGGCGATTTCCTGCTGGAGAAGCATGAGGCGCTCCTCGCGCTCGCGCTTCACGGCGTCGGGCACGGCGAGCGCGGGGTCCTTCTCCATCGTGCCGGCGGGGGTGCCCGCCTCGGCCGAATAGCGGAAGACGCCGAGCATCTCGAACTGCTGCTCGCCGACGAACTCGAGGAGCTGCTCGAAGTCGTCGTCGGTCTCGCCTGGGAACCCGACGATGAAGGTGGTGCGGATCGCGATGCCGGGCACGCGGTCGCGCAGCTTTCCGAGCAATTCCTCGGTGTGCGCGCGCGTCGTGTGGCGCCGCATCGCCGACAGCATCGGGTCGCTCGCGTGCTGGAGCGGCATGTCGATGTACTTCACGATGTTGTCGAGCCTCGCGATCGCGTCGATCGACGCGTCGTCGAACTTCGACGGATAGGCGTACATCAGACGCATCCATCCGCCGCCGAACTCGCGCGCGACGCCGTCGATCGTCTTGAGGAGGCCGGGCAGGCCGCCGTCGTAGCCGACATCCATGCCGTAGGAGGTCGTGTCCTGGCCGATGAGGTTGAGCTCGAACGCGCCGGAAGCCATCAGCCCACGCGCCTCGGCCGCGATCGCCTCGATCGGCTTCGAGCGCATCTTGCCGCGGATCGAGGGGATCGTGCAGAACGCGCAGCGCTGGTTGCAGCCCTCGCTGATGCGCAGGTACGCCCAGTGGCGCGGCGTGAGGCGGACGCGGTTGTCGTCGCCCTCGAAGTAGCCGATGCCCTTGCCGTCGGCGCCGTTCACGGTGAGGCCGACGGTCTTCATGCCGCGCTCGGCGGCGGCCTGGAGCGCGTTGCCCGCGATCCAGTACTTCGGGGCCTTTTCGGCGACATCGGCGGCGCCCTCGCCGCCGACAGCGTCGACGATGTGGTCGCGGTCGAAGACGCCGACCATCGCGTCGATGCCGGGCGCCCACTCGAGGAGCTTGGCGCGGTGGCGCTGCACGAGGCAGCCGGCGACGACGACGCGCTTGATCTCACCTTTCTCCTTGCGGCGGATCGCGTCGTGGATCACCTCGAGCGACTCGTCCTTCGACGCCTCGAGGAAGCCGCACGTGTTCACCACGATCGCGTCGGGGCGCTGGTCTTCGTTCACGAGCTCGAAGCCGGACTGCTTGAGGACGCCGAGCATCTTCTCGCTGTCGACGAGGTTCTTCGGGCAGCCGAGGCTGACGAAACTCACGCGGGCGATGTCTGGCTTGGTCGCGGTCATGGATCGGACAGTGTAGATCAGTCAGTGCGTGCCGCCGAAGCCATAGAGTCCGCGTGCGGCGATTTCGCGCCAGACCGCGTCGGAAATGCCGCTTGGGCGCTCGCCGTGCGCGATTCGCGTGCGCAGATCGGTCGAGGCGAGCTCGACCGGCGCAAGGTCGAGAAGCCACGACGGAGCGTCCGCGAATCCGCTCGAGTGCGCGAAATCGGCGAGGAATCCCGCGACCGCGTCGCGGGTGTCGGGCGGGCGGACGACGACCGCGGGCTGCGCGAGCGCAAGCAGCTCGCGCCAGCGATGCCAGCGCTCGATGCCGCGGATGGCATCGCTGCCGACGAGGAATCGGATCGCGCCGCGAAGGGAGGGCGTGCGTTCGCAGAGCGCCGTCACGGTGTCGATCGTGTAGCTCGGACCCTCGCGGTCGAGCTCGAGGCGCGAGAGGCGGATTTCGCCGCCGATTTCCGCGCCGATCGCGCTGAAGGCGGCGCGGCACATCGCAAGGCGCGCGTCGCCGGCGATCGGGGGGGCGTCGCTCTTCAGCGGGTTGACGCGCGCGGGCATCACGATTCCGCACGGCGAGCGGAGCGCGCGCATCGCGTCGGCGAGCATCGTCGCGTGGCGCGCGTGCGGCGGATCGAACGAGCCGCCGTAGAGAAGGAGCGGGTGCGCGGCGTCGCAGAGTTCAAGCGTGCTGCGCGCGCCGAGCGCGTCGACGGTGAACGATGCGCTGCGGAGCGCGAGGCGCGACGCACGGCCGACGCGCATGAGCGCGCGGACGAGCGATGGACTGCGCGCGATCGCGGCGAGGACGCGGCCAGGCCGCGTTTCCCCGCGGGCATCGACGAAGCCGGCGAGTTCGGCAGGCAGCGTTTCGCGTGCGCCATCGCTCACGCCCCGCACGATGCCCCAGCGCAGTCCGGCCGCTTCGGCGCAGGAGGCGAAGGCGTACGACTCGAGGTCGACGAGCTGCGCGCGGCTGGCGGCGGCGAGGCGGGACTTCTCATCGGGTGTCGTCACCACCGAGCCGTGTTCGACGAACCGGGCGGTCGCGCCCGGGATGAGCGATGACCGAAGCGGGGCGGTGGCGTCGATTGCCGTGACGACCTCGGCGCAGGCGTGGTCGGTGCCGGGCGCGAGGCGGTCGTCGAGCGAACCCGCGAGGCCGAGGAGCACGACGAAGCGGGGGTTGCGCACGGGCCACCCGTCGCGTGCGGCGAACGCACGACGGACGCCATCGGCCCCCGGGCCGGTCGTCACGACGGGGAGTTTCCCGAACCGCAGGAAGGCGCGGCGCTCGAATCCGAGCGGGCAGAACACGAGCGGCGGCTCGGCAGCCTTCAGGGTTTCGTCGGGGCCGGACCCGCGGTCGGACATGCCGCTGAGCGTATCGGGAAGCGAACTCGACAGGAGCGGGGGAGCCGCTATCATCTTCGC
The DNA here is from genome assembly GCA_046337925.1 of bacterium. Taxonomy (GTDB): domain Bacteria; phylum Planctomycetota; class Phycisphaerae; order Phycisphaerales; family SM1A02; genus QWPT01. The sequence continues at coordinate 10,296 of JBKCZS010000033.1, read as the reverse complement.
CTTCCCCTAGACCGGATCTTGGTTCGGTTCCAGCTGGCCCCATCGTCTAGCCTGGTCTAGGACACCTCCCTTTCACGGAGGTAACGAGGGTTCGAATCCCTCTGGGGTCACTTGCAACGACAGCGCCCGCGGCTTTGCCGCGGGCGCTGTCGTTGCAAGTGACCAGTGTCTCGAGCAGGACTCTGGTGTTCGGCCTCCGCTGCGATCATTCGAACGAGCCCGATGAAAGACAACCGCGCCCGGCGCGAGAGCGGCGGGCGCGGTTGCCAGTGCGTCTCTTGGGAAGACTTACTTGGCCTTCTCGAGAATCCAGACTTGGGTCACATCGTCGTCGACGGCGCGGTACAACTGTACTCCGCGGCCGCCACTCTTCAGGTCCTTGTTCACAGCGTCGAGGCACTTCCAGTTGGCTCCGTTCACGATCAAGTATCGGTCCTTCGTGTTGGGGATCTTGGCGAAGTACCACGTCTGTTGCGGGACGGCCTTTCCAACGAACGGCAACGAGAGCGGCGTCCAGCTCTGGACGCGTCCGACCTTCTTGAACAAGTCGTTCGCATCCTGCTCGATCCGATTGCCGGCGCACTCGATGAGGTAGCCCGGGCCTTCATGCCTGATGCGGAAGGTCTTGTTCTTCTCTGTCTTCCCCATCTCCGCGAGAAACACCTCTCCGCCATCCTCATCGCTCTTGTAGTCATTAAAGTCGATGGCGAGGTACCTCTTTGCACCCGCGACGGAGCGGATGTGGTAATCGCCGTCCGCGACCACCTTGCCGTCCAGGTTGTCCCGAACATTCTCGATGAGCTTGCTCGCTTTGTAGACCAACTTCTCGATGTTTTCCGGAGCCTGCTCGATGGCGTCGACGACCGCATCTCCTTCCAGCGCGTTGCGCATCGTGTCTTGGTCGCAAGCGATGCATGGAAGGGTGGGAAGCGCGAGGGGGTTCGGCATCTTCTTGCGCGAGGCATCGGGCATCGCCGCAAACGCCGCATTGACATACCACTGCCAATGGTGGTAGCACATGTGGTTCGGGAGGAACGCGATCCACCCACGCTCTTTCTGATCGCGCTTGAGCTCGTTCAGCTTGGTGAAGTGGTTTCGTACACCCGCGCGTCCGAAGAGCGGACTCGGACCGATCTGGGTGATCGGATCCGTCATGAACTCGAAGCGCTGAAACTGCTTGCCACCCTCGAGCTTGCTGTCCAGCCACTTGGCGAAGGCCGAGTCGGCGACATGGGGTGCGGCGTAGCCATAGATGCCCTGCACGTTCAAGGACTGCGACTCGAGGTATCCAGCGAAGAGCTGGGCGTACCCTGCTCCAAGAGAGTGCCCCGTGAGCCAGATCTTCTTGCCCTTGGCCGCCGCAGCCTTGGCCGCTGCGAGGAGTTCATCGCGGAACGGCACCGTCTTGCCATCCACGGTGCGCTCGACCTTCATGCTGCGCCAGATGCCCTCGTGGACCTTGCCGTCGATCTTGTTGCCCGGATCCGAAAAGCCCGCGCGGAAGTCGACACGGATCCACTCGCTCCAGTCGTACGCGAACTTGGCGGCGCCGGACTTACCCCTTGAGTTGCCGTCACGATCCGTGCCGCGGAAGACGATCAGGAGCGCCTTCGGCGTCTCGATCAGCATGGCCTCAGGATCGAATCCGTCGGTGTTACCCTTGAGGGGGTACACGAACTTGAAGGTCGTCGACGCGCCGAAGAAGCCCTTCAGGCGGTCTCGGAAAGTCGTCTCGAACACGTTGTCCTTGTTCTTCTGGAGTTCGGCAGCCTTCGCAGTCTCGCCCTGGCATGACGAGGTGAAGTCGCCCACCATCCACTGCAGGCCGTCGGCGTAGACCACCGCCGAAAGGTACGAGAGGATGTATGCGTTTTCAGCGTCATAGCCGCTGACGTCCGCATCGAACATCGTCTCAAAGGACTCCTTTCCCTTGTTTTCGCTGGCTTTGCGCTGTGCCGCAGCCTTCTTCTCCAAGACACCCTGAGCCTGTGCCTCGCTGGCGGGACTGAGTGCGCCAGCGATCGCCGCGACAAGGACCAGCAGGCCGGTCTTGCGAATGCCATTCATCCACTGCATTGTCTACCTCCGAAATGTGACTCTCCACAAGTGTCGACGGCGTTACGCAACGCCGCTCTTTGATTGATCAACTTCTCCGCGGTCCGAACTGCCCCATCCCTCGGAATTGGTGGCGTCGAAGCGGCCTTCAGCCGTGCTTGCGATCGCGACGCATCTCGTGCGGTCGGAAGGGGCGTTTCGACACAACCGGCTTTCCCGCGAACGAAGTCCGTGGCGCCGAGACGGCTGGCGGCCAGCGATCGGGGCGGGTGCTCGGCTTGTCAGTCGATGCGCGTGAAGAACTTCCGCGAGCCCGACTCGCCGATCACGAGTTGGCCCTCGTACATGGCGCAGCGGACGCGCTGCGATTCCCCGTCGGAGGAGCGCAGGACCAGCACCGCGCCGCCTGCCGAGCGCTCGATCGACCAAGTTCCTTGAGCGTCGATCGAGAGGCCCGACTCGAAGGTGTTTCCAGCGCCACCGCCCGCGGACCGAGATCCCAAGCTGAATCGGCCGTCCCGACCGAGTTCGAGGATGCGCTGCGTCACCATCGAGGCGCTACCCCCCGCATCGAAGCCGCCGCCGGAGCTCAGAACTTCTTCGGTGCTCCACCGGCCTGCGAACTGCAGATCGCCCGATGCGATGCCAGCGCCGTTCACGCCGCCTCCCACCGGCGGTTCGTCACGCCCTGCCTCCTTGAGCGTGGCGAAGAGCTCGCGCGCCTTGGCTTCGCGGGTTCGGATCGTCGCGTCGTTCCCTGTGGTGGCGAGGGCAACGATGTTTCCGCGGATGACCCGCGCGAGCACGACCAGCCGCATCCTTCCGATCTCGGTGTCGGCGTGGAATCGACCGAGGATCGCGCCATTTCCGAGCATCTCGACGCGTCCGTCCTGGACCAGTCCAGGCGTCTCGCGCATGAGTTCCTCCACCGCGCGGCGCGCATTGTCTCCCTGATCGAGAGCGCCCGTGCCCTCCCACGGAACGGCGTTGAATCCGTAGAACTCGGGATTGGCGGGATCGACAGGCTCCCTCGTCGGAAACAGCACTGTCGCCGGGCCGTCGCTCTTCACGGTCCACGAGGGTTCGTGTCGTACCGAGTAACCGCCTTCTTGGTTGGTCGTCATCCGCAATCCATCTGCCTTTGGAGCAACGGCCTTGTCGACGGAGGGCTGCTGGCCATCGCCTTTCCGCTCTTGTGCGCCGAGGAGCCGGCCCGAGAGGGTTGATCCCTTGCGAACCGATTCTGCCATCGCATCCCAGTCGTCGCTTCGGCTCTCAATGAACGCTTTCGGACCGGTGACGAAGATCGCGATCGCCTGTGAGCCGACCGGGCGCACAAAGACGCGAGCACTCGTCGTTGCGCCTTCGCTGCTTTCCGATTCGTAGTCGAATCTCGCCCACTCGCCGCGCACCGTTGGCTCTGCGACCGCGCGGAATCCGGTGAGTAGTTCGGTCTGTCGGGCACGAAGCTCCGACAGCACCGACTGATCTCGGATCTCCGCGGAAGCGTCCCAAGGGAGCACGCCGATCGCGCCCTCGAAGCCCGCCGCGGAATCGGACAGGCTCGACGACGGACGGAGCTGGAACCCGTCTTCGCCCTGCACGGCGGTCCAGCCGCGAGGCAAGGTGATGGTCCAACCCTGCTCCAACTTCAGAACGGTCTCGGTTTCCGTCCCGCGTCCCTCATCCGATGGCGAAGGCCTCGGATCCGTAAGGCCCTCCTCCGTCGCAGGTGAATCGCTTTGCTGCTCCGGCATGGGGTCGGTTCCATCCGATGGGTTCGGCGTCAACCCGTCCTCCTCGCCGCTTTGATGAGGGTCGGTCGTATCGAAGCCGCTCTTGCCGGAGCCGGACACGCCTTGTTCGTCGTGATCGAACGGAGTTTGTCCGTCGGGCGAAGCCTCGCCCTGTTCCATCGGCCCGTCGGAGGAACTTTCGCCCTCTTCCATCTGTTCGTCGGAGGAACTGTTGCCTTCCTCAAGGTCCTGACCGGAAGTCCCGTCGACTTGATCCATTTGCCCGGTGCTCGATCCGTCGGCCTGGCCTTCGTTGTCAACGGACTGGCCGCCGTCCCGTGCCGGGGAAGTGTTTCCTGACTGCGCCGGCTCATCCTTGTCGAACGCACGGACTGCCTCCGCCACTGCAGCTGCGATTCCGACGAGGGCATCGAGATCTCCGCTGCCGCCGGACTCGTTGCCGCGCAGTGCCTTCGCGACCTCAGTGCCCACACGGAGGGCCGCGTCGAGATCACCTTGACCTCCACCCGAACCCTTGCTGCCGTCGAGAGCCTTGATTGCGCTCGCGATCCCTGCTGCTGCGGAGACGGCCTTTTGCAGGTCTTGGACGCCGCTTTGGGTGCCTCCTGCGGCACCCGAGCCTTGAAGAGATTCGGAGATCGAGCGCACGGCGCCGGCGGCGGCGTCGAACTGCGCACCGTTGCCGCCCCCGTCACGCCTGATGATCGCGATCGCATCGGAGACCGCCCGAACAGCGCTTGCCGCAGCCGCGGACTTCTCGTCCTGGCTCACACCCTTTCCTGCGGGGCCATTGGCCGAGTCCAGGGCGACCGCGATTCTTGCCGCAAGATCAACCGCGCGCTCAAGCCGTTCAGTGCCGTCGCCAGCTTTGCCGGCCTTCTCCAGAGACTGCAACGCCGCTGCGACATCGCTGCCTGCCCGCAGCGCCTTCGTCACCGAATCGGTCGAGTTGCGGCCACTCGGGTCCACGGCCGTGATCGCGTTGAGAACGGCCTCCGCCGCCTGCACGGTCTTGACGACGCTCACCTTCGCAGCGGGCGCGGATTCAATTCCGCGTTGCGTCCCGGCGCCACCATTCCGCTGCGTCGATCCACGGGCGACCTGTTCGGAGTCCGAGTCGGGCGCGCCGCTCGCCGCGGCGTCCGCGTGCACCCCGATCGTGTTTGCGATGGAGCTCCAAGTGCGTTCACCGCGATCAATCGCGTCGCGCGTGCCCACGACGGCGAGCGTGACCGCGTACTCGCCCACGGGTCGGACGAAGATTCGCATCGCGGCATCGGAGTCGTCGGCCGAGTCACGCTCGTAGTCGAGTGCCACCCAGTCGCTGCCGATGATCGCCTCGCCTGCAGCGAGGAACCCCGGCGCGGAAGCAACATGGCTTTCGCGCAGGCGCTCGTGATCCCCATCGTCGTCAAGTCGCATCGATGTATCCCACGGTCCGAGGGAGACCACTACCGAGACTCCGACCGATGGGGGGGGAACGAGCGTGACGGAGGAGCCGGAGCGCTTCACGCGCCATCCGCTCGGCCGCCCGATGGCGAGTCCTTGCTCGAGGCGTACGGTCGCGAACTTCGCCCTGCGCTGTGTTTGGTCTTGGGTCGTCGTGTCGTCCGACTGCGTCAGCGCGGAGCAAGGCGTGGTCGTCACGAGGCAGCATGCCGTTGCCAGTGAAGCGAGGGTGCTGTAGATCGTGTTGTTCATCTTCATCGGACTCTCCTGGAATTCGGTCGTTTTTGGAGGTTGCTCCAAGGTCTGCTCATGTCGTTCGCGGCATCTGCTCGCGAGTCGCGCGCGGAACTCATCCTCCGACTCGGCGACCACTTCGGTCAAGATTTCGTCGTTCGTCGACGGCCGTGATCGCCTCCACGGGTTCCCCTCGCATCAGGCGTTCGGACAACGCCACGCTCTCGGGCGCGAAGGTGCGGCGGATCTCCGCCAGAGCGATCTTGAAGTGGTGGTTGATCCATTTTTCCTCAAACGCCCGCTCGCTCGGGTCCACGCTCGAGTCTCGGGCGGCGTTCGTGCAGAGGTAGGGGGCCTGCGGCCCCCGTTGGACGGGCGTCCTTCGCAAGAGCGCGAGAAATCTCAATTCGCACCACACGGAAGATCTCGTTGCGGAACCGCCCCTTCGCGGGGTCGAGGCGGAAGGTGGGCATGGTGCGGAGCAGCGCCGCGAGGACCGGCCGCGAAACATCCTCCGCGTCGGTCGGCTTCAGCCGCGGCAGACAGAAAGACGGAGGACAAGCACGCGGTAGCGCGACTCGAACCGCTGCGAGGCGCGCTCATCCTTCGGATCCCGAAGTCTTGCATTGAGCGTGAGTTGGGTCGACGGGACGGACATTCGACGCTCTGAATGCACCCCGTGTGTGGGTTGTTGAACGGCGATCGGAACGATTTCTGAAGATCCCGCGTCCAACGGCGTCACCAACGGCACTACGAAGGGCGTCCGACGGAGTCCAGGCACCATGAAGACACTCTCCATCCCCCACAGGCTTGTGATGCAATCGTTCGTCATCCGCGCGGTACTCGGCCTGATGTCGGTTTTCGGCATCGGCGCCTCGGCGCACGCGCTCGCAGATGTGCGGCCGACTGTGCTCACGCTGCTGCCGGGCTTTGCGTCGTTCGAATCGGTGCAGTACGCAGCTGACACGCCGAGCGACCCGACGCTGCCTGCGTCAGGAACCGCGGAGCTCGTCGTCACGGTTGGTTCGATTCGAGTCGTCGCGAGCGGGGTGAGCTTCTCCAACCTTATCTTCGACAAAGGCGGCGCCCTTAACGGTGTTCAGTTCACACTGGGGAAGCCGCTCGTCGTCGGCGGGATCGCGGGTTCCTCCATCGAACTTCCAGCCGGCGTGTTCAATTGGACCAAGCCAGGTGAGCTTCGAACGAGCGGCAACGCGATCGTGCGCCTGCCGTTTCGCAACCCGGATGGATCCAACATCATTGGACGAATCGGCGTGATCAAGTCGACGACCGATGCATCGGGAACCGCGCTCGAACTCGGGCAGATCGTGCTCCAACTGCCGACGGGGTCCAATGTGATTCGGTTTCCCGGCGTAGAAGTGACTGCTGCGCCGATGGTGTGGGCAGGTCGATTCCCTGCTGGCGGTGCCACCACATGGGAACTTCGGGTTCCAGAGTCGACAAAAGTCGCGGTGGCTGTGCCTGGACTTCCAAGCAGTCCGGACTTCCCGATACGGGCCAATGTGGTCGGACTGCGCATCGACCAGTCGGGCCGGCCGGGCTTCGATCGCGCCGACATCGCGGTTGGAACTCCCGCGAACCCGTTGCGACTTGCGCCACTGCAGTTTGCAGGCCTCGACATAGTCGTCAAGGGCGGCAAGCTGTCTATGAGCGGTGGAGTGCCCTCTTTCGAGGGGCTTGTGTTCGACATCACCCTGCCTGAAGGTATCACGAACGCTGCGGGCAACGGACGCGCCGTTCTGCTTGGGGTGCCGGTCGACCTCTCCCGCGGACTCATGATCGGCGTCGAGAAGCAACTCGACGCGAAGATCGGCGATCTCACGATCAGCTGTCCGTCGATGGTCCTCGACCTTTCGCCTCTCGCCGCTCTCGAATTCCCCGGAGTGCCGGAGTTCGCGAGGCGTCTTCCCTCTTGGTCGGGGATCTGGTTCAGGTCAGGCACGCTGCAGATACCGATCGGACCGCGCAGCATCGGAATCGAACTGTCGAACTTCGCGCTAGACATGTCGGGGGTGACCGGGAAGGTCAAGATCACCAAGGGCCTCGAACCCATCCTGCTCGATGGCTTCAAGATCAATGTTTCCACGCTTTCGCTTGAACTCCTCCGTGGTCAGCTCATCGGTTGCGGCATCGTCGGCGGGATCGAGCTTTCATTGGGAGAGGGTGGCAAGACCGTCCTGGATGCAAAGGTCGAGCACTCTCGCGCCAACGGCATAGCCATTGCCATCAGTTCGCCTGGGGCGATCGACTTCGGGTTCGGCCTCAAGCTCAATGGCATCAAGGGCAGTTACTCTCAGTCGGATCGGATGCTTCTGCTCAGCGGGACGCTTTCGATGGCGAGCCCTGCATTTTCGGTGAAGCTCACCAACTTCCGCATCGACGCCAACGGAGTGATCTACCTGCCTGACGAAGGCCTGCTGACATTTCCCGAGCCTGTGGTGGTCGATCTCGGCATCCTGCTGGGCGAGTTCCGTCGCATAGGCTTCAACTGCTCGAGCGGTGGCCGCAAGGTCGACTCAGTGACTTTTTCGGGCACGGCCCGATTCAAGAGTCCCATCGAGGGCCTCTCGTTTGGCAGCGAGATGGATCTCGAGCACGTGACCATCGGTCGCGGCACGGGTGGCCGTCCCGTGGACATCGAGATCGGAGGGCTTTCCGTCGCTGTCGAGATTCCCGAACTCGGCTCGGTCGGTGGAACGTTGGGCCTGCGCGACGATCTGCCCGGATTCCGAGATATGGATGTGTTGTTCGGTGATGCGAACTTCACGCTCGATCCACTTGGCGCAAGCATGGGAGTGGCGTTCCTGCTCGCGCCTGAACGGCAGGCATGGTTCGTGGGCGGGCAGGCTGGATTCACGCCCGAGATCATGGTTCAGCTGCCTTCGCCCAGCGGGCCAGTGCCGCTCTTTCGGATCGAGGGCTTCCTCGGTGGGTTCGGCATGAACGTGGATCCAATCGCCGAGGGCGGAATCGCTCCGATCGTGAAGCCTGCGGAGCAGCTCAAGTATTCGGACGGCACCGTCCTCATGCAGGCGGGACTGATGCTCTCCGACTATGTGGGTGGAGACAAGGTGTGGTGGGCTGACACGACGATGACTGCCACGCTGAATCCGACGATGTTCGATCTCACGGCCCGGATGGCGTTCCTCGACTTCGGGGGAGTCTCAGGCTTCCCGAGCGAACGAGCCTGGCGCAGCCGCGACAACACGGCACGCGCGTTCATGACGCTCGACCTCGATGAATCGCCGTCGTTCATGCTTGGAGGCGACTTCGACCTCAACTTCCCCAACAAGGCGTTCCCGCTGGTCGAGGCCGGCGGTGAGGCGCTCATGCGCTTTGCCGGCAACGAGAAGTTCATTCATGTCGGCTACTACTGGGCAAAGGAGGCCCGCTATCGGCAGCGGCCGCTCACGGTTCGCGTCGGTAGCGCGCTCAGCGACTTTGCCGAGGTCGAGGGAAAGGCCGGCGTACGGTTCGACTTCCAGAACAACGAGGCTGAGATGAAGGTCGATCTCGACGCGCGCTTCAAGCTGATTCCCCTCGAGGGTTATGCGGCGGGCACGCTCAGACTGAAGGGCATCGGTACAAACGACCCCATCACCACCGGGTCGCTCACTGTCGGTGGGCGGGTTGACTTCGGTGTGGTCGAGGGGGAAGGCAGGGGATCGATCGACATCGAGTGCACGAAGCGCTACCTCGAACTCGAGGGAAAGATCTACGGGCGTGTCGGACTGTTGTCCGCAGAACTCCCAATTAAGCAGAGGATTGACTGATGCGCGTCTACGCCGTTCTTCTTTCGCTGGTGCTCACGCTCGCTCGCTCCGCCGGGGCGCAGGTGACTCCCAATGTCGAGTTGTTCGCTGCAACCGCTGTCGATGGAGGCAAGACCGAGGTTCGACTTCAGGTGCGCGTCGTCGAAGGTTGGCTCCCATCCGAGGGCATCCGCATCTACCGCGAGCTCAATGGAGCCAAGCAGGAGGTGTTCCGCTCGAAGCCCGTCGACAACGCGACCGTTGATCGACTCGTCGATCCATCGCTGCGAGGCAAGACGCTGTGGACGGAGGCCTCTCGAACCTTGGTTCGCCCCCAGGCGCTCGACTTCAAGACCTTTCGACCCCCATCCTCCGCGGCACGCTTCCGTGACTCGAAGATGGCTACGCGTACGATCCTCGATGCGCGTGCCAAGGGAGCCAAGGACGCAGCCTCCCGCGGAGCGCTGGACGCGGGCCTCAGTCAACTGCGGCAAGCCCGGTCCTTGACAGCCCCGGCACTTGGCAGAGGAACAGCCCGGCCAGTCGTCGCGCAACCGAGCGCCGATGACCGAACGATCGCGGCCCGCTCAAACCTGCTGCTCTCGACGCTTGTGGATCGCGAGGCCGCAGAGGCGCTGGGGTTCGCCGCAACCGACAAGGCGGTAAAGCCGGGCGACACACCCACCTACTCGGTCGTTGCCATGACGGGTGGGCGTGACGGCGCAACGCTCGCCACGCTGCGCTTCACCGTCGGCTCGGACCCACAGCCGCCCGCACCTACCAACATCGACTCCATGCAACTGCTCCTTGAGACGGGTGACCCGATTGGGAAGATCGCGGTGCGCTGGGATCGCATCGATCCGGCGCTCGAGGCGAAGCTGCTGAACATCTCCTATCGGATCGAGCGGTTCGAGTCGGCGCCGCGCCCGCGTAGCACGGAGGCCAAGACCGACCGAGCAATCCCGACCCCGCCACCGGCATCGGGTGGAGGCAAGCCAGGGAAGGTCGCATTGCCCGACATCAGCTTC
>JBKCZS010000032.1:0-11989 GCA_046337925.1 bacterium | reverse complement strand
CCTACACGCTGAAGGTGCCCGCGAACCTCGACCCCGCCGCCGCCTCGCCGCTTCTCTGCGCGGGCATCACCACTTGGTCGCCGCTCAAGCACTGGAAGGCCGGCCCCGGCAAGAAGGTCGGCATCGTCGGCCTCGGCGGGCTTGGGCACATGGGCGTGAAGTTCGCGCGCGCGCTCGGCGCGCACACGGTGCTCTTCACGACCTCGCCGTCGAAGGTCGCCGACGGCCTGCGCCTCGGCGCGCACGAGGTCGTGCTGTCGACCGACGAGGCCGCGATGGCGAAGCACGCCGCGTCGTTCGACCTCATCGTCGACACGGTCTCCGCCGACCACTCGATCGACGCGCTGATGGCGCTCATCAAGCTCGACGGCACGATGTGCATGGTGGGCGTGCCGCCGAATCCGCAGCAGATCGCGGCGTTCAGCGTGATCCTGCCGCGCCGAAACCTCGCAGGCAGCTGCATCGGCGGCATCGCCGAGACGCAGGAGATGCTCGACTTCTGCGGGAAGAACAACATCGCCTGCGACATCGAGATGATCCGCATGGACCAGATCAACCACGCCTACGAGCGCATGCTCAAGAGCGATGTGAAGTACCGCTTCGTGATCGACATGGCGAGCCTGAAGGGCTGAGACCGGCGGGGGCGATGCACTCGACCCCCTCGGGAGCCCGAGGCCGCAAGTTATCCTGCGCCTGCGCGACAGATTTGACAATCTTCACGCACCCAAAACCTTGACCCGTCCCCTGCGCTCAGGCACACTGAACCGCTGCGGGTGTTCCATTCGCTCACGGCGCACACGCGCCGCCGATTCCGGCCTTCCGACCTCCGATCCACATGACACGCATCCTCCCCATGCACACGCTCTCTCTCGTCGCCGCGGTCGTCTCCGGCGCCGCCTCGACCACGATGGCCGCGCCGCAGACCGGCTCGAAGCCGACGCCGCCTGAAACCGAGCATGTCTCGACGCTCACTCGCGTCCGCGAAGGCGGCACCCCCTACAACCCGAAGCAGAAGCTGGTGCCCTACGCGGTCGACCTGACCGCGGGCGGCCGCGACGGCGACGGCGGGACCGCCGACACGCCGAACGGCGCACTGATCGAATCGCCCGCCGAGTACTCGCCGACGCGCGGCGTGCTCTTCCAGTACGGCAACAGCTGGAACTCGGTCGTGACCGCGCTGGTGTCGAGCCTCACGGGCAGCGCCGCGTTCGACGAGATCGCGTATGTCGTCGTCGCGAACCAGACCACCGCCAACTCGGCGACCAGCGCCTTCATCGCGGCCGGCGCCAACATGAGCAAGGTCGTCTTCATCATCCAGCCGAACAACTCGGTCTGGATGCGCGACTACGGCCCGCACTTCATCTTCGAGAACGGCACGCTCGCGGTCGTCGACAGTCATTACTACGAGACGCGTCCGCTCGACAACTTCATCCCGACGCTCGTCGGCGACGCGACGCTCGGCGTGCCGACCTACGACCAGGGCCTCTACTACTCGGGCGGCAACTTCCAGCCCGGGCCGAACCGCACGGGCTTCTGCACCGCGCTCGTCAACCTCGACAACCCGTCGAGCGGCGGCCACAACGAGGCGCTGATCCGCGAGCTCCACGACACCTTCCAGGGCATCGACACGCTGCACATCATGCCGCAGCTTCCCTTCTCGGTCGACGGCACGGGCCACATCGACATGTGGATGTACCTCGTCGACCAGGATACGGTGGTCATCAGCGAGTTCATCCCCGGCTCGAACGCGACCGCGCTGAGCGTGACGAACAACGCAGTGCCCTACATGCAGGCGCTCGGCTTCCAGGTCTTCCGCCCGCAGGCGTGGAATGTCGGCGCGACGCACTACACCTACGCGAACGCCTTCCGCGTGAACAACCGCATCTTCATCCCCTGCTACGGCACCGCGCTCGCGCCCGGCGGCAACTCGGCCTACAACACGCGCGACGCCGACGCGCTCGCCAAGTGGCAGGCCGCGGCCGGCCCCGGCGTCACGATCGTGCCGATCCAGTGCTCGAGCATCATCGGCGCCTCGGGCGCGATCCACTGCATCGTGAAGCAGGTGCCGCGCCATACGAACGCCATTCCCTCGGCGCACATCAGCTCGCCCGCGGCCGGCGACCTCTGGCTCGTCGGCTCGACGCAGACCATCCGCTGGAACGCGACCGACACCAACAACGCGCCGCTCGCGAATGTCGACCTCGCCTACTCGCTCGACGGCGGAACCTCGTGGACGCCGATCGCGAGCGCGATTCCCGACAGCGGCTCCTTCAACTGGACGGTGCCCGCCGGCGCGACCGACGGCGCGCTCGTCCGCGTGACGGCGCGCGCGACCGACGGCGACACGACCGTCGCGGTCAGCAACCCCTACCGCCACCGCCCGGGCACCCAGAATGTCTACACCTTCGCCTCGGGCGCGGGCGTGAACAAGTTCGGGTTTGGCCGGCAGACCGCGTCCTGGACGAGCGTGAACGGCCTCATCGGCCCGGTGAGCACCGCGCTGACCGCCGCGAACTACACCGCGATGTCGACCTCGAACGCGACCGGCGGCATCACCGACGCGAACCGCTACATCACGGCCGCGCTCTCCTCGGGCAACGAGGCGACGCACCTCTTCCGCTTCGTGCTCAGCGAGCCCGTCGCGGACATCGACGAGATCCGCGTCCAGTGGGAGGGATACGCCGACGCCTGCACCCAGGTCGAGCTCTATGTCTGGAACAACGCGCTCAACAACTGGGGTGATGCGAGAGGCCTCGTCGGCCAGAACCGCTACCTCGACAGCTTCGCGGGCAACCGCGACGAGACGCTCGTCGGCCGCAGCAGCTCAAACATCTCGAACTATGTCGCGGCGGACGGCTCGATCCGCTTCCTCGTCTACGGCGAGCGGCCGAACGACGAGACCTTCCACGACTACATGGCCGTGACGGTGAAGGTCGCCGATGACGCCTGCTCGGGCGACATCGACGGCGACGGCGCGATCAACGGCAACGACCTCGCGACCGTCCTCGGCTCGTGGGGCGCGTGCGCCGGCTGCGCGGCCGACATCGACGGCGACGGGCAGGTCAATGGCAACGACCTTGCGACCATCCTCGGCGCGTGGGGCGGCTGCCCGTAAGGCGGCGCCTCACGCCGGCATCCACGCGCGAATCCAGCCCGCGGGCGCTTGCCCGCGGGCTGTTTGCTTGCCGAAACCGCGCGCCCAAATGAAAGCGGCCCCGCGCATGGCGGGGCCGCAGGAATCGGAATCGTGGACGGCCGTCGGTCAGATCTTCTCGATCGATGTCGCACCTGAGAGCTGAAGGACGCGGTCGAGCACGCTCGCACCGTCGCCGGCCTCGGAGCTGATCGCGAGTGCGATCAGCAGGTACTTGCGCCCCGATCCCCGGTCAGCGTTCGCGCGCTCGCGGACGAAGCGCCGCGCGTCCCGCACCAGGTCGTCGGGAATCGCGTTCGCCGGATCGAGCGCTGCCAGCAGCACGAGGAAGGCGAGCCGCTCGGTCATCGGCTGCGCGGGGTCGCGCTTCGCGACTTCGGCCGCAGCGAACGCGGTTGCCTTCGACAGGTTCGCAGCGGATGGCCGCTTTGGAGACCCCCTGACGCGCGAGGATTCATTGAACCTCGGCTTGGGGTCGAGCGATGCACACATGCTCAACCTCGGCGCCGCCACGCGATCGAAACAAGCTGCGACAGATGGAGGGCTGGCGTAGCACGCGCGCACATCGTCGGCCCGCTCGCTCGGCTGCACGATCGCGAGCGGCTCGCCGTGCACCTGGCTCTGCTCATCGACCGCGACGAAGCTCGTGAGCCGCGTCTGGATCTGGTGACGCACGCCGAGCTCCACGATCTCGGGGTCGATGATCCCCTTCTGCGACGGATCGGCGACGAGGCGGTCCTCGAGTTCCGTCACGCGCTCGCGCGCCCAGAGCGCTCCGAGCCCGACCGGCGAAGCTGCGACCGTCGCGCGCCCGCTGAACCGCCCGTCGACGCTCGTGACCTCGACCGACTGCAGCGCTCCTTCGACGAAGAAGGTCGCCGAGCGGCCCGCGAAGAGGTCGCGGCCCGAATGGCGGCGCACGCCTTCGACGCCGAGTCCGCACGCCATCGGGCCGACGAAGGTCGACTCGAAGCGGCGGATCTCGCCCTCGATGTCCTGCGAGTCGTCGACGAAGAGCGTCGTGCCGCCGCCGAGACGCGCGAGACGCGAGAGCAGGCCCGCCGACGGCGCGAGGCCGATGCCGACGGTGAACAGCCGCAGCGCCGGATCGAACCGACGCGAGAGCGCGAGGATCTCCTGGTCGTTCGCGACATCGCCGTCGGTCAGGAAGAGCACGGTGCGCACGCGGCCAGCGGCCACGCGGCCGGTGCAGGCGCGCTCGAGCGCAGAGAGCGCCTGGGTGCCGCCTTGCGCACGGACGCCGTCGATCCACTCGGCCGCGCGCTTGAGGTTCGCGGGTGTCGCGGCGACCGGCTCCGCATCGAAGGTCTCGAACGAGCTGTCGAACGCGATGATCTCGAAAGTGTCCTTCTCGGTAAGCCCGTCGAGCGCCGTGCGCAGCGCGCGCTTCGCGGCCACGAGACGCGAGCCGTCCATCGAGCCCGAGCGGTCGAGCACAAACACGGCTTCGCGCGGACATTCGAGCTCGGGCTTGCGCTTCGCGGGCGGGTCGACGACGACCAGCGTGCGCTCGCCGTCGGTGTACGCGCGCACCGCCGCCTCGTTGGCGCGCGACCCCGCGCGCACGACGATGTCGCCCTTGCAGGTCGCGGATCCGTCGACGCGCAGCAGGAGCGCGCCGTTCGCGGCCGCCGAACGGACGAGCGGGACCGATGTCTTGATGTCGGTCGTGCCCGCGGCCAGCGTCAGCTCGAGGTCGAGCTCGGTGCCCTTACCGATCTTCAGGGGCGGCGTGAGGCGCGACGCGTCGGGCGCGCGGTCGGTGTCGGGCTCGACGCCGTCGCCGTCATGACCGACCGCCTGCCCCGGCACATACTTCGGCGACATCGCCGTCGGGAAGCGGAACTCGAACCGCCCGTCGTCGACGCGGAGGCGCTCGACGATCGTCATGCGCACCACGATGTCGGACTTCGCCGGCACATTCGCGAGCGAGATCGTGTGCACATCGTCGCGCACCGACTCGAGCATCGCGGCGGTCTTGCCGCGCTTGCGCGCGCTCTCGAAGTCCGCCTTCGCTTCCTCGGTCTTCTTGCAGACGCCCTTCACGGTGCGGCCGCCGGCGACGATCTCGAACGCCGTCACCGCGCCGTCGGGCGGCAGCGGAATGGTGTGCGTGACATCCATCGCGTTCGTCGAGTCGTTCGTGTAGCGCTCCTCGAGCTCGGTCACGGCGCAATCAGCAAGGATCGACGCGCGCACCGACACCTTCGTGAGCGGGAAGGCGTGCGGCTGGGCGCGGCCTTCCTCGACCGCCGCGCGGCCCTTTCCGGTTGGGATACCGAGCAGTTCGCCGAGATGGCGCCCGCGCCTCGGGTCGGCGGCAGGCTTGGTTCGAATCGTCGCGGGAATCAGATCGTGAAGCGTTGTCATTCAATTCCTCCATTGGGGCGCTTGTGGTTGCGGCCTTCGCGCGCTGCTGCGACCGATGCGTCTTCTCCTCCACGGGGCTGCATCGTGAAAGCGTCGGTCGAGCGGAGCGCGAGGGCGAGAGATTCGGCGATTGAGTGCGGGTCGGCGACGAGGGTTGGATCGATGAGGACGGTGACTCCGGGTGCAATGTGAAAGGGTGCGAGTTGGAGTGGCGACACTTGGCTTGACGCCGACGCGCGGGGCGCATCGGGCGAGGCATGTGCTGCGTGGACCTTGCGCTCACTCTCGAAGTCGAGCAGCGCCTGCGTGAGTTCGTCGGTCTTGCGCATGGGCAGCGCGCCCTGGATCTGCGCGAGCGAATAGCCCTCGGCCTGAAGCGCCTTCGCCGAGACGACGCGCACGAGGTGGTCGCGCTCGTAGATCGCGCGGCGCCCCTCGTAGGCGGGCTTCGGCACGATGCCGAGCGTCTGGTAGAAGCGGATGGTGCGGGCGTCGACGCGGTCGCCCGCCCTGCCGTCGCGCATCACCACATGGCGCGCTTCGAGCAGTTGGTTCGCAAGCACGGCGAGCTCATCGAGACCGATTCCCTCGACGGGGATCGACCCAAGGACCTCAAGCAGGTTGCTGGAACGCGGCGTGTGCATGCCGCTATCTTACAGTAACAGTATTTGATGTCAAGTCGATTTGGCGGGATTTATTGTCACAGTATCACTAGTTATTGGTCATGTGACAGTGTCGCGGCGGGCCGCGATAGACGGCAAAGAGCTTCGTCCGCTCTACACGACGACTCTCACCGGAGTCGGGCTTCCGGCCTCGTCCGCGACGAGCGCGACCTTCTTCGAGATCGACATCCCGCTGCCGAACATCCGCACCGCGGGCGGCTTCAACAATGTCGGCTGGTCGGTCAAGTGCCGCAACTCCAAACACCAGGGTCAGTTCGGCTTCCAGGTCGCGAACTTCAGCGTGACGATCTTCAAGGCGCCGTGCTCGGGCGACATTGATCTCAACGGTTCGGTCGATGCGGCCGATCTCGCCTCGATCCTCGCCGCGTGGTTCTCGTCGGGCAAGGGCCTGCCCGAGGATCTCAACGGAGACGGCAGCGTCGACAGAAACCGTTCCTGGCACGTGCCGGGAGGTGCCGTGCACCAGACGACACGTGCCGGGCACCACGCCTGCAGGGCCTTGGCTCTCCGCGCGACTTTGTTCCCCGACAACTCCGAATCCGTGCCTGGAACGTGCCAGGAGGTGCCAGGCATCAACCGGCACGTGCCGGGCATCCTGACTCGACCGCCTCGCGACGCTCGAGCGCGCCGCCGCCGAACTCAGCGTTCCGACGCGCGCGTGATCCTCACGCTCACTGGCACAGGCCCCACGCGCTCAGGAGCACCGCGAGGTCCTGCGCGCCGACGGTGCCGTCGCCGTTCAGATCGGCTTCCGACGGCTTCGCCGTACCCCACGCGCTGAGAAGCGCCGCGAGGTCCTGCGCGGCGACTTCGCCGTCGCCGTTCAGGTCGGCAGGGCACGGCGGCGCTGGACGCGGAAGATCGAGGATGAAGCCCTGGATGCCGGCCGCGGTGCGCGCGGTGCCGACGATCGTGTAGCCGTCCGACGACATGCCGAGCGGAAGCGCCATGCGGATGTCGGGCGTGAGCGTGATGCCCGCCTGCGCGGCGACCGTCTCCAGCGGCGTGATCGTGCCGTTCACCCACAGGTAGCCTTCGCCGGCGGTCGCGGGCGGGAACCCCGTTCGGTAGAACATCACGATGCGCGAGCCGTCGTCGCTGATGCCGGTCGGGAAGCCGCGCGGGAGGCTCGGAATCGGCGATGCGGGCAGCGCGATGTAGCCGGTCGTCTCGCTCCAGCGCCAGCCGCGGAAGCTGTTCGCGGAGGATCCGAGACCGATCACCCAGTTGCCGTCGCCGGAGACGGCGCCGGCCTCGCCGACCGCGGCGCCCGTGGTCGTCGTGATCAGCCGCTGCACGCCGTTCTTCCACACCGCGCCTTGGCGGAATCCGTCGACGAGATCCTGCCAGCCGACGACGACATCGCCATCGAAGTCGCAGCCGTTCGCGCGCGTCGAGCGACCCGGCACCGTGGTGCCGAGATCGACGAGGCCGCCCGCCTGCGTGTAGGTGTAGGCGCGGGCCGCGCACTGGTTGTGCCAGCCGAGGCCGACCATCATGTTGCCGTTGCCCGACATGCCCCAGCAGCTGGTGGCGGCGAGATCGCAGCTGAATCCGAAGCTGCCGATGCGCGTCGTCGTGGCGGAGGCGATGTCGTAGAACGCGCCTTCCGTCTTGCCGGTCTGCGGATTGATCACGGTGTAGCCGATGCGCGTGCCGTCGTTGCTGACGGCCGCGGAACCCGCACCGCCCGAGCTCGGCGAGATTCCGCCGATGGTCACGAGGCCCGTGTCGCGGGTCCAGTACCAGAAGCTGCTCCCGTTGTAGCCGGCGACCACCTGCCCGTTGCTCGAGGCATCGCTCGGCGTAAGGCCGGTGGGCCCGAGCAAGGTGAACGACCCCTTGGTGCCGCCTGCGAACGCCGACGACGCGAGCGCGAGGGTCAGGGTGAGGGCTGGAAGGACGCGGACAAACTGGTTCTGGCGCATTCGTTTCTCCTCGGGATTCGCGAGGTGTCTCGCGGAGGGCGAATGTACCGCGCGGCGCTCTTGCGGCGAAGCCTGACCGCAGCAATTGGCGACCTTCGCGGCCGAATCCCCCTGCCGGGGCCGATTCGCGGACCGAATCCCACGCCGGGCGGTACCGTGGCGGCGTGCCCCGGACGACTCCGATCGTGACCCGCGTGTCGATCGCGCTCCTCTGCGCGGCCTCCCTGCTACCCGCGTGCCGTTCGGCGCCCGCACCGCATCGGAAGCCCGCGCAGCCCACGCAGCCCTCGCGTCCGAATCTCGTCGTCATCTACTGCGACGACATGGGCTGGGGCGACGCACCCGGCTTTGCGGTCGCAGGCCACGAGCCGCCCGCCTACACGCGCGAGATGCCGAACCTCGCGCGGCTTGCGCGCGAGGGCGCGACCTTCCGCCACTATTACACCGCGCAGCCCGTGTGCAGCGCGTCGCGCGCGGCGCTCATCACGGGGTGCTATCCGAACCGCGTCGGCATCCACGGCGCGCTCTTCCCCGACGCGAAGACCGGCATCAACCCCGACGAACGCACGATCGCCGAGATGCTGCGCGAGCGCGGCTACGCGACGATGATCGCGGGCAAGTGGCATCTCGGGCATCTCCCAGAGTTCAACCCGCTGCGCCATGGTTTCGACGAGTACTACGGCATCCCGTACTCGAACGACATGTGGCCCGCGCGCTTCGGCCGGCGCGACTTCCCCAAGCTGCCGCTGATGGATGGCGAGCAACCCGCGGAGTACATCGAGACGCTCGACGACCAAGGGCTTCTCACCGGCAAGCTCACGCGGCGGCTCTGCGACTTCATCGCGCGGAACGCGCGCGACCGTCGGCCGTTCTTCGCGTATCTCGCGCATCCGCAGCCGCACACGCCGCTCGCGGCGAGCCCTGCGTTCACGCCGGCTGCGCGCCGCGAGCTCTATGCGGGCGTCATGCGCGAGATCGATTGGTCGGTGGGCGAGGTGCTTAAGACGCTCGACCGCGCGGGCGCGGCGAAGGACACGATCGTCGTATTCACGAGCGACAACGGCCCGTGGCTGAGTTTCGGCACCGACGCGGGCAGCAGCGGCGGCCTGCGCGAAGGCAAGGGAACGACCTTCGAAGGCGGCGTGCGCGAGCCGTGCTTCGTGCGCTGGCCCGGACATGTGCCCGCAGGCGCGACGAGCGATGTGCCGTGGATGTCGATCGACCTCTTCGCGACGATGGCGGCGATCACGGGCGCGCCCGCGCCTCTGGCCGACCGACCGATCGACGGCGGCGACGCGCGCAGCGTGTGGTCATGCGCGCCCGACGCGAGGCCCACGCAGGAGGCGTACTTCTTCTACTACAACACGAACGAGCTGCAGGCCGTGCGCATGGGGAAGTGGAAGCTGAGCCTGCCGCGGAAGTCGCGCACGCTTGGTGGAAAGCCCGGCGGCGTCGACGGCGCCGAAACGCCGTACGCGAACGAGGCCGTGCCGCTTGCGCTCTACGACCTCGAGCGCGACCCCGCGGAAACGACCGATCTCCTCGCGGAGCACCCGGAGGTGCTGGCCGAGCTCCTCCGTCATGTCGAGACCGCGCGCGAGGATCTCGGCGACGCGCTCACGAAGCGCGCAGGCAGCGGGCGGCGCGAGCCCGGGCGAGTGGAGTAGCGGCCGGCGAGTCTCGCTCGTTCGGGCGCGCGGTCCGATCGCGGGCACCATCGGGCACCCGAGCGATGCGGGAGGGCGAAGTGGCAGGCAAGTGCTTGGTTCAACGGGGCGCGCCCGCTATCTTCAGTGCCCCGCACCGGCCCGTCACCTCGGTGCGTCGGTCACCCATCGAGCGAGGAGCACGCCGCTCTCGCGCCGTTCGATGGGGCTGCTAATCCGTGACGCGAAGGATCCGTCCATGAACTCCACGACCGTCCGAGTCCTTGCAGCCGCATTGGTGCTACTCGGCTTGTCTCTTTCGCCAGCGCATGCGCAAGACGGATGCGGCGCGGACATCGATGGCGACGGCGTCGTGAACGGCAACGACCTCGCGAGCGTGCTCGGCAACTGGGGGCCATGCGCCGCCTGCGCGGGCGATGTCAACGGCAACGGCGCGGTGAACGGCGAGGATCTCGCGGTGGTGCTGACCCGCTGGGCGAGCACCTGCACTCCGACGGTCACCGGTCTGTCTCCAAACGCGGGACCGCTTGCGGGTGGCGTTGTGGTGACGATCACCGGAGACCATCTCCTCCATCCGACAAGCGTCAGCTTCAGCGGCACGGCGGCGACGATCCTCGCGAGCACGCGTGACTCGGTGACGGTGCTCGCGCCAGCCCGCCGCGCCGGCGCAGCGTCGGTCTCCGTTACCACTCAAGGAGGCGTGACGAACGCAGGCGTGTTCAACTACTACGGGCCGCCGACCATCGGCTGGCTGCTGCCCGACGCGGGCGCCGTGACTGGCGGCGCTCCTGTCACGATCAACGGCTCGGGCTTCTACGGCACGCCGAGTGTTCACTTCGGCACATCCGCAGCGACCGGGGTGACGGTGGTCTCGCCCACGAAGCTCACGGCCATCGCTCCGGCTGGCGTCCTCAACAGCACGGTCTCCGTCACGGTGACGACGGCCTCGGGGTCGGCGACCGCCCTCGGCGCCTACACCTACCTGGCGATCATCGTTCCAAGTTGGGCAACGCTCGTGGAGGCTGCGCCCGACCCTGCGGTGGTGACGAACGCAGCGCATCGGAGCGCGATCAGCGCGACCGGCTATGCGTGGCGCGTGCGGCACACCGCGACGCAGATCGAGATGCTGCTCATCCCGCCCGGCACCTTCAACATGGGCTGCTCTGCATCGAACCTCTACGGCTGCGATGCAAACGAAAACCCGGTCCACACCGTGACCCTCACCAACGCCTTCTACATCGGCCGCTACGAAGTGACCCAATCGCAGTGGACGGCGCGCATGGGCTCGAACCCTTCGGCCTTCCAGGCTCCAAGCGCCGAGGTCCCCGAAGCCGAAGTCCCGAATCGTCCGGTCGAACAGGTGAGCTGGCCGACGATCCAGGGGTTCCTCGCGTCCACCGGGCTGCGCCTTCCGTCCGAAGCCGAATGGGAGTACGCGTACCGCGCGGGTACGGCGACCGCCTTCCACTCGATGCCGGCGTTTCCGAACGGAACGAACGACGATGCGCAGGTCGGAAGCATCGCGTGGTACATCGGGAACGCCGCGAGCGGGACCCGCCCTGTCGGGCAGAAGGCCGCGAACGGCTTCGGACTGCACGACATGTCGGGCAATGTCTGGGAGTGGGTCAACGACTGGTACTCGGCCACCTACTACGCCTCGAGCCCAGCGATGAATCCGCTTGGTCCTGCGTCCGGCACGCTGCGCGTATTCCGGGGCGGCTCGTGGTCGAACGATAGTTTCCTGCGCGCATCGACGCGGCTGTACGGAATCAACGCCAGTTTCTACAACCTTGGATTCCGCGTGGCACGAAGTCCGTGAGATCGTCCAGACCGCCGCGGCGGGCTCGCCTTCGCGCCGGCGCGCGGCCCTGAAATCCGCAGCATTCCCCTGATTCCGTCACGACGGTCTGTACGGATCGCTCGTGGCGATGCTCTTCACCCCGATGGCCGCACGCACCGCGCGGCGGCCGCACGCCCCCGGACCACGCAGCGCGACGCATTCGCGCGCGGCGGTGTCGCTCGGGGTCCATTCGGTCACCACGCAGAAGGAGCTGACATGAACATGCGAAAGAACTGCATCGGTCCGCGCACGAATCTGGCGAAGCCCGCGATCGCCGCGCTGCTTGCGCTCACGCTTGCGAGCGGCGCAGCGGCGCAGTGCCCGCC
>JBKCZS010000031.1:0-10637 GCA_046337925.1 bacterium | reverse complement strand
TGCGCTCCGCGCTCGGGGGCGCTGGCGGAACCCTGTGCGCCCACGAAGGCGGAGCGCAGCGAAGCCTGAGCGGACGATGCTGGAGGTCGCGGACGTATCGTGTGGCACTACCCCCTGCGCAGCAGGGGGTAGTGGCGGCCGCGAACGCGCGGTGTGCTTTCAGACGGCCATCGGAACGCACACCCCGCGTTCGAGGCCGCCATCACCAGAGGTGATGCCACACGGCACGATTCGCGACGCTGTCGCCAACTTGCTCGCGCTTCGCTTCGCTCCGCGCTCGTCGCGGCCTCAGCCAAGCAATTCGCGCAGCGCCGCGCCCGGGTCGGGCTGCTTCATCAGGTGCTCGCCGACCAGCGCGATGTGGATGCCGTGCGCGCGCAGACGCGCGAGGTCCTGCGGCGTGCGGATGCCGCTCTCGCTCACCAGCACGCTCGTGTCCTCGAGCATCTCCGCGAGGCGCATCGAGTGCTCGATCGAGGTCTTCATCGTGCGCAGGTTGCGGTTGTTGATCCCGAGGAGCGAATAGCTCGCATGCGGGAACCCGACGATGTTGAGCATGCGCAGCAGGTTGTCGATATCGTGCACCTCGATCAGCGTCGTCATGCCGAGCTCGGTGGCGAGGATCTGGAAGTCGATGATGTCGCGCTCGGGCAGCGCCTCGGCGATCAGGAGGATCGCGTCCGCCCCCGCCGCGCGCGATTCCCACACCTGGTAGAGGTCGACGATGAAGTCCTTGCGCAGGACGGGCAGCTTCACCGCGTCGCGCACCGCATGGATGTACTCGAGCTTGCCGCCGAAGTCGTGCTCGTCGGTCAGGCATGAGATCGCGCTCGCGCCGTTCGCCGCATACGCCTTCGCGATCGCGACCGGGTCGAAGTCCTCGCGGATCACCCCCGCCGACGGGCTCTTGCGCTTGATCTCGGCGATGATGTGCGTCGTGTTCGGGTGCCGACGGTCGACCACCGCCTGGAAGAAGTTCCGCGGACGCCCGAGCTCGGAGATCCGCTCCTTCAGGACCTCGACCGGCACCGCCTCGCGGGCGCGCTCGACTTCGTTGAACTTCCGCGCGACGATGTCCTTCAGAACCGAGATCATGGAAGAATGGTCAGAGACGGCCAGAGCAGCTCGATGCAGGAACCAGACCTCAACATCACAGCCACTTCCTACATCGACATCCCCACGGTGCTCCTGCAGTCGGAGGCCAAGGGCGGCGGAGATGCTACCTTCACGGCGGCCGTTTGCGTCCTCGCCGCGGTCGCGGGATGGGTGGTCGTGCGCGGAAGGCTCTACAAGTCGCCGCGCGACGCCGCAGGCCGGCTTCCGAAGGACGCGCTTCTCGGCATCATCGCTGCGATGGTGTTCTCGATCGTGGGAACCCTCGGCGCGATGGGTGCCCAGGCGCTCGCACTCGAGGACCCCGACTACGCGCGCCTCGCGCAGGGCGTGTTCGGCAACACGGCGCAGCTTGCCCTCGCGCTGCTGGTGATCCAGTCCGCGTTCTTCGTCGACGCGACGCGCGCGACCGCGCGACCGCGGACGGAACTCACCGAAGGCGTGATCGGCTTCGCGCTCGCGACGCCGATCGTGTTCGCCCTCAGCTTCGTCATCGTTCAGGCGATGACGCTGCTCGGGTATCCGCCGGTGCCCGAGACCTCGCACGCGACGCTGCGCATCCTCGAGGCGAAGGGCGACGCGCTGTTCACGGTGCTCACGCTCGCGCATGTCGCGCTGCTCGTGCCGCTCGCCGAGGAGGCGGGCTACCGCGGCCTGCTGCAGCCGTCGCTGCGCCGCGCAGGCCTCGGCGGCACGGCGGCTGCCTTCGCAACCGCCGTCCTCTTCGCGGCGATCCACTGGTCTGCGATTCCCCCGGAGGGCCGTGCGGCCGGGCTCCCCATGCTCGTCGTCCTCGGCTTCGCGATGGGAATCCTGCGCGAGCGCACGGGCGGGATCCTGGCCCCCACCGTCCTCCATGCTGCGTTCAATGCGCTGAATGTGTGGATCACGCTTGCCCGGGACGGGTGATTCTGCCGATACTCCCGCTCCCGCCGCCCTGCGCGGCCGCAAGGAAACACCATGAGCACCGTCGACGCGATCCAAGGCAAGCCCCGCATCCTCACCGGCGACACCCCGACCGGGCAGCTGCACCTTGGCCACTGGGTCGGCAGCGTCAAGCGCCGCGTCGAGCTCCAGCACACGCACGACTGCTACTTCATCATCGCGAACATGCACGCGTACACCACGCGGCTCGCGAAGAGCGACGAGATCAGGCGCGACTCGATCGCCATCGTGCGCGACTACCTCGCGATGGGCATCGACCCCGAGAAGGCGACGATCTTCCTGCAGAGCGAGATCCCCGCGATCGCGGAGCTCACCTTCCTCTTCGCGATGCTGCTGCCGTTCAACCGCGTGATGCGCAACCCGACGCTCAAGACCGAGATCGAGCTCAAGGGCCTCGGCGAGACCTACTCCTTCGGCTTCCCGCTCTACGCCGTCGGCCAGACCGCCGACATCCTCGCGTTCCGCCCGGTCGGCGTGCCCGTCGGTGAAGACCAGGTGCCGCACCTCGAGCTCACGCGCGAGGTCGCGCGGCGCTTCAACCAGATCTTCTGCTCGGTCGACGAGCACGCCGAGGACGACGACCATGTGAAGCTCGGCGGCGCGTTCCCGGTTCCGCGCGCGGAGGTCGGCG
Organism: bacterium; assembly: GCA_046337925.1. GTDB lineage: Bacteria > Planctomycetota > Phycisphaerae > Phycisphaerales > SM1A02 > QWPT01. The sequence goes on along the minus strand of JBKCZS010000031.1, from coordinate 7,948 downwards.
AGGTCGGCCGCCTGATGGGGATCGACGGCGTCAACAAGATGTCGAAGTCGCTCAACAACGCGATCTTCATCGCAGACGACGCGAAGGAAGTCGAGAAGAAGGTCAAGAAGATCTTCACCGGCCGCCAGAGCCCGACCGAGCCGGGCGACATCAACAATGTGCTCTTCCAGTATGTGCGCACCTTCATCAAGGACAAGGCGCGCGTCGCCGAGCTCGAGGAGCGCTACGCGAAGGGCGACAACCTTGGCGACGGACATGTGAAGCTCGAGGTCGCCGCCGCGATCAACGAGCTCCTCGCGCCGATGCGCGAGCGCCGCGCGAAGTACGAGGGCCGCGACGATCTCGTGCTCGAGATCCTCAAGGCGGGCTGCGAGCGCGCGAACAAGGTCGCCGAGGCGACGCTCGCGAGCGTGAAGCAGCACGCGAACCTCGTCGCGTGGCCGCGCAAGCTCTCCTACATCTGAGCATCGGGAACGATCCCCGTAGGAACGGTGCGTGAACGCGAAAAAAGCGTGCGCGCGGGGTCGCCGGCTGCAGCATGCGCGTCTAGCCTCGTCCACTCACGCCGATGCGCGCTGAGATGGAGGAGCACAGATGAAGAACAGATTGCTTTCGACCGCGGCGTTCGCCGCCCTCACCGTTTCCAACGCCAGCCTTGCGGATGTGATCGCCGATCAGCCCGCCTCGTCGTTCGGGGATGCTGCGTCGCAGATCTTCCTCGACCCGTATACGCCGTACACCTGCAGCGCGTTCGACGACTTCACCATCGCCGAGGGCTACGACCTCACGGCGCTCACGGTGTACGGCTCCGACAGCGTCGGCGGCAACGGCTCGCTCAATGTCTCGGTCGTGGTGCGGTTCTACACCGACCCGAACCTGAACAACGCCGCCGTCGCCACGCGGACCGGCACGCAGGTCGGCGGCGATCTCCTCTTCGATCTCACGGGCATCACGCTCGGCGCGGGAACCTACTGGATCGCCGCGCAGGTCGAGCGTCCGTTCGATGGCGGCGGCCAGTGGTTCTGGCGAACCTCCGAAACCACCAACGGCGCGCAGGCGATGTGGCAGAACCCGGGCGGCGGCTTCGGCTACGGACCGAATCCGATCCCGCTGACCGCGCTTGGGCAGTCCGCATACGACATGGCGTTCAAGCTCGAGGGGATCGTGCCGACGCCGGGTGCGATGGCGCTCCTCGGTCTCGGCGGGCTCTTGGGGCGACGGCGTCGCTGAGCGGCGGCCGCTCAAGACACCAGATAGAACCGACCGACAGCCACCTCGAACGGCTGGCCGTCGCGCTCAAAGGTGAGGCTGCCTTCCATCGTGCCCCACGGCGTCGTCATCGGGCAGAAGCTCGAATACTCGAAGCTGTCCCCCGGACCGAGGTCGGGGTGCTGCCCGACGACGCCCGCGCCTTCGACGATGCGCTCGTCGCCGTCCGCATCGACGATGCGCCATCGACGCGTCGCGAGACGCACGCGGCTGAGACCCTCGTTGCGGATCATGACGCTGTAGCTGAAGAGGTACTGGCGGCGCTCGACCGACGACTGCGACGGCACGAACGCCGGGCGCACGATCACGCGGATGCCGTCGGTGACGGTGTCGGATCCGTGCTTCGGTGGCGCGATGGTGCCGCTTGCGATCGTCATGGCCGTGCAGCATAGGCGCAGCCTGCGGTCGGACGCTACGATCCGCCCCTTATGTTGCGGCTGCCACACTCCCCCGTCGTCGCGATCGTCGGTGCCACGGGCGCCGTCGGGCGCGAGATGCTCGCCATCCTCGAGCAACGGAACTTCCCCGTCGCGAACCTTCGCCTCTTCGCCTCGCCGCGTTCGGTGGGCGTGAAAATCCCGTTCCGCGGCGCCGAGATCGCCTGCGAGGCGCTCGAGCACGGCATGCCGAGCGGCATCGATCTCGTGCTGTTCTCGGCGGGGAAAGGCATCTCGAAGGAATGGGCTCCGAAGTTCCGCGCGGCCGGCAGCCTCGTCGTCGATAACTCGAGCGCGTTCCGCGCCGACCCGGCGTGTCCGCTCGTCGTGCCCGAGGTGAACCCGCACGCGCTCGACGCGATCGACCTTCCCGCGATCATCGCGAACCCGAACTGCTCGACCATCATCGCGCTCGTCGCGGTGACGCCGATTCACCGCGCGCTCGGCGTCGAGCGCATGGTCGCGGCGACCTACCAGGCCGCGTCGGGCGCGGGCGCTGCGGCGATGGCCGAACTCGAGTCGCAGGCGCATGCGTTTGCGAAGAACGAACCGTTCGACACGCGCATCTTCGGCCGCCAGTACCTCTTCAATGTGTTCAGCCACAACTCGGCGGTCGGCCCCGATGGCTACAACGAGGAAGAGCGCAAGCTGCTCACCGAGACGCGTCGCATGTGGGAGTCGGACGCGGTGCGCATCAGCGCGACCTGCGTGCGCGTGCCGACACTGCGCGCGCATGCCGAGGCGCTCCACCTCGAGCTCGCCCGCCCGACGACCGAAGACGAGATCCGCGCGCTGCTGGCGAAGGCACCCGGCGTTCGTGTGATCGACGACCGCGCCGCCAACCGCTTCCCCGAGCCGCTTGACGCCGCCGGCGGCGACGATGTCCTCGTCGGCCGCATCCGCATGGACCACAGCGTGCCCGGCAACCGCGGCGTCGCGCTCTTCGTGTGCGGCGACCAGATCCGCAAGGGCGCCGCGCTCAACGCGATCCAGATCGCGGAGCGCTTCCTGCCCGCCTCGCAGCGCTCGTCGGGCGACCAAAACTCCGTCGCTTCCGCAGGAATGCGTCGATAATCGGAACGGACCCGCGGCGGCGACTTGAACTCCCCGCCGACGCGGCTACTATGGCTCGACACCGATTGGGGATTGGTGTAACGGTAGCACAAGTGATTCTGGTTCACTTTGTCCTAGTTCGAATCTAGGATCCCCAGTTTGAAGCGCAGGCCCTGACACGGAGTTCCGAGACACGGAATTCCATGTCGGGGCCTGCTGCGTTTTCCATGTCGCCCTTCCATGTCGCCTTTCAAATATCGCCTTTCAGCGGGTCGGCTGCGCGGGCGCCTCGACGGGTGCTGGCGCCTCGGCGGGCGCAGGCGCATCGACAGGTGCGGGCACCTCGGCCGGCGGCGGCACATCGGCGGCGGCGATCGCCGCGCGCACCTCTGCGATCAGCGTCTCGTCGGCGCGCACGAAGAGGAATCCCAGCGCGTCGTCGGCCACCAGCCGCAGGCGTTCGCGGCGGCTCGCGTCGATTCCCGCAAGCGCGCCCTCGACGGCGGTGCGGACTTCGCCCGGCGTGCGATGCGCGATGCGAACCGCCTCGAAAGGCGGAAGGCCCTTCGCCATCGGATCGTCGAGGCGCGCGATCAGTTCGCCGATCGGCTTGAGTTCGGGCGCATCGCCGCGCAGCACGATCGCGTTCGTCACGGGCTCCGCGACGAGCCACGGCTTGGGACCACCGAGCGCGGTCACCGAGCCGACGAGCTCCACCGTCTCGGCGGCGCGCAGGCCGCGCAGCGGAAGGAGGCGGACTTCCTCGTTGCGCGACCCCTTCGCCTGACGGTCGATGAATGAAGCCTTTGCAGCGGCCGCCTCGACATCGCGCGGCGAACCCGCGAGCAAGATCGTCGAGGACGCGCCGTCGTCGACCACGCGCAGCAGCCCGTCCGAACGCGACGCCTCGTCGCGAAGCAGGCCGCCGATGCGCGCAGGATCGGTGCGCTCGAGACGCATCTGCCGGAGCGCGATCGGCCCGGCGTTCTGCGCCTGGACCAGCGTCGCGAGCAGACCGTCGATCTTCCATGCGTCGGCGCCGGCGATCGATGCGATGGCGCGCTCGTCGCGGCGGTCGGTGATGACCGCGGATGGCTTGGCGGTTCCCGTGCCGCAGCGCCAGTCGACGCCGAGCTGCGCGAACATCGCGGAAGCCTGCGCGGCGATCGCGCGCGGCTCGGCCGACGCGGGCAGTTCGGTTCGGCGGATCGCATCGGGGCCTTCCGGCTCCGAAGCCGCGACCTGCGCGAGGACCCACGCCGTGTGCTCGATCGCCTCGAGGGTTCCGAACGCAACGACGGAGTTCGCGCGCGCGTCGGTCGCGAGCGACACGCCCGCGTCGCTTCCGCGCAGCCGCGTGGCAAGCGCGACGATCTCCGCGAGCGGCCGCGTGCTGCTCGGGAGCGCGATGGTGCGCACCTGCCGCGCGCGCGCAGGCGCCGTCGCATCCGCGCGCGACACGAGCCCATCGATCGCGACGCGCTGCTTGTCGGTCGCGCGCACGAGAAGGCTGTTGCGCGACGGCTGCACGCGCACCGTGGGCAGCGGGTCGGTGCCGTCGTCGGTCTCGAAGAGGTCGACGATCGACTTCGCCACCACGGCGGCCTCGCCCGACTGCAGTTCGTAGAGCCGCAGCGAGCGCTGCACCGGCGCATCGGGCGCGGCGTCGAGCTCGACGAGGATCTCCTCGGCAAGATCGAGCGCGCCGGGCGTCGCGAGCAGCGCGACGGCGTTTGCCTTCGCGTCGGCGAGCGCGCGAAGCGGCAGCGCCGCATCGGCATCGGGGCCAGTCGCCTTCACCTGCTCGTCACCGAGCAGCGCACCCGGAAGCCCGGCGACCCGCACCGCTTCGTTGTGCGCGAGCGAGACGACCCGCACGCGCACCGCGTCGCGCGGTCCGCGGACCTCGATCGAACGCACGGCGGAGTCGACGACATCGAGCCACGATGGCTCGCCCGTCGCGACGAGCGCTTCGGCATCCTCCTCGACATCGAGCAGGAGCCGCGGCGGCTGGCCGCCCGCGGGCGTGCGCGCCTCGACCGCCTGGCGCACGGCCACCGCCGAAGGGCCGACCTGCGCGCGCGACATCGGATAGACCCGCATCTCCCAACGCTCGGAGGGCGCGCGGTCGACATCGATCCGCTCGATGGCCGTGCGCGCGAGCGACATCAGTTGCGGCGGCGCGCTGACATAGATGCGGCCGCCCGCGCGGTCGGCCACCGCGCGCGGCGCGATGAGCCGCGCACCGTCGCGGACGGCGTCGTTCAGTTCCGCGGGCCAGCGCGTGCGGTCGGCCAGCACGCTCTCGACGATGCCCGAGGCGACTTCCGCGTCGATATGCGCGAGCGCGAATTCCGCGCACTCGATCCACGGTGCGGACGCGCGAAGCGGTGCCGTCGCCGAATCCGCTCCGTCGATGCGGGCGACGATCGCCTCCGCGAGATCGCAGAGCGCGGAAGGACCCGACACGAGGAGTCGACGGCCTTCGGCGTCTTGGCCGACGCTCACGAGCGGACGGGCCTTCGCGCCGCCTGCGTCGGTGACGCGCGTGCCGCCGAGGACTGCGCGCACGAGATCCGCCGCGCGCTCGACCGCTGCGTTCCGAACCGGAAGGACGCTTATCCGGTGGTCCAAGCCGCCGGCGCTCATGAGGTAGATGGGCAGCGCGCGCGCCGCATCGGCGGTATCGAGCGACTCGACGAGAATCGCGAGCGTCGCGCACCACCAAACAGGGGCCGCGATCACGAGCGCGTTGCGCGTGGGGTCGGCGCGCACCGTCGCCACCGCGCCATCGCTGTCCGCACATTGATCGAGCAGCTTGGCGAGCGTCTCCGCGCGCGCGCTGCGCAGCGGGATGACCTCCACGACCGTCGCGTCGTCGTTCGCAGCGATCCCGATTCCGAGGTCGCGCACGATCGAGCTGATCGTGCCCATCGGCGTCAGGTGTGCCGACACGACGAGTCGGTCGCCGTCGGGCGTGGCGCGCACCTCGGCCGGCTGCACCTGCTGCTGCGGAAGGCCGCGCGATGCGAACCACTCAGCGATCGCCTCTGCGGGAAGCGTGGCGTCGCGCACGGGGATGGTCGCCAGCATGCGCGGAAGCGGATCGCTCGTCGAGTCGAGCGCACGCGCGAGCATCTCGGTCGCGATCACGGCGTCGCGCGACCCCGCGATCACCGCGCCGTCGCCCGTACCGGCGGCGATCGCCGCGAGGCGCGCGGAGCCGACTGAAACTCCCTCGAGCACCGACGCGACCGAAGCGGCGGACCGCTGCTTGAATCCGACGCCGCTTGCAGCAAGCTGGTCGCCGGCCCTCGGTACAAGCCGTCTGCACGCAGCGGCGAACCGCTCGAGCGCGTCTTCATCGCCGACCGCGGTGACGATCCCGCGCGCGGCATCGGCAGACGCGACGACGAGCGGCGCATCGCCGGCCGCGGGCTCGAGCTCCGCCAGGCGCAGGGCGCGCGTGCGCAGCTGTTCGGGGTCGAGACCGGCTGCGTCGATCACACGGAGGCCGCGCGGCGCGGCCAACGCGCCGAGTTGCTGCAGCACTTCGTCGGTCTTCGCGAACGCGGTCGCGTCGCCGACGACGATGAGCGTGCGGCTCGTCGGGTCCGAGTCGATCACGATCGCAGGAGTTTCGCGAGGTGCGCCCGCCGCCGCGGGCTCGGAGAGGTTGCCGCGCGCGGCGAGGTCGCGCAGGCTCTGCACCACGCGCGTGATGTCGCCGCGCTCGAGGCGGAAGAGCCGCACCTCGGCTTCGGCGGGAAGCGCGAGCCGGTCGAGCTGTCCGACGAGCGCATCGAGCGCAACGGTGCGCTCGCGCGCCGCCTCGACCCAGACCATGCGCGTCGCGGGATCGGCGCTCGCGAACAGCTCGCGGCGTTCGCGGAGATGCGGGAGCGCGTGGCCGGCGGCGTCGCGCGGCATGGGAGCGATCGCGAACAGACCGTTGAGCGCGCGCGCGACGACCAGAGGGTCGGACTGCGCGAGCGTGCTGCTGAAGACCTCTCGCGGCAACGCCACGGCGCCGTCGTCGCGCAGGTCGAGTTCGTCGATCGCACGCGCGACCTCCACGACCATGTCGGGCGGCATCGCCACGACGATCGCGTTGCCCGAGTCATTGCCCGCGCCGTCACCCGCATCATCACCCTCGACGAGCACGGGGCGCGCGCGCCGAACGGCTTCGTCGCGCGAGTCGAAGCGCTCACGCAGCCCGCGCACGACCGCGGCCGCGTTGCCGCAGCGGATCTCGAGCAGCCGGAGCGGCGTGCCCGCGACAAGCTCGCCGGCCTCGCGCGCGGCGACGATCCGGCCGAGCAGCGCCACCTGCGAAGGCTCCCCTTCGATGTAGAGCGCGCTGATCGATGGAAGCGCGCGCACATCGGCCATGGGCACGCTGCGCACGGGCTCGACGGGGACCGCTGCGCCGAGCAGCGTCGCGAACTCGTCGGCCATCGCCTTGGTATCGAACATGCGCGCCGGAACGATGCGCGCGATGCGGTTGGCCTGCCGGAGTCCGCGCGCCTCGGCGAGCGCGCGCTCGAAGTCGGCCAGCTGCTCGGGCGCGCCGTCCGCGCGCACGATCGACGACGCCGCGTCAAGCGATGTCGATGCCGCTCCACGGGTCTCGTCGACGAGCCTCGCTGCATCGGTGGCCGGCACCTTGAGATGGCACGCGACGCGGGCCTCGCCCATCGCCAGACCGTCGACCTTGAGGACAAGCGTCGCGAGATCGATCGTCCCCGGCTCGCCCGAGACGAGCACCGCGTTCAGTTCGCCGGCGGCCTCGACCAGCGTCGGCTCCGCGCCACGCGGCGGAAGCGCCCAACGAACGGAAGCGGCAAGAAGCCGAGCGACCTCCGTCGCTCCTCCGTCGGCGCGAAGAAGCGCCGTCTCGCGCTCCCACGCACGACCGCCCGAGATCCGCGCGATGCGGCCAAGCGCGGTCTCGACCGCAGCGCGGTCGCCGACGAGCAGCGCTTCGCGCGTCGACGCGTCGAACTCGATCCTCGGCGCGTCCGCCGCCTCGCCGAGCTCGCGGCGGACTTCATCGATCACGCGCTGGGGCTCGTCGGCCGACAACCGCACGAGCCGCGCGGCGCGGCCGCTCTTGACGGTGCGGTCGGTCGTGGCAAGCACCGCGCGCCAGAGCGCGAGATCGGCGCCGTCGCCGGCAAGGATGAGCG
>JBKCZS010000030.1:0-17884 GCA_046337925.1 bacterium | reverse complement strand
TGGTGGCGGCGATGTTCTTGGTGGCCACCACGCGGGTGCCGTCGCCGACGGCGCCGGTGCGGGCGCGGTTGAGCTCGCCAACGCTCGCGACATACTCGGCCACGGTCGCCACGGCGCGATCCTTCTCGTCGCTCAGGCGCTTGTTCTCTTCCTGGAGAGCGCGGCGGGCCGCGTCGGCGACCTCGAGCTCGGACTGCGACTTGTCGTAGGCCTCCTGCATCTCGACCAGGCGCTTCTCAGCTTCCATGGCCTTCGTGCGGAGCGACGACAGTTCGGCGACGAGCGCGTCGGTCAGTTCGCTGTTCGCCTTGCCGGTCTCGCTGAGCGTCGCGAGGCTCGCAGCGACCGAAGCCTGCGCGGCCTTGGTGCCGGCGAGCTCCTGCTCGGCCTTGCGGAGAGCGGCGGCCTTCGTCTCGGTGTCCTTGCGGAGGCTCGCGACTTCGGCGCGCACTTCCTTGAGGAGACCCTCGGCCTTGAGGAGCTCGTTGTTCCAGACAAGGCGCTGGCTCTCGAGGTCGTCCTCGGCCTTCTTCTGCGCGATCTGCGCATCCTTGAACTTCTTCTGGAACGACGCCTCGTTGGTCGCGTGAACCGCCACAAGGGGGACGATCGCGACGGTCAGAAGGGCAACGAGGACGACGAAGATCTTGGTCAGGATGTGCACGGCGAATATTCCTTCATCCGAGGCTCCGAATCGGAAGGCAAGCGAGCCCGCCGTTCGGCTGATCCAGCGCGGTTCTCGGCCACCTCGGCCGAGCCCCATCGCGGGAAGTACGGTTTTGTACCCACACCATTCTTGGGTGTCAATCGACTTTGAACGCGTCTGTCGGGATGAGCTTCGGGCGAGACCGCCCCGCTTCCCGCACGCCCGCGCCATGGCTTGTACGCGGGTTTCGCAGCGAACGCCGCTGCTTTTCGATCATTCTCCCCGCTCGAAGCCCGCCGCGGCGGCGACCTGGACCGTTGGGTCGCTGTCGCGGATCAGGCGAGCGAGGAGGTCGAGGGACTCCGCCGTCCGAAGCTCGCCGAGGAGGGCGGCCGCCTGCGACCGGATCCGGGCGTCCGCATCGGCGTGGTACTCGCGGGCCACCGCGATGCCTGCGGCACCAGCTCCGCCGATGCGCACCAAGGCGCGCGCGGCCGCGAGCCGGATCTCAGGCGAGCGACGCGCATCGCCCGACACCGTGAGGAGCCGCTCGAGCATGGGCCGCGACGCTTCGTCGCGGAGGCGTCCGATCGCGTCGCAGGCGACGAGCGTGAGTTCCGCCTGCTCTGGAGGCGCGAAGAGCGCTGCGCGGAGCGGCTCGATCTCGCGCTCGTCGCCGAGCTTCACCAGCGCCTCGGCGGCGGTTAGGTCGACGAGGCGCGCGCGGATCGGATTGACCAGCTTCATGCCACGACCGATCGAATCGCGGATCAGGGGAACCGCAGTCTTGTTTCCAAGTTCGCCAAGCACGAGGTAGGCGTTGGCCCGCACCTCGGGCTCGTTGTCGACGAGCATCTCCGCGATGGGCGTGAGGTCGACCGTGTGGCCGCAGCGCGAGAGCGCGAGCATGGCGGCCGCGCGAACCGACGCGCTGTCGTCTTGAAGCAGCGGCTGCACGAGGAGGGCGAGGTCGCGGTTGCCCGACTCGCCGATCGCCATGCACGCGACGAAGCGCACGCCGCGGTTCTCGTCGACAAGCCCGCGTGGAGCGAGTTCGGCGAGGAGCGACGGGCTCGACTTCGATGCCTCGATCGCGTTGGCGCGCAGCGCAGCCCAGGTGCTCTTGCTCGCGGCGCGGAGGATGGTGGCCGCGTTGGCGCGCTCCGACTCGGTCGGCACGGCGTCTGTCCGCACGGCGATGGGCTCGGAGAGGACAGGCGGGTGCAGCACCGCTGGTCCGTCGTCTGCCAGAGCGCCGTCGGCTCCGATCGCAGTACCCTCGGAACCGCGCACCGCCATCGCGTCGTAGCCGGCCGATCCGCGGGCGCCCTGCGGGCGAACCGCGCTCGGCGGAAGCGAGCGCTCCTTTGAACTGAACTGCGCACGGGCGGCCTGGGGGTCGACATGCTGCATGCAGCCTGCGGCGCACGCGACGACGATCGCGGCGCATGACGCGCGCGCGATGGATCCCGCTCGAATCGACAATGGACGATCGCTTGACAGCATTGGAGGCCTCCGTGCCCATGTGCGCGCGGCCGACGCCGCACGCACGCAATCAGGCGGGCTCCGCCCGCGCGCCGCATCATCGGCAGAAACGGCGCGAAAGGTCCAATCTTGAATGGTTCAACCCCGGGCGCCCGAGCGCCGCGGACGACGGCTCAGTCCGACCGCACCGAGGAGGCCAAGCGCGGTCCAGGCGACGAGGTCCCCCGTCAGCACCGCGTACGGCTCGCCCCGTCCGGACGCCGCGGGCGTGACCTGCGCGAGCAGGGAGCCGGCCTCGTTCGCGGGAAGGAAGGCAAGGATCCGACCGTCGGCCGCGATCGAGGCGGACATGCCGGTGTTGGCGGCGCGCACCACGGGGGTCGCGAGCTCGATGGCGCGCAGCTGGGCGACCTGCAGGTGCTGGCGCCTCCCCGCTCCCGACGGGCCGAACCAGCCGTCGTTCGAGATGTTGACGAGCACATCCGCAGCCCGTCCACCGTCGTCGAACGCGATCCGCCTCGAGGCCCACGGGGCCGTGATCTCGAAGCAGATCGGAACCCCGACGCGGACCCGTCCCGCCGCTGCATCGATCGTGAAACGCTTCGGGGCCGCGGCCGCATCGAGGTCGAAGGTCATCCCGTTCGCGCCAAGGGCAAGGAGCTGCTGCTCGAGCCACGCCCAGTTCGAGATGATGGGCATCGTCTCCCCGAACGGCGTGAGGAAGATCTTGTCGGTCCGGCCCTTGGCGCCCTCTGGGTCGACGAGGTACGCGCTGTTGAACTGGTTGTCCCAGACGAAGCGCTCTTCCTCGACGCGAAGCCCGAGGTACGCGGGCGAACCGACGATGAGCGGTGCGCCGGCAAGCGACGACAGCTCGCGCAGGGCCTCGTCGAAGCGCGCGCCGGGGAACAGCCGCTGCTCGACGAGCGTTCGGAGCGACTCGGGCTCGAGCCCGAAGCCAGGAACCATGGTCTCGGGCCACACCACCGCATCGACCGGCTTCCCCGCCTCGCGAACGCCGTCGAGCGTCAGGCGCGAGAACGCGACGAAGTCGTCGACCTGGTCCTGCGGCGCCCAGCCGAGCTTGTTCGACATGGGAAGGTTGGTCTGGACGAGAAGCAGGCGAGCAGCCTCGGTCGACTGCGGCGCCGCGGGCGACGCCAGCATCGCGCGAAGGCCGACGATCGCCGCAAGAAGCGCGAGCGCACCCGGCGCAACGACGCGCATCGCCCGCGGTCCTACCGCGAGGTCGGCGAGCGCGCCGCCCACGAAGCCGGCGACGGCCGAGAGGAGCCACCCGCCGCCGATCGACGCGATCCAGGCGATCGCCGGCCACTCGACGAGCGGATGTGCGGCGAAGAACCATGCGTAGCCCGTGCACACGAGGTCGCCGCGGAGAAACTCGACGGCGACGAGTGCGATCGGCACCGCGATCATGAAGGGCATCGTGCCCCTGCCGCCACCGCGCGCGTCGTCGTGCCGCCTGCGCGCTCCCGCGAGCCAGCGGACGAGCAGCGCGAGCGCCGTCGTCCATGCGGCGAGATAGCCGACCAGGATCGGCATCCCGAGTTCGGTGATCTCGCGCATCCACCACTGATGGGCGAGGAACGCCGCGAAGAATGCGGGGAAGACGGCGGTGATCACCGCGCGCCACGACGGTGCGAGAGCGGCCGCCCAGGCGAGGAGCGCCGGCCACACGAACGCGAGCGGCCAGCCGGCGACGAAGTCCTCCGACAGGGGAAACGAGAGCGCGAAGGCGGCGGCTGCGGCGGACGCCAGGACGAGCGTCCCGCGCGGCGGGCGCCACGAACGCTCAGCGTCCCGCATAGTCGATCACGCGTCCGATCTCCGAGCGGAGATCCTTGCGGTGCACGATGCGGTCCACGAAGCCGGACTCGAGCAGGAACTCGGAGGTCTGGAAGCCCTCGGGAAGATCCTGCCGGATGGTCTGCTTGATGACGCGCGGGCCCGCGAAGCCGATCAGCGCCTTCGGCTCGGCGAAGATCACATCGCCGAGCATCGCGAAGCTCGCGGTGACGCCGCCGGTGGTCGGATCCGCAAGCACCGAGATGAACAGCCCGCCCGCTTCGTCGAGGCGCGCGAGCGCCGCGCTCGTCTTCGCCATCTGCATGAGCGAGAAGCCCGACTCGTGCATGCGCGCGCCGCCCGAGCAGCTCACGGTGACGACGGGGAGGTCGTGGTCGATGCCGCGCTCGATCGCGCGGGTGATCTTCTCGCCGACCACGGAGCCCATCGAGCCGCCAAGGAAGGTGAAGTCCATGACCGCGACGACGACGCGTCGACCCTTCACGAAGCCGAATCCCGAGAGCAGCGCGTCGCGCTCGCCCGTCTTCTTCTGGGTGTCGGCGATGCGCGCGGGATACGGCTTCGAGTCGACGAACTTGAGCGGGTCGATCGCGATCAGCCCGTCGTCGAAACTCTCGAAGGTGCCCGGGTCGAGCAGCTGGTCGACGCGCTGGCGCGCGCTGATGCGCATGTGGTGCTGGCACTTGGGGCAGACCCAGAGGTTCGACTCCACCGCCTTCTTGAAGAGAGTCTCTTCGCAGGCGGGGCACTTCATCCAAAGACCTTCGGGGACGCCCTTCTTTGCGGGCGCCTCTGCGAGGTCGGTCTGTGTCCAGGTCGATTCAGCCACGGAGGGATTGTATCGCGGCCGCGTAGTCGCGCTTTCCGAAGATCGCGCTCGCCGCGACGATCAGGTCGCAGCCGTGCGCCCGGCACGCGGGAGCGCTGTCGGGCGCGACGCCGCCGTCCATCTGCACCCGCAGCCCCTGCCGCGCGCGGTCGCGGATCGCGCGGGTCTTGGGCAGGACGCTCGCGATGAACGACTGCCCGCTGAACCCGGGGTGGACGCTCATGACGAGCGCGAGGTCGATCGCGTCGAGCCACGGGAAGAGCGCGTCCACCGGCGTGTTCGGGTTGATCGCGAGACCCGCCGACATGCCGAGCGCGTGGATGCGCGCGATCAGCGGCGACGGTTCGGGCACCGCTTCGATGTGGAAGGTGATGTGCGCGGCCCCTGCCTTCGCGAACGGCTCGATGTAGGCCGCCGGATCGGTGACCATCAGGTGGACATCGAGCGCGGCGTCGGGCACCGCCCGGTGCACCGACGCGCACACCGCAGGCCCCATCGAGAGGTTCGGAACGAAGTGGCCGTCCATCACATCGACATGGAGGAGGTCACCGCCAGCCGCAAGCGCGGCGCGGCACTCGTCGCCGAGTCGTGCGAAGTCGGCAGACAGGATCGACGGCGCCACCAGGAGCGGCACCTGCGCGAGACGCGACGCGTGCCGTCCGCAGAAGCCGGGCGACTCCACGCGCGTTTCGGAGGTGCGCTCAGGCATGTCGACTCGCATCGCTTGGTTCACGGCCGAGTGCGCTCAGGGAGTCGCTTCGCCTGCCGGCTTCTCGGTGCTTCCGCCCTCTTCCGATTCGCCCGAGGGAGCGGAGGTCTTCGCGGAAGCCTTGGTCTTCGCAGCCTTGCGGTACTCGTCGAGCTGGCGCTTGTAGTCGGCCTTGAACTCGGTCGGCGCCGTCATCCAGAGCTTGTACTGGAACTCCTGCGCCTCGGCGTACTGCCCCTGCGCGGCGAGCACGCTGGCGCGCACGCGGAGGAGGAGCTGGCTGTTCTCGGGAAGCGTGCGGCTCATCGCCTCGACCGCCTTGCTGGCGAGGTCGTAGTCGCGCTCCTTGATCTCGTCGGAGTAGAGGATCGTGCCGGCGAGCTCCGCAAGCGTGAGCGGGTCCGACGAGAACCTCTGCAGCATCTGGTCGCCCCACGCGCGCGCGCCGGCCTTGTCCTTCACCTCGGAGAGCATCTTCTCGTACTTGCGCACCGCGACATCGCCGAACACCTTCGGATCGAGATCGATGATCGAGTCGTAGTGCCGCATCGCGTCGCGGAAGTTGCGGACCTTGAGCGCATCGCGCGCGGCGGTGAGCATCGGCGTCGCCTTGCCGATCATTTCGGGGTTGTAGCGGCCGACCATGGCGAGCGGGAGCACGAGGTCGAACTCGGGGTCGAGCGGGTTGCCGATCCAGAGGATCTTGCCACCGCGCACGATGAACGCGCACGGAATGCCGTTGCGGTTCGCTGCCTTCATCCAGGTGGTCTGCATCGACTTGTCGTCGGTGTCGACCGCGATCGGGTAGGACATGGTCGCACCCTTGCGCGAGACGAAGCCCTTGACGGTGGCGAAGGGCTCGTCGGAGACGCCGATGATGGTGAGGCCGGCGAAGCGGCCGCGCTGATGGAGCTTGTTGAGGTGCGGGATCGACACCTTGCACGGTCCGCACCAGGTCGCCCAGAACTCGACCACATAGGTGCGATTCGGGTCGCTCAGGTCGCTGACCTCGCCCTGCACCCAGCGGCCGACCTTCAGTTCGGGTGCGTCGGAGCCCACCTTGAGCGTCTGCTCCTGGGCAAGTGCAACGGTCGACATGGTCGCGACGATGGCGGGAACGGCGAGAGAGCGGAAGTCGATGAACATGGTTGCTCCGTCTGATTCGGGTCGCGCCCCCATGGGCGCATCAGCGGATGATACCCGCCGTCGGGCGGTGCACGGCGCGGTTTTCTTGCGATCCGACCGAGTTGTCCCCTCGGCCGACGGCTGCCGCAGCCGCCCTATAGTGCGCCCCATGCGAAAGAAGCGAATCGACCAGACCGATGTCCGTGGCAAGAAGGTCTTCATCCGGGTGGACTTCAATGTCCCGATGGAGGGGGGCGTCATCACCGACGACCGCCGCATCAAGGCGAGCCTCCCCACCATCCGTTCGGTCCTGTTCCGCGGCGGTCGGGCGGTGCTCGCTAGCCACCTCGGGCGGCCGGAAGGCAAGGGCTACGAGGCCGAGTTCTCGCTCGCGCCGGTCGCGCGGCGCCTCGCCGAGCTGCTCGGCAAGGACGCGCCGCATGGCGTGGCGTTCCCCTCCCAGGACTGCTCCGACGACGCGGCGCGCGCCGCGATCGGGGCGATGCCTGAGGCCGGGGTGGTGCTCCTCGAGAACCTCCGCTTCGCGAAGGGCGAGAAGAAGGGCGACGCCGGTTTCGCCTCGAAGCTCGCTGGCCTTTGCGACATCTATGTGAACGACGCCTTCGGCACCAGCCACCGCGCCGATGCCTCGATGCACGCGCTGCCGATGGCGATGCGCGCGCGCGGCGCGCCGTGCGTCTCGGGCTACCTCCTCGACGCCGAGCTCGAGTACCTGATCGGGCGCATCGCGGCGGCGCAGAAGCCGTTCCTCGCGATCCTCGGCGGCGCGAAGGTCTCGGACAAGATCCTCGCGATCGAGAACCTCATGTCGAAGGTCGACCGCCTGATCGTCGGCGGCGCGATGGCGTACACCTTCCTGCGCGCGCAGGGCGTGGCGACCGGCAACAGCCTCGTCGAGCAGGAGCGCGTCGAACTTGCGAAGGAGATCCTCGCGAAGGCGGCCGCGAAGGGCTGCGAGTTCCTGTTGCCGAGCGACCATGTCTGCGGGCGCGAGTTCAAGGCCGGCACCGAGACCGCGACCGTGACGGGCGCGATCCCCGACGGCTGGATGGGCCTCGACATCGGACCCGCGACGCGCGAGCGCTTCGGCGCCGCGATCCGCTCGTCGAGGACGGTCGTGTGGAACGGACCGATGGGCGTCTTCGAGATGCCGCCGTTCGACGCGGGCACGCGCGCGGTCGCGGCGGCGGTCGTCGACGCAACCAAGGCCGGCGCCACCACGATCGCCGGCGGCGGCGACACCGCGGCGGCGGTCGAGGAGTTCGGTCTCGCCGACAAGCTCTCCCATGTCTCGACCGGAGGCGGCGCGAGCCTCGAGGTCCTCGAGGGGAAGCACCTCGTCTGCCTCGACGCGATCGATGACGCCTGAGACGCCGAACAGCGACCAGCACGCGCTTGCGAAGGCGGAGGCCACGCGGCGCGTGATCGTCATTCTCGGCCCGACCGCGGGCGGGAAGAGCGACCTCGCGCTCGAACTCGCGCGGCGATTCGATGGCGAGCTCGTGAGCGCGGATTCGATGCAGGTCTATCGCGGCATGGACATCGGCACCGCGAAGCCGACCGCCGCGGAGCGGGCGGAAATCCCCCACCACGCGCTCGACCTCGTCGATGCGACCGAGGAGGGCTTCACCGTCGCGCGCTGGCTTGCCTGTGCGGATGCGGCGGTGGCCGACATCCGGCGGCGCGGCCGCGTGCCGATCGTCGTGGGAGGCACGAACCTCTACATCCGCGCGTTCCTCGAGGGTCTCGACGAGGCCCCGGCGGCGGACCCTGCGTTTCGCGCGGCGCTCGAGGCGGTTCCGAGCGCGGAACTCCACGCGCGGCTCGCGTCGAGCGACCCCGCTGCGGCCGGGCGGCTTCATCCGAACGACCGCCGGAGGATCATCCGAGCGCTCGAGATCGCCCACGGGACGGGCGACCGCGCGTCGGACCGGCGCACCGCCTGGGACGAATCCGGGATCGCGCCGCGCCGCGACGACCTCTTCACCGTGATCCTCGACTGGCCCGTCGAGGCGATCAACCGCCGCATCAACGCGCGCGTGCGGCGCATGTTCGACGCGGGCTTCGCCGAAGAGGTCGCGCGCCTCGCCGCGTGCGGCGGGCTCTGCGCGCAGGCGCGCGCGGCCTGCGGCTACGAGGAACTGCTCGCGATCCTCGGCGACGGTTCGCGGCGTCCACGAGAGCGCGAACTCGACGACGCCGCGGAGCAGACCAAGATCCGCTCGCGCCGGCTTGCCAAGCAGCAGCGCACCTGGCTCAAGCGGTTCCGCGCGCTCGAGCCGTCGGTCGCGATCGATTGCGGCGAGGCGACGACCGCGGCCGGACTCGCCGACCGCTGCGAACTCGCGCTCGCGCGCGTCGCGCACACGCGTACACGCGCGTGAGCGCACGCGCATTGGACCGAAGAAAGTGGTCCCGAAACCGATCGAGCATCGCTTTCCCGCTTGACTTCGACGGGGGCTCTCAACTATTTCCTTCGCCTCGGTTCATCCGATCGCAGAGATCGAACCGATGACGGCGGCGCGATCCATTCGCCGCCGAGCCCGAGTTCCAGCGCCGTTCCAGCGACCACGATGGCAGCCAAGAAGACCACTTCCCGCACGAAGACAGCCGCCCCGGCCGCTGCCCCGACCCGCCGCACCCGCTCCTCGGCCGCGTCGGATGACGGCGCCGTCGCCAGCGCGGGCGGCGCTGCGCTCGTGATCGTCGAGAGCCCGGCGAAGGCCAAGACCATCGAGAAGTACCTCAAGGAACTCGGGAAGTTCCATGTCGAGGCGAGCAAGGGCCACATCCGCGATCTCCCCGAGCGCGCGGAGAAGAAGGCGGCCGCCGACGCGGACGGAAAGAAGCCGAAGCCCGCGAAGCGAGGCGAGAAGAAGGCGGCGAGCACCGAGCCGAAGCCGATGGACATCCCCGGCGTCGACATGCAGAGCTTCGCGACCACCTATGTGGTGACGCCCGACCGCCGCGAGACCGTGACCAGGCTGCGCAAGCTGAAGAAGGATGCGACCGAGGTCTGGTTCGCGACCGACTTGGACCGCGAGGGAGAGGCGATCTCGTGGCACATCGCCGAGGTGCTCGATGTCGAGCCGGCCGATGCGAAGCGCGTCGTGTTCAACGCCATCACGAAGACCGCGATCAAGGAGGCCTTCGAGCATCCCCGCGCCATCAACATGGCGCGCGTCAACGCGCAGAACTCGCGGCGCATCCTCGACCGCATCGTCGGCTACGGCATCTCGCCGCTCCTCTGGCGCCTGATGCGCCAGGGCGGCCTCAGCGCCGGCCGCGTGCAGACCGTCGCGGCACGGCTGGTGGTCGAGCGCGAGGCCGAGATCCGCGAGTTCGTGCCGAGCGAGTCGTGGGAAGTGCTCGTGCGGCTGGCGCCGGAACTCGCTCGACGCGGCGCGATCGCGAAGGCGATCGAGGACTTCCTCGCGCGGCGCAACGACAAGGGCAACGCGCCTTCGCAGAAGGACCGCCTCGCGTTCCTCGCGAAGCAAGGCGTCCTCGAGGCGAAGCTCGTCGAGGTCGCGGGCAAGGAACTCAAGATCGAGGCCGGCGCGGCCTCCTCCAGCCCCACGGACCTGTCGGCCCTCGTGCTATCCGCCGTCGAGGCCGCCGGCCTCGAGCGCGCGCAGGTCTCGACCCGCGAGGATTCGCGCGGCAAGGGCGCCGCGAAGTTCGTCCGCACCGTCGCGGGCTCTGTCGGCGCCGGCGTCGCCTACAAGGTCACCTCGATCGAGACCGAGCGCAAGTCGCGGCGCGCGATGCCGCCGTTCAAGACCTCGACCATGCAGATGGCGGCGTCGAGCGAACTCGGCTTCTCGACCGACCGCACGATGCGGATCGCGCAGAGCCTCTACGAGGGTGTCGACATCGGCGGCGACCGCATCGGCCTCATCACCTACATGCGTACCGACTCGACCCATGTCGCGGGCGAGGCGCTCCATGCGGCGCGCGACTTCATCCGGCGCGAGTACGGCGAGCGCTACCTGCCGGAGAAGCCGAACTTCTTCGCGTCGAGCAAGGACGCGCAGGAAGCGCACGAGGCGATCCGCCCGACCGATCCGTCGCGTCGGCCCGAGAGCGTGCGCGGCGCGCTGACCGCCGAGCAGTACGCGCTCTACGAACTCGTCTGGCGGCGCTTCGTCGCCTGCCAGATGGCGCCGAAGCAGTACGACCTCACGACCGTGCGCCTCGAGCGCAGCGACCGGAAGACGGGCGCCGTCGTCCGCGCGTCGGGCAGCGTGGTCGTGTTCGACGGCTACCTCAAGCTCGTCGAGGACATCGCCGAGGACGACGAGGAGGCGACCTTCCCGCAGCTCTCGCAGGGCCAGGAGCTCGCCGGCGTGTCGATCGACGCGCTGCAGCGCTTCAGCGCCCCGCCGAGCCGCTATTCGGAGGCGTCGCTCGTCAAGGAACTCGAGTCGCGCGGCATCGGCCGCCCGAGCACCTACGCGTCGATCGTCAACACGATCTCGCAGCGCGGCTATGTCGAGCAGAAGTCGCGCCGCTTCTACGCGACGGCGCTTGGAGAGGCGGTCGTCTCGCTCCTCGTCGGCGGCTTCCCCCTGCTCTTCGACTACGAATACACCCGCCTCATGGAGGCGCGTCTCGACCGCGTGGAGGCCGATGAAGAGGACTGGCGCGCGATCCTCCGCGAGATCAAGGGCATGCTCGAAGGCGCGCCCCTCGAGGAATCGTTCGCCCGCATGCGCGAGGTTCCCCTCTGGAAGTGGTCGAAGTACGCCTGCCCGAAGTGCGGAAAGCGCACGAAGCAGCGCGTGGGCGGCGGCCGGTGGTTCCTCTCCTGCTCCGGCTACCCCGACTGCGACTTTGCGTCGCGGCTCAACGAGGAAGGCGAGCCCGTCAGCGACATGGCGCTCGACATGGTGTGCCCGGTCGACGGCTCGGCGATGGTGCTCCGCAGCGGGAAGTTCGGCAAGTACATCACGAGCGTGAGCTATCCCGAAGTCAAGTATGTGGTGCGGCTCGACAAGCGCGACCGCATCCAGCTTCCTGCGGCGCCGCCGTACCAGGATCCCGAGGTCGTCTGCGAGAAGTGCGGCAAGGTATGCAACCTCCGCAGCGGCAAGCGCGGACCGTGGCTTGGATGCAGCGGATTCCCCAAGTGCCGCGGACGAGCCGACTGGAAGAAGCTTCCCGAGGAGAAGCAGAAGGCCCTGCTTGCCGCGCTCGAGAAGCACTCGGCCTCCAACGCTCCGGCGGTTCTCTGCCGGCGCGACGGAAGCGCGGTCGAGGCCGGCACTCCGGTCGCGGACCTGATCCTGCCCGAGAGCGTCGTGACGCTGCCGTTGCACGCCGACAGCGCCAAACCCGTCGCGAAGGACGCCGAAACCGATCCGAAGTCGGGAGTCCTCTCGCCCTACCGGGCCGCAGAAGTGATCGCGGAGCCGTTCGTGCGGACGCTTCGCCAGCCCCCGGCGAAGCGCGCCGCGGGCTGATCCCGTTCAGCAACCTTCCATCGTGGTAGGCTTCGTCGCATGCAGGATCTCGGCGAACCCACAGCCGCAACACCGACCGCTTCGGGCGATGCATCCATGCCCGGTTCGCTCGCTGGCCTCCGCAGCGCGGGTTCGAGCGATGCGGCGCTTGGACTCGAGCGGAGGACGGGCGCGCTTCTCGAGGCGATGGTCGCGCGCCAGAGGATCATCGACGATGTGAAGTCCGACATCGCGTCGAGGCGCGAGAAGGCGCGCATCGAGCACGACCGCGCGCTCGCGTCGATCAGGCAGCGGAAGAACGACGACCTCGAGCGCATCGAGTCGGAGGCCACGGACGCGCTCGCCACCGCCGAGTCGCGCGCGGAGACGCGGCGGCTCGATCTCGAGACGCGCCGTGCGCGCAAGTTCGGCGAGCTGCAGGCCTCGCACGACGAGGAGCTGGCGAAGCTGACCCGCGGCCTCGAGGAGGCCCTGCTGATGGCTGAGGCCATGCGCGAGGCGGGCGAGGACGGCGAGAAGCGGAAGACGAAGGAACTCGGCGAGCGGCTTGCCCGCGCGATGGAAGAGGCGCACGCGCTCGAGAACGAGGCGAAGAGCTACATCCGCTCCTGCAGGCTTCCGATTCCGGTCGTCGACGCAGGCGCGGGCGCCGCTGCGACTGCTTCGGCGCCCGCCCCGGTGCCCGCGGAAGAAGAGATCGCGCAGCTCATGGTCAAGGGGCGCGAGCATCTCGATGCGATCCTCACCGCGCGCGCCGCGCGCCTGATCGCGGGCCCGGCGCCGTTCGTCCTTGCGCCGGCGGTGGTGATCGGCGCGGGCGTCATCGGCGGCGCGTTCACGCTGTTCGATGAGACGAGTTGGGCGAAGGTCGCGGGCATCTCCGCCGGCGCTGCGCTCGTCCTCGTGATTGTCGCGTTCGTGACGCTGCGCGGCATCGCGTTGTCGGCGATGCGGCGGGTATGGACGCCGTTCCAGTCGGATCTCGCCGCCATCCGCGCCGCCAAGGAACGCGCCGAGCGCGAGCACGCGGAAGCGCGCGAGGCACGCCTCTTCCGACTGAAGGACACGGAGAAGTCCGAGGAACTGGCCGCGCACAAGACCTTCGACGGCCCGATCGCGGAGGTCCCGCGCGCGTTCGAGCGCCGCACCAGGCGATTGGTCGATGCCGCGAACGCGGAGTCCGCCGAGATCGAGGCGGAACGCGCCGCCGCGGTCGCAGCGGCCACGCAGGCGCGGGCGGCCTCGGTTGCCTCGGTCACGACCGCCGCCGCGCGGGCGGAGGAAACGGAGATCGCGCGCGCCCACGCCGAGCGAGAGGGCCTCGTGCGCGAGGAAGAGGAACGGCTGCGCGACGCACGCCTCGAGTGGATCCGCACGGCGACCGAGTCGCGCGACGCGCTCGCCTTCGCCGAATCGCTCGACAGGGCCGTGAGCCCGCCGTGGAGCGCCCTCGGTGCCGACGGTGGGATCGCGACGGAGCGGGCGCCATGGTTCCGCTTCGGAACACTCTCGGTCGAGCCTGAAAGCCTCCCGGGCGGACTTCCGACGGCCCCCGAGTTCCGCGTCGAGATGCCGAAGCGGTTCGAGATTCCTGCGGCGCTCGGGTTCCCGATCCGCGGCAACCTCGTCATCGAGACGACGCCCGAGTCGCGCGGCGCCGCGCTTCGCTCGGTGCACGCGCTGCTCACGCGGCTTCTCGTCTCGATTCCGCCTTCGAAGGCTCGCTTCACCTTCTTCGATCCCGTGGCGCTCGGCGAGAGCTTCGCGGCGTTCATGCACCTCGGCGACGAGTTCGAGCAGCTTGTCGGCGAGCGGATCTGGACCGACCCGCGCGCGATCGAGCAGCGCCTCGTCGACATCTCCGAGCACATGGAGACGGTGATCCAGAAGTACCTGCGCAACGAGTTCGAGGACATCGACGCGTACAACGACGCAGCGGGCGAGATCGCGGAGCCCTACCGCTTCCTCGTGTGCGCCGACTTCCCCGCCAACTTCAGCGAGCAGGCGGCGGCGCGGATGCTCTCGATCCTGCGCGCGGGGCAGCGCTGCGGCGTCCATGTGATCCTGCTGCGCGACCAGAAGTCGGCGCTTCCCGACGGCGTGTCCGCCGACGAGATCTCCGCGAGCTGCCAGATCGTCCGCGCCGAGAAGGGGAAGCCGGACTCGTTCCGCTTCGCAGAGGGGCCATACGCCGGGCTTCCGCTCGTCCTCGACACGCCGCTTCCGGACGATGCGCTCATTCCGCTCCTCACTCGGATCGGGCGGCATGCGAAGACGGCGGCGCGCGTCGAGGTTCCCTTCGATGCCATCGCGCCCAAGCCCGAGACCTTCTGGTCCCTGTCGAGCGCGAAGAACCTGCGCGTGCCGGTCGGACGCGCGGGCGCCACGCGGCTGCAGCAGTTCCTGCTCGGCGAAGGCACGAGCCAGCACGCGCTCATCGCCGGCAAGACCGGTTCGGGCAAGTCGACGCTCCTCCACGCGATCATCACGGGCATCGCCTGCTGGTACTCGCCGGCGGAAGTCGAGCTCTGGCTCGTCGACTTCAAGAAGGGCGTCGAGTTCAAGACCTACGCGGAGCATGCGCTTCCGCACGCGCGCGCCGTCGCGATCGAATCCGACCGCGAGTTCGGTCTCTCGGTGCTCGAGGGACTCGACGCCGAGCTCTCGCGGCGCGGCGAGCTGTTCCGCGAGGCCGGCGTGCAGGACATCGCGAGTTTCCGCAAGCTTCGGCCCGATGCGCGCATGCCGCGCGTCCTGCTCGTCATCGACGAGTTCCAGGAGTTCTTCCTCGACGACGACCGCGTGGCGCAGAACGCGTCGATGCTCCTCGACCGCCTCGTGCGCCAGGGCCGCGCGTTCGGCATGCACGCGATCCTCGGCTCGCAGACGCTCGGCGGCGCGTACTCGCTCGCCCGCAGCACCATGGGCCAGATGGGCGTCCGCATCGCGCTCCAATGCAGCGAAGCCGATTCGCAGCTGATCCTGTCGGACGACAACCTCGCCGCACGCCTCCTTTCGAGGCCGGGCGAGGCGATCTACAACGACGCCGGCGGGCGCCTCGAGGGCAACTCGCCGTTCCAGGTCGCGTTCCTCCCCGACGAGAAGCGCGATCACTGGCTCGACGATGTCGAGCGGCGCTCGAAGGGCGTCTACGACACGCTGCCCCGCATCGTGTTCGAAGGCGACGCGCGCGCACCGCTCCGGCTGTCGCCGGCGGTTCGCGGCGGCATGAAGCCCGATCCGCGCGGCAATGTGCGGCTTTGGCTCGGCGAGGCGGTCGCGATCAAGGATCCGACCTGCGTCCGGCTCGCCCGCGCCGCGGGCGCGAATGTCGCGTGCATCTCGCCGCGCGACGACCAGGCGGTCTCGACCACCGCGGCGATGCTCCTGTCGATGGCGGCAGAATCGCCCGATGCGACGATCGATGTGTTCGACGGCACCCCCGCCGACGCGCCCGAGTACGGGACGCTGCAGCGGATCGCGGCAGACCGCGGCGTGAAGGCGAACTTCGTCGCCTACCGCGACATCGAGGCGAAGCTCGCGGAGATCGCCGAGGATGTCACGGGCCGCGCCGAGAATCCAGGCCGCCCGCGGCGATTCGTGGTGATCCACCAGCTGCAGCGGTACCGCTCGCTCCGTCGGAACGAGGACGACTTCTCGTTCGGTGCGAGCGATGCGCCGCCGTCGCCCGACAAGCTGCTCGGCGGAATCGTGCGCGAAGGCCCGGTGGCGGGCGTGCATGTCGCCGTGATGGCGGACACGCTCGCATCGCTGCAGCGCTCGTTCGACCGGAACGCGCTGCGCGAGTTCGACTGGAAGGTGCTGTTCCAGATCTCCCCGGCCGACTCGAGCACGCTGATCGACTCGCCGGCCGCCAGCCGGCTCGGCACGAACCGCGGCCTGCTGCACTCGGAAGAGCTCGGCATGCTCGAGAAGTTCCGACCGTACTTCTAGGCTCTGTCTGACGGAGCCTAGCGCCCGCGACCTCGTCGATCACGCGTCAGCCGGCTGCAGCATCGATTCGAGGCGCTTCTCGCTCGCCGGGAACGCGCGCGGAAGTTTCGGCGCGTAGCGGCTGATCTCGATCTCCTCGAACATGCGGCGCATCGCCTGCAGTTCGGCGCGCGACTTGCCACGCAGCGCGCAGGCCTCGGCGACCCGTTCCCGCCACGGCGCAAGCTCGTCGTCGATCGCGCGGTCCCGCGCCGGCCCGATCTCGCGCAGTCGCTCGAGCCGTCCCATCAGCATCTGTACGAGCCGCAGCCGTTGCGAGAGATCTTCCTGATCGGCGCGCGCGACCGGCTCGAGATCGGCGCCAAGCACCTCGACGAGCCGCGCCGCAACGCGCGCGCGCGCATCGCCGAGCGCATCCGGCTTCGTCCCGCGCACGCGCTCGCCGACCTCCTCGGCGCTCACGAGGACCGCGTGCAGCAATCGCATAGAGCGGGCCACGCGGTCGTGAAGATCGCGCTCCGCGCGCCGCACCGCCGCGATCGCACCGGCCGAGTCCCTTGGCAGTTCCCCGGCCTCCGCCACCGCCTGCGCCGCGACGCTCCGGGCCACGAATCCGACCGAGTCGTCGACGCCGCGCAATCCGAGAAGCGCGTGGAGTTCCTGGCAGAGCGGGTCGTACGCGACATGGTGCTCAACCGCCTCCCGCAGTTCCGCGGCGACGAACCCGGCCACGGCGGCGGCATGCTCGTCGGCGGCGCGCACGGCGCCATCGAGGACGCGGAGCGCGACGCGGCCGCCCTCGCGGACGAGCGCCGGGTATCCGACGAGCGCGATTCCCGCGCGCGAGTAGGCGAGCCGAACCGGAACGGGCGTGTCGGGCATCGCCGCGACTTCCTCGCGCTCAAGGAGCGCGACGGGGTCCTTCGTGCGGTCGATCGAAGCGCGCAGGCGGTCGCGCCCGAGCGCGGCGAATCGCGTGGCCAACGCGGGAAGATCCCTGCCGACCGCGAGGACGGATCCATCGGCGTCGACGACCTCGAAACGCATGCAGAGATGCGGGGCAAGCAGTTCGTCGCGGAAGTCGGCGGGTGTGATCTCCGCCTGCGCGAGACCCGAGAGATGCCTCGAAAGCGTCCGCTTGAGCGAGCCCTTGCCGAAGGGAATGGCCTCGACGGCCCCCTGCACGACTTCCTCGATCGGGAAGAGCCGCACCCGCAGGTGCTTCGGAAGCGTGCGGACAAGCCCCTCGACCTTCTCCGCGAAGAGACCCGGCACCATCCATTCGAACGGCGCCGGATCCGCGAGCCCGATCGCCTCGACGGGGATGCGCGCGGTGATGCCGTCGCCTGCATCCTCGGGATCGTGGGCGTAGGCGAGCGGCACCGCAAGCGCGTCGAGCGCGAGCGTCTCCGGAAAGTCTGCGTCGCGCACGCGCTCCGCGCCGTCGCGCACGAGGTCGCGTTCGCGCATGCAGAGGACCTTCGGATCGGCCTCCTCCGCCGAGCGGCGCCACGACTCGAGCGACGGCGTCGAGTGGATGTGCTTCGGGAGGCGGTCGTCGTAGAACGCGAAGGCGGCCTCCTCCTCGAGCAGGAGCCCGCGCCTGCGTCCGCGCGCCTCCTCGCGCTCGAGCGCCTCGCGGAGCGCGCGGTTCGCCGCGAGGAACGCGCCCTCCGTGCGGGCGCGGTACGCGACGAGCCCCTCCTGGATGAACACATTCCGCGCGCCCGCCGGATCGACCGGGCCGAACGGGACCCTCCGCTTCGGCACCACGACGAGTTCGCCGAAACTCGTGCGCTCCCACGCGGCCACCTGTCCCGTTT
>JBKCZS010000029.1:0-8489 GCA_046337925.1 bacterium | reverse complement strand
CTTGAGGAGGTTGATGCCGACGGAACGCGCCGCGTTCCCCGGCGCGAAGACCGTGACAGGCGTGCCGGGCGCCACGCGCTTCACGAGTTCGCGGATCTCCTCGGTGCCGCGCGGGCCCTTGAGGTTGTTGTAGAGGATCGTCTCGTCGGTGTCGCGCAGCAGCGCGTGGATGAGCGGGATCGCGAAGCGGTACGTCTTGCCGCTGCCCGTGGCGCCGACGACGAGGGTGCCGCGCCTGCGCATTTCGGCCGTCATCGCGAGTCCGTGGTAGGGGCGCGATTCGAGCAGCGACCCGTCGGGCGTCACCTCGACCAGCGGCGTTGCCGAGAGCACCACCGTTCCCGCCTCCCCGCGCGTCGCGTCGAGCTTCGCGAGGTCCGCCGCGTTGAGGAGCCGGACTTCCGGGTTCCCGAGCGGCGACTGGAGATCGCGCGCCGGCCGCTTCGGCACGCGCGGACCGTAGAGCAGCTGATGATCCGCGCTCGTCGCCAGCTTGTTCTTGTCGATTCGACGCGCGGGTTCGTGCGCCCGAGTCTCCTCGCGATGCTCCTCCCGACCGTCCTTCCCGTGCTGACCATCGACACCTTCGCTGTCCAGACCGCCATCTCGACCCGAATCCATGTGACAACCTTCTCCGCGGCGTGCCACCGCCGCGCATGTGGCGGGCGTGAAGCGTCGCACGCGCGCGACCGCGTCGCGCAGCTCGTGAGACCACTTCGGCGCCGAGCCGTGCCCTGCGCCATTCGCCCGAGTTTGATGATGTGAAGCGGCTCGTAAAGACGCCGGGCCTGGCAAGCGCGCGCGGTCGCGTGTGCGACTTGCATGGAGATGCGCGCTCCCCTGCAGGCGAACACTATGTCTTCACAAACGGTGCGTGCAAACGAAATCGCGAAGATTTCTCACATCGCGTTTCTGCGTGTTTCACCGTGGTTTTCACCACTTTCTACCACCTTGCACCACTTGCTACCACGCGCAACCACTCGCCGCCCCGACGCAGCACGCCTTACCACGCCGGAAACCGCGGCGCGCGCCCGCTCAGCACCGCGGCCACATCCTTCACGACCCAGCTCATGTTGTCCATGGCGGTCATCGTGCGGCTTGCGAGGTGCGGCGCGAGATACGCGTTCGGCACATCGAGCAGGGGGTAGCCGTCGCCGAACGGCTCGGGCTCGTGCACATCGAGCATCGCGGCGGCTGCGGGGTTCTGGAGCAGCCATTCGGCGAGCGCCTGGATGTCGATCACATTGCCGCGCGCGGTGTTGATGAGGTTCGCGTCGGGTCGCATCGACTCGATCAGCTCGCGCGAGACGAACCCGCGGTTCGAGGGCCGGCCGTCGATGTGGATCGTGAGAAGGTCGCTCTCCGCGAACAGGCGCGTGAGCGACACGGGCTCTGCGCCGTAGCGCCGCTCGACGGGGATCTCCTCGATGTCGTGGTAGATGACCGTGAAGCCGATCGCCCGCGCGACCTCTGCGATGCGTTTTCCGATCCGCCCGAGCCCGAGGATGCCGAGCACGAGTTCATCCATCTGCCAGAGCCCGACCACATCCTGACGGATCTGGTCCCACTCCTCCTTCTCGACGGTCTCCTCGAGGAAGAGCCTCGGCCGGAGGACATCGCAGACGAGGCAGAGGACATACTCGACCACCGCCTGCGTGTTCGCATCGGGGGTCGACACCACCGGCACCCCGCGCGCCTTGCACGCCGCGACATCGATGTTGTCGATCCCGACGCCCGCGCGCCCGACCACCTTCAGTTTCGGAAGATGCGCGAGCAGCGCGCCGTCGACCTTGGTGTAGGTCCGCACCACCAGCGCCTCGACCTCGGGGGCGAGTTCCCCGAAGCGGTCGTCGTGCACGCCGCAGAACTCGACATCGAAACGCTCCGAGAGCCACTCCGCGGCCTCGTCGGCGAGGTGCTCGGTGACCACGACCAAGGGCCGCCGGTCGGCGGGGTCGCGGGCAAGTCGGGTCGAGGTGTTCGGCTCCATTTGGGCTCGTTGCAGGCGGAACGGGGGCGCAGGGGCTCACGATAGGCGTTCTTTGCGGACTTCGCCACGCAGCCGCGGCCCCCCGAAACCCCACCTCCGTGCCAGACCGCACAGACGGACTTGGTCGGCAGGTTCCGTGAAACTGTCACGGATGGAGCATGCGGTTCTTGCCGATCTCGACGGCGAACGGAGTTCCCGTGCGTCGTTCCCACGCACGGCGGGCCGGACGGATTCCCGTCCGCTTGAGGAGGCGAAGGACATGGACAAGGCATCGGTCATCGGAAGCATCATCGGGTTTATCTGCTGCGCTGTCGTCTGCGTGATGGCGTCGGGCGGCAACCTCATGATGTTCTATTCGCCGAAGGGCTTCATCATGGTGTTCGGTGGCACCATCTCGGTGATCCTCATGGCGATGCCGATGGAGAACATCGCGTCCATTCCCGGCTACTGCCGCCGCTTTTTCTTGAACAAGGGACTCACTCCGCTCGAGACCGTCAAGATCATGAGCACGCTTTCGGACAAGGCCCGCCGCGACGGCATCCTTGCCCTTGAGAGCGAGATCGAGAAGATCGACGATCCGTTCCTCTCCAAGGGCCTCCGCATGGCGGTCGACGGCACCGATGAAGAGATCATCGAGACGACCCTGCGCCTCGAGGTGATGGCGATGCAGGAGCGTCACAAGAACGGCAAGAAGTTCTTCGACCTCATCAAGCTCTACTCGCCTGGCTACGGACTCGTCGCCACGCTGATCGGCCAGGTCGGCATGTTCGGTAACCTCGGTGGCGACATCCAGACCCTCGGCTCGATGCTCGCGATCGCGGTCGTCGCAACCATGTACGGAACGGTGCTTGCCAACGCGGTCGCCGGTCCGATGGGCGACAAGCTGGCGACGCGCTCGGGCGAGGAGATCCTCTCCCGCGAGATGATGCTGCAAGGCATCCTCTCGATCCAGGCTGGCGACAACCCGCGCGCCACCCAGGAGAAGATGCTCGCCTTCATCCCGCAGGGCGTCCGTTCCAAGATGAACCTCGCGGCCTGATCCGCGTGACCCTTCACCCCCACGAGGAGGCCAACCATGGCTGAGCACAAGGACGAAGGTCACGGACACGGCGGTGGCGACAGCCACGGCGGTGGCCACGGCGACGGCCACGGCGGCAAGAAGAAGCACAAGAAGCATCACGGCGGCGGTCACGGCGGTGGCCACGAGGAAGGTCACGAAGGCGCTCCCGAGTGGCTGATCTCGTTCGCCGACATGGTGATGCTCATGATGGGCTTCTTCGTGATCATGTTCGCGATGAACCTCCAGCCGAAGGGCGGCAACGCCGGCGGCGGCGGCGAGCAGTCGGACGGTGTCGCGGCGCAGCCCGACATGATCGACTTCGCGATCGCGGTGCGGAAGGCGTTCCACAACGATGTCGATGTGACCTCGAACGATCCGCGCGACCAGCTCCTGATCCAGCGCATCCTCGCCTCGCAGCATGGTGGCGCGGGCGAGAGCAAGGACGAGGGCACCAAGGGCAAGGACCAGAATGTCCAGAGCGTCCGGAAGAGCGATCACTTCGGCCGCGGCACGAGCGTGCTCTTCGCGCCGCGCACGGCGGCCGTCTCGGAAGCGGCCGGCAAGACGCTCGCGGAACTCGCGAAGCAGCTGCGTGGCCAGGCGACCGTGATCGAGGTGCGCGGGCATGTCGGAGTCAGCGAGGCCTTCGGCGACCCCGAGGCCGCGATGACGCTGGCATCGGATCGCGCCCTCGCGGCCGCCCGTCGGCTTGCCGCCGGTGGCATCGACTGGTGGCGCCTGCGCGTGGTCGCTGCGGGCAGCGGCGAGCGCGTCGAGCCCAATCCCGACGATGCAGCGGCCGATGCCAAGAACGCACGCGTCGAAGTGCGCGTGCTCGACGAGGTCGCAAGCCCGCGCGAGAACACGAAGCGCGTAATCGAGGGCGTCGCCGGCACGGGAACGCTTGGCGCACCGGAGAGCGGCAAGGACCGCGCGGCGCCGGCCGAGGGTTCGGGCGACAAGAACGATGGCGCGCAGCCCGGTGCCGCCGAGACGAAGGACGACGCGCCTGCCGCAGCGGGAGGCGACAAGTCTGCATCGAATCAACGGACGCCGGCGAAGGGCGCCGACAGCGGGGCGGGGCGTTCCGCACCTGCGAGCGGCGCGCGGAGTTCCGCGTCGGGCGAGTCGCGGCCTGCGTCGCGTCCTGCGGATGCGGTGACCACGCCCGCAGGGCAGCGGGGTGCGGGCGCAGCAGGCGGCGCTCGGACGCCATAACTGGGGGATGCGCGCGCGCGACCTCGGGAGTTTCAGGGTCGCGGGCTTGAATCAAGAGGAAGTGATGCTAGGAATTGAGTTCTAAGACCGTTCGGCTGCGAATGGTCTGGCCGGGCGCGAGGCGGGAGGCAAGGCCGCGCGCTTCGGAGAACTGCGGTCGTGGGTCGATGGCAGTGATTCCAAGTAGGGCAGTGATTCCAAGTCTTGACAGAGGATCTGCGCATGCTGTTTTCAAGCGAGTCTTCCCGAACCTCGATGCCATGGAAGAGCGGCGTCGCCCTCGTCCTCCTCTGCGCCTCGACCGCGAGCGCGGACATCTTCTCCGAGATCCGCTACACCGACCTCCTCGCGCGGCTCGGCGCGAACACCCCGACGGGCATCAACATCAAGATCGGCCAGGTCGAGGCCCCTGAGAACGCGGCGGGTTCGTATGCACCCGACACGACGCTTCCCGAATTCGCCGGAACGACCTTCTCGCTCCTCTCGGGCACGACCGCTCCGCCAAGCTGGCACGGCACCGAGGTCGGCAAGTCGCTCTACGGCAACACGCTCTCGATCGCCCCGGGGGTCACCGCGGTGTCGGTCTGGAATGTGAACGCGTGGCTCACTTCGGCCAGCCTCGGCGTCGGAAGCGGTGCGCAGCCCGCATTCACGCCCACCGGCATGCGCGTGCACAACCACTCGTGGATCGGCTCGTTCGGACAGACCACCTTCGACAACGAAGGCCTGCGTCGACTCGACTTCGTGGCCAACCGCGACAATGTGCTCTTCACCGTCGGCGTGAACAACGGCGCCGGCAGCGCCCCGCAGCCGCTCGTGGCGTACGCGTACAACGCGCTCGCGGTCGGCCTCGCCGACGGCAACCACGCCACGGCTTTGACGCCGAGCGGCATCGACGGCCCGAACCGCCGCAAGCCCGAGATCGTGGCTCCAGGCCCGTTCACCAGCTTCTCGACGCCCGTCGTCGGAGCGGCCGCCGCGCTGCTCTTCGACGCGGCGCTCACCGATCCGGCCGTCAGCAGCAACGCCAACGCGAACAGGGCGATCACCGTGAAGGCGGCGCTCGTCGCGGGAACGACCCACCGCGCAGGATGGTCCAACGGCGCGCCGACCTCGGGCGCAAGCCGCGGCATCACCACGACGCCGCTTGATCCGGTCTCGGGCGCGGACCTCCTGAACATCGACCGCGCCCATCGGATCTTCACCGGCGGCGAGCGCAACGGTTCGTCGACCCCGCAGATCTCGACCTTCACGCCGTCGGCCGGCTGGGACTACATCGCGTCGCAGACTTCGGGCACGAGCTCGTACTACACCTTCCGCGTCCACACGCCCGTCGACGAGGTGAGCGTCAGCGCGACCTGGTTCCGCCAGGTGGCGAGCACCTTCACCTCCGCGTCGGTCCAGAACTTCGACTTGCGGCTCTGGCGCGTGAACGGTTCGTCGCTCGCGTCGATCTCGGGCGAAGCGGGCGTCGGCGTGTTCGCCTCGGGCAATGTCGAGAGCAACAGCCTCGTCGACAACATCGAGCACCTCTATATCCGCAACCTCGCTGCCGGCGACTATGTGCTCGAGCTCAAGCGGGTCGCTGGCTCCCAGACCGCCATGCCGGTGGTCGTCGCCTGGTACATGCCGAGCACGAGCCCGAGCCCGGATCTCGACGGGAACGGCAGCGTGGGCGCGTCCGACCTCGCGATCCTGCTGAATCAGTGGGGGACCGTCGGCACGGCCGACCTGAACGGCGACGGCGTGGTGAATGCGTCCGACATGGCGGTCCTGCTGAACCAGTGGGGCTGAGCCAAGATCGCGGCAACGCCGTTCCAAGCCAACCGCGCGATGGTCGCTGTCGGTAGCATCCCTGCCCGATGCGTCCCTCGTCCCAGCGATTCTGGCTCGTCACCCTGCTCCTCGTGGTCGGGGTGCCGCTCGTCTACCCGATCTGGCTCGGCGTGGCGAGCGCATTCGAGGACGAGGGCGGCAAGTTCACCCTCCTCCATGTCGCGACGGTGTTCCGCGATCCGGTCCTGCGCGACGGGCTCGTGAACGCGTTCGGGATCGCGTGCGGCACGACGGTTCTTGCGCTCCTGATCGCGCTGCCGCTTGCGATGCTGTCGGCGCGCACGACCTTCCGCGGCAAGGCGTTCCTCTCGACGCTGATCCTCGCGCCGCTCATCCTGCCGCCGTTCGTCGGCGCGATCGGCATGCGCCAGCTGCTCGGCCGTGAGGGCGCGGTCAATGCGCTCCTCCTCGATGCGCACCTGATCTCGAGCCCGATCGACTTCCTCGGCCAGGGCGGGTTCTTCCTCGTCATCGTGCTCGAGGCGATCGCGCTCTACCCGATCCTCTACCTGAACCTCGTGGCGGCCATCGCGAACCTCGACCCTTCGATGGAAGAGGCCGCGACGAATGTGGGCGCCGGCAAGTGGAAGCGCTTCTTCCGCGTCACCCTGCCGCTGATCCGGCCGGGCCTCTTCGCCGGCGGAACCATCGTCTTTGTCTGGAGCTTCACCGAACTCGGCACGCCGCTGATGCTCGAGTTCACGAAGACGACGCCGGTCCAGATCTTCAACGGCATCAAGGAGATGGAGGCGTCTCGCCAGCCCTACGCGCTGACGGCGGTGATGCTCGGCGCGACCGTGCTTGCGTACGCGATCGGCAAGCTGCTGCTCGGCGGCAAGGGCCACGCGATGCTCGCCAAGGCGAGCGCCGGCGCCGGCTACAAGCCGCTGAGCGGCGCGCGCGCGGGCCTCGCGGCGCTGCTCTTCGCGGTGATCGGATTCGTGGCGATCCTGCCGCACCTCGGCGTGATCGGCACCGCGCTCGCCTCGAACGGCCAGTGGTACGGAACGCTGCTCCCCACGAGCCTGACCGAGAGCCACTTCTACGAGGCGATCTCGCATCCGCTCGCCGCGGGCTCGATCCAGAACTCGCTTGTCTTCGCGGGCATCGCCACCATGATCAATGTCGTGGTCGGACTGTTCGTCGCGCGGCTTCTCATCCGCGGCACCGTGCGCGGACGGGCGCTGCTCGACTCGCTCGTGATGCTGCCGCTTGCGGTGCCTGGGCTCGTGTTTGCGTTCGGCCTCGTGGCGGCGAGCCTCCGCTGGCCGTTCGACGGCACGCCGCCCGAGTTCCTCGCCAAGATCTTCTCGATCCTGCCCGCGGGCATGGAGGCGTGGCTGACGAACGCGCCGCTGAAGCCGTTCGGCGACATCCTCGGTCCGACGCCGAATCCGGTGCCGTTCCTGATCCTCGCCTACGCGGTGCGGCGGCTTCCGTATGTGGTGCGCTCGGCGGCGGCGGGCCTCGAGCAGACCTCGGTGGCGCTCGAGGAGGCCGCGTTCAACGCCGGCGCCTCGCGCTGGCGCGTGACGCGGAAGATCGTGCTGCCGCTGCTTGCTGCGAATCTCGCGGCAGGCGCGATCCTCGCGTTCTGCTTCGCCATGCTGGAGGTCTCGGACAGCCTTATCCTCGCGCAGCGCGTGGGCGACTATCCGATCACGAAGGCGATCTTCACGCTCGCGGAGCGTCTCGGCGACGGCCCGGGCGTCGCGAGTGCGCTCGGCGTCTGGGCGATGGCGTTCCTCGGCGTCGCGCTGGCGACGGCCGCGGCACTCGTCGGCAAGAAGGCCGGCGCGGCGTTCAGAGGGTAGCAACCACCGACGGCCACGCGTGTGGGCGGATCGAGCGGTCGCGGCTGCGGCTGTTGGCGATACGCCGGCGACGGTGGGGCGTGCGTCGCGAATGGCTTGACGCGAGGGTCGCGCTGTGTGCGTTCGGACTGCAGTCTGAAGGCCTTCCGTGCGTTCGTTGCCGCCACTACCCCTGCTGCGCAGGGGTAGTGCCACACGACACATCCGCGGCCTCCCACACCATCCGCTCAGGCTTCGCTGCGCTCCGCCTTCTTCGGCACCCCCAAGCGCGGAGCGAAGCGAAGCGCGAGCAAGTTGGCGACGACTGTTGTCCCCACCCGAGGGAGCGCCCGCAGGCGCGACCGCTCAAGATCGTGTGGCATCACCTCTGGTGATGGCGGCATCGAACGCGCCGTCTGCGCCACGCCGGCAGTCTGAGAGCACACCGCGTGTTCGCGGCCGCGCCTACCCCCACCGCGCGGCGTCGCTGTCGAGGTACCAGCGCTGCTCGCCGCCGATCGGGCTCACGCCCTTGATCGGGATGTCGCGCACGGGGTCGGCGCCGGTCGCGATGCGGTGCACCATGTGCGCC
>JBKCZS010000028.1:0-57789 GCA_046337925.1 bacterium | reverse complement strand
TCAATCGCACCGCAGCGCGATCCGCAGCTTCAGCGCGCGCACCTCGCGGCCGTGGCGGAGCAGGACGCGGCGGCGCACCGCGCGCATGCCCGAGACCGTCATCGTGTTCTGCTGGATCGCCGCGAACAGCGAGAAGTCGAGCGCCGCCGAGCGCACCCAGTCGATGTCGCGCTCGTAGCCGCTGACGGCGAGCGCGCCCGTCTCGTCGATGAAACGGTTGAGCCGGCGCTGGCTGACGCGCAGCGTCTGGCAGCAGCCGAAGTGGCTCACGCGGCCCGCGCACTTGCCGCGCAGCGCCTCCTCGAGTTCGTCGAGCGTCGCGCGGGCCGAGCGCCGGCGGAGGTCGCCGAACTGCACTTCGCCCTGCACGCCGTGGAACGCGAGGTACATGATCGGGTAGTCGTTGTGGCTGCGCTGCGCCCACTTCCCGAGGTAGTGGTACAGAGCGTCCGCGGTCGCCACATTGCGGTGGACGAACGGGATCTTCAGCGGCGAGCTCTGCAGGAGCGCGAGCATGGGCTCGACGCTCGGAGAGCGACCGACCTCGCTCGACCAATCGGTCTCGAGGCAGAAGATTCCCCGCACCTTGGTGCGGCTATGGGCAAGCGTGAGGTCGCGGAGCAGCATGGCAGACTCCTCTGCTTTCTCTTCCACAAGTGTGCGATCTGACCTACGGCCCATTGTTGGCGAGGAAGCGGATTTCGGCAGGAAACAAGGCGAAAACCCGTGCATTCTTCTCAGGTCTTTCCGCGCGGAATCCCTGCTGCGG
The DNA here is from genome assembly GCA_046337925.1 of bacterium. GTDB lineage: Bacteria > Planctomycetota > Phycisphaerae > Phycisphaerales > SM1A02 > QWPT01. Next base: position 57,020 of record JBKCZS010000028.1, on the reverse strand, counting down.
ACGCCCGACCGCGTTTGCGGCGCGCCAGCGCGGGTGGGTCGGAAGCCCCCCTGCCGGACCCCCACGAACCTGCGTCCGAAAACCCCTCCGCCGCAGGTGCCGAGAAGTCAGGTGCGGCCATTCCACATTCTGATCACACGGGTTTCCCGCTCGAAACCGAGGACCGAGACGGTGCCGGTCTCGAGGGCGAACCGCTCCGCGTCCTCGGGTGCGAGTTCAAGCCAGACCGCGGCCAGAACCCTGAGCGCATGGCCATGCCCGAACACCGCCACATCGCCACGGGCGGCGAGGATGCGGTCGATGACCCGCCGCGTGCGTGCGGCGACATCCTCGGCGGTCTCGCCGTGCGGCGCGCCGTCGTGGAACAGGTTCCAGGCCGGGTGGGTGAGGTGGATGTCGGCGGTGGTCCGGCCCTCGTAGTCGCCGTAGTCCCACTCGCGGAGTTCGCCGAGGCACTCCGCGCGGGACAGCAGTCCGGCGAGCTCGCAGGTGCGCACGGCGCGGCGCATCGGGCTCGTGAGGACGAGCGCGAACGGGTGCTGGCGGAAGACGGGCCCCAGCAGTTCGGCGCGCCGCTCGCCTTCCGCGGTCAGGGGGAGATCCGTTCGGGATGTGTGCTTCCCGCTCAGACTCCATTCGGTCTCGCCATGGCGGATGAGATACACGCGGCGCGCGGCCAAGGCGTTGGGTGCGGGCGGAACGGCCTTTGCGGCGGTGGAATCGGGGAAACTGTCCACGCGCCGAGGATACCCTCAATCCGTCGGAAACTCCGTATCATCGCAGCCCATGCAGTCGATCCCCGTCTCCACGCAGGGCAATGTCGGCCTCGGCACGAAGCCCGATGTTCGGTTCGATGTGCGCGTTGCGACCGTCGTGTTCCGCATCGTGCGCGGCGAGCTCTCGGTCGGCCTGCCGATCACGAGCCGCGGCGACGGTACGACGCAGCGCAGCGTGCCGGTGGTGTCGCCGAACTCCGGCGTCGAGGGGCTTGGCCTGACGACCGCTGCGCAGATTGCCGCGTCTCGCGCCGTGTCTGCGCGCGAGATCGTCCGCGTTTCGCCCGCCGGTGTGCGCGCACTGCGCACGGCCGACGGGGCGCCGAGCGCGGACACCCAGTCGATCTACCTCGTTTCGTGGGCCATCGCGCGTCCCGTGGCCACGACGGCAGGCGCGGCGCAGTCCGTCGAGGCGGAAGAGTCGTTTGTGCCCATTCCCGCGCTGTCGACGACCGTGTCGCTCGACGACACCTCGCGCGCGCTCGTCGGTTGCGCGTTCGCGGCGTTCCTCGATGCGACGCTTGCGGATGCGCTGACGCGGCGTCTCCTTCCGCGGCATGTCCTCTTCCGCAAGACCGACGGCTTCGACGGACGAAGCCCCTACGAGTCGATCATCGGCGCGGATGTCGCGGACACGCGTCCGACCGAGGACGGGCCGGCGACGCCGATCTTTGTCGGCCTCCTTCCCGATCCGTTCCCGCTGTCGTCGCTGCGCGAGTTCTACGAGCATCTCCTCGGTGCGCCGCTCGACCGCGGCAACTTCCGCCGCCAGTTCCAGGAGATCATCTCGCAGGGACCGGTGAAAGCGCTGCCGATCTACGAGCGCGGCGTACCGCATCGCGCGGGACAGCTGTTCACCTTCGATCGGTCCGCCTGGTCGCGATTTGCCGCGAAGGCGTGACCGCGCGCTCGACTTGAGCCTCGGCAATCGCGCGTTCGAACCACCAACGGCGCCCGAAACACCAACGGCATTCGAAGCACCAAAGGGAGCCGCCGCAGCGGCGACCGCTCAGACACGCGGCGACCGCCAAAAAAAGGGACCCGACGGTGGCGCCGAGGAAGCGCCGAAGCCCTCCTGGTCCGTCTCCTGCAGTTGCCCGCGAAGTCAGGCCAGTCGTCTCGAGGTGCCGCGCATTCAACACGCGCGGCGTGCTTCATTCCGTCGGGTCCCCCCGATGGTGGACGGGTGGACAATTCTGTTCTTCCCCTCGCCCCGTACGGCTTTACGATGCCTATGCGGCGCGGTTCCACCGCTGCGGCGAATTTCGATCTTCTTTGAACGGCACTACCCATAAGTGGGTGATTGCCGGCAGGACTCCGCCGCCGAAGGTCCGCGGACGGCAGAAACGACGCAATGCAGACCTCGTCCACCCATCCGCATCTCCTGTTCGCCGGCCGCCTCGCGCGGATCGAGTTCCGCGATGCCGCGCGGCGCAACGCGCTCGATGCGAACGCGCTCGCCGCGCTCGTGGCTGCGATCGCGCGCGTGACCGAGGCCCCGGGCTGCGACGCGCTCCTCCTCGCGGGCGATGGCCCCGCGTTCTGCGCCGGCTTCGATCTCGCGGGATGTTCCGAGGATCCCCGGCGGGTCGAGGTGCTGCTCTCCCTTCTCAGCGATGCGGTCGGCGCGCTCCGCGCCCTCGACATTCCCGTGATCGCCCGCGTGCAGGGCGCCGCGCTTGCGGGCGGATGCGCGCTGCTCACCGGCTGCGACTTCGTCGTTGCCGCTCGGGACGCGCAGATCGGCTACCCCGTGCATCGCATCGGCATCTCGCCGGCCGTGAGCGTTCCATCGCTCTTCTCGCGCATGGGCCCCGCCGCTCGGACGCTCATGATGTCGAACGATCTCCTCGATGGCGACGCCGCCGTCGCGCGGGGCCTCGCGACGCACTGCGTCGCCGTTTCCGAACTCGACGCCGAGGTCGATGCGCTCGTCGCACGGATTCTCGCCAAGGGGCCGCAGGCCATGCGCGCGACCAAGCGCTGGATTCGGGAGATCGAGTCGCGCATGCCGGGCGACCTCGGCAGCACTCCGGCGCGCGATCGCGCCTCCGCGCAGGCGGCGCGCGATGCGAGTCTCGCCCTCGCGGGAGGCGAAGAGTTCGCGACCATGCTGCGTGCCTTCTGGGCCGCGCGCGCGCAGAAGGAATCACGCTGACAGCCGAACGCCATGCCGATCCGCGCCATACGCCGCAAGCTGAAGGAGATCGACCGCAACTCGCGTCAGGTGAAGCGCACCTGGGCGGATCGCGTCGTCGGGGGCGCGTTCGTCGCGGGCCTGCTGCTCGCCCCGCTCATCGTGATCAAGATGGAGTCGTGGGTGGTGAAGCGCAGGACCGACACGCTGGCGCAGGTCGCGGTCTTCAAGGGCCTCGACGACGAAGAGATCGCTGCGAAGCGATACGGCGACACGAAGGAAAAGACGGCTGCGTATCCGCCGTCGACGATCCCGCTTGCGGAGGTGCGGCAGCTGCAGGACCGCCAGTGGTTCGGCTGGCCGCTCACCACCCGCGACGAGATCCTCGCGCCGCGCTACGAAGTGAAGCTTCTTCCCGCGTGTCCCGCGTCGCGCGAGCCCGAGGTCCTCGCGGCCGCGCAGCGTGAGCTCGAGACCGATCGCCGCGCGATCCGTCCCGCGGCGATCGGCGCGACGGTGCACTACGGCGGCTGGATCTTCTCGATCGGCGCATGGTGGATGCTGTTGACGGCGACGGTCTGGCTCGTGCTGCTCCCCGTGCGTTTCGGGCGCGAGGTGCATCGCATCACGCGCAACGCCGTGCGCCAAGGGCGGATCGACCGCTGCCATTGCCCGAACTGCGGGTACGACGGCAGAGGCTCGATCACCACCGGCCGCTGCCCCGAATGCGGCGGCGACCTCTACGAGCGACCGGACTGGTAAACCGCTCGCACGCGCATGGCGCGTGCTATCGCCCTCTGCCCATCGCTCGCAACGCCCGATCAAGTGCCCGTACAGGGGTACTTTCGCCGCCGAAGAGTCGAAATGCCCCGATTGGGTGACATGTCCTGACAGGCCGTCGCATCGGATTGCGTGTTGCGGGTGGAGACGCCGCCGTCGGGCGTCTCCGCGACCGGGCAGTCGTGGCAAATGCGGAAAGACGCGCTTCGCATCGCGAGGCTGTTTCTTTGCACGCCATTCCAAGTCCTCGAGTGGTTCGAGGAGCCGCGCCCGCCAGAACCCGACCCCGCGGCCCTCGCGGCATTGAGAAGTACACATGCTCCGCAACGCAGCCCTCGTCAGTGCAGTCGCCATCGCCTCGCTCGCATCCTCGGCCGAGGCCGGATTCTGGCGCTGGACCTACAACAACCCGTCGCACACCTGGTTCAAGTCGATGACGGCGGAGTTCGATCCCGCGACCAAGCGGTTCAAGTGGGACTTCACCACCGGCACGCAGACCAACGGCTACTGGCTCGCGCTTTCGCCCGGACCGAACCCGAAGGGACACGCGGGCGAGCTCGCGATCCTGTTCCTCGATGCGAAGACGCTGAGCGCGAACAGCAGCATCACGCCGAAGCTGACCGCCTACAGCTACAACGGCCAGAACGGCATCACGAGCTACTTGGACGGCAACGCTGCGGTTGCGGGGAACCAGACGCCCGACCGCATCTGGAGCTCGCTCAATCCCGACACGACGGGCACGGTCATGCAGCTGTCGGCCACCGACACGGGCACGACGCGTCGGTTCATCGTCGAGCTTGACGCAAGCGTCATCCAGAACCACATGCCGCTCTATCCGAATCCTGCGGGCGACGACTGGACCGGTCTCGCCTTCGGGCAGCAGATGGGCACCTGGTTCCATCCGACGGCCGGCCTCAACACCGCCTACGGAACCGACCCGAGCAATCCGAACTTCAACTATCTGACGAGCTTCACCTACACGAGCCAGGCGTCGTACGACACCTCGAACCTGACAACGCAGTGGGTGATCCCCACGCCGGGCTCGATCGCGCTTCTCGGCCTTGCCGGCCTCGTCGGCGCGCGCCGCCGCCGCTGACCGCGCCGCGCGCGCTCTGAAACAGCCTCCTCTCCACGCAACCCAAGGAAATCCATGATGTCTCGATCTTCCATCTCCATCTCGCTCGTCCTCGCCGCCGTCGCCAGCGCCGCATCGTCTGCCGAAGCCGGCTTCTGGCGCTGGACCTACGGCTCGGCGCCCAACAACTCCGTCATCGCCGAGTTCGATCCCGTCAGCCACCGCTTCAAGTGGGAGTTCGGCGCGGGCACCAATGTGAACGGCTTCTGGACCTCGGTCTCGCCAGGCCCCCAGCCACGCGGCGACGCGGGCGAGTTCGCCGCGCTCTTCTTCGATGCGTCGGGCCTCACCGCCAACAGCAGCATCACGCCGAAGCTCACCGCGTACGCCTACAACGGCGTCCCCGGCAACAGCAACAGCTCGTTCACCAGCAGTTGGTGGGACGGCTCGCCGGCCGCCGGCACGCAGGCCCCGGACCGCATCTGGAGCTCGCTGAATCCCGACACGACCAACGCGATCATCCAGCTGTCGGCCACCGATCACGGAACCTACCGGCGCTTCGTCGTCGAGATCGACGCGAGCATGATCCAGAACCACACGCCGCTCTACCCCGACGCGAACGGCGAGCCGTGGACGGGCGTCGCCTTCGGTTCGCTGCTCGGACACTGGTTCCATCCGGTGATCGGACTGAATGCGACCTACGGGACGGATCCGAGTTCGGCCGACTACAACTGGATCACCAGCTTCAACTTCACGGGCTGGACCTTCAGCGACATGACCAACCAGACCACGCAGTGGGTGATCCCCACGCCGGGCGCCTTCGCGCTTCTCGGTCTTGCCGGTCTCGTCGGCGCGCGGCGTCGGCGCTGAATCGACGGCGAACTCCATCCAGACCTCACGCCATCCGCGGCGGGCCCGTTCGATCGGGCCCGCCGCGCTGTTCATCTATGCCGGCTTTGACGGCTGTTCCGTGCGAGCGGAGCAGGAATCGCGCGAGAACGGATCGACGCGGTTGCCTGCACCGCACGACGCGGCATCGTCCATGAACGCGCCGCGGGTTCGACCTGTTCGAGGGTCGTCGCGGCGCAGGAACGAGACCGAGGAGAAGAGTCATGATCCGAGTGCAAGCAACCGTCGTCGCATCGATCGTCACCGCAGCCCTGATGTCGCCTCTCGCCGAGGCTGGCTTCTGGCGCTACAGCTATTCGAATCCTTCGAGCGCCTGGTTCAAGACCATCACCACCGAGTACGACCCGGACAGCAAGCGATTCCTGTTCGAGTTCACGGCCGGAAGCACCGTGAACGGCTACTGGCTCGTCTTGTCGCCCGGCCCGAACCCGAAGGGATACGCCGGCGAGCTTGCGATCCTCTATCTCGACGCCAACGGCCTCTCGGCGAACTCCGCGATCACTCCGAAGCTCACGGTCTACGGCTACAACGGCCAGAACGGCGTCCTGAGCTACATGGACGGCTCGCAGGCCGCGGGCGTGCAGGTTCCCGACCGCATCTTCAGTTCGCTGAATCCCGACACCACGGGCACGATCATGCAGCTTGCGGCGAGCGATACCGGTGGCCTGCGGCGGTTCACCGTGGAACTCGACGCGACGGTCATCCAGAACTACTCCCCGATCCACAATGGCGGCGCGATGGGCGTCGAGTGGACGGGCGTCGGATTCGGACCTCAGCTCGGCGCATGGTTCCATCCATCGGCGGGCACCACCACGAGCTACGGCACGAATCCGGCCGACCCCGACTTCAACTGGCTGAAGAGCTTCAGCTACACCGGCCAGGCGGCGTTCGACACGACCAATCTGACGACGCAGTGGGTTCCCGCCCCGGGCGCCGTCGCGCTGCTCGGCCTCGCAGGCGTGGTGGGCGGCCGCCGGCGCCGGCGCTGACTTCTCCGTGATCGCGGGCCATTCGGCCCTCTGCGTGCTCCAGACAAACGCCCGACCCCGCCTGAAACGCGGGGTCGTGGCATTTTTCGCGCGCTGTTGAGACATGGCGGCGCGTGCGGCGGAATCCTCGTGAACGCGGTCCTCAGCCCGCGCGACCAATCCCACATCCGCCAAGGCGGCACCAAAGAAGAACTCACACCATGAACCACACCATGAAGCACGCACTCGCCATCACCTCGGTTCTCGCCCCGCTCGCACTCTCTGCTGCTGCATCAGCAGCGATCACATCGGTCTCCGGCCAGGCCGTGCAGATCGCGCCGCCCGCGACCGCGATCTACAGCGCGCTCCCGGGCCCGCCGGCCTTCTGCTGGGACGAACAGAGCGGGGTTTCGTCCACCGCGCTCCTCGTCAACACGATCGGCAACGGCACCTTCACGGGCGGCTCGTGGGGACCCACCGTCGCCGGCGGCGTGTTCGACTCGCACATGATTCACTTCGATGCGTCGACGGGGGTCGCGGTCGTGCAGGGCGCGGTCACCTTCTCGGGCAACATCGTCGCGGTGATCTACGAGAACAACCTGCTCGACATCAGCGACGGACCGCTCGGCGCCTTCGGCACCGCCTACGCGACGGGAGACCCGTTCCGCAGCCACTCGACCAACCTCGGCTCGACTTCGTACACGGTCGCCGGCAACACGCTCACCTTCACGCTCTGGGCGAACAGCTTCGCCGCGTGGCCGAACAAGATGGCGCAGCTCCGCGTCCTCACCGACGCGGTGCCCGGCCCCGGCGCGGCGGCGCTGCTCGGAGTCGCGGGAATCGTCGGCCGCCGCGGCCGCCGACGCTGAACGCACGGCGGTCGCAACGCAAGTCCATCACGCGCGCCGCGCGGCCGTCTGTCTGGCCGCGCGGCGCGTGATTTGGCGTCACCGCGACCGCGTGACGGATTCGGTATCTTCCCCCGCGAACGATGGATCTCTCAGCGATCTCGATCAGTCCGCCCGTCCTCTTCTTCGTGCTCGGAGCGGTTGCGGCGTTCGTGAAGTCGAACCTGCGCGTGCCGCGCGCGGTCACCAAACTGATGTCGCTCTACCTGCTCTGGGCGATCGGCTTCACGGGCGGCGTGAAGATCGCCCAAAGCGGCGTGACCCGCGACGCGATGGTCGCAACGGCGCTCGGCATCGCGCTCAGCGCGGTCATGCCCTTCGCGGTCTTCGCGATCCTGCGGGCAAAGATCGGCATCTACAACGCAGCGGCGGCGGCGGCGTGCTTCGGCTCGGTCAGCGCGGTCACTTTCCTCACCGCCTCGAGCATGCTGGACGCCGCCGGCGTGCCCTATGGCGGTCACATGGTCGCGGTCATGGCGCTCATGGAGTCGCCCGCGATCGTGGTGAGCATCATCCTGCTCCGACGCGCCGAGCGCGCAGAGGCGAACGCCAGCGGCGACACCACCAAGCAGCCGATGGGCTGGGGTCATCTCCTCCATGAAGCGTTCCTGAATGGGCCCGTCTTGCTGCTTCTCGGCAGCCTGGTCATCGGGCTCGTGACGCGTGAGCGCGGCTTCGAGGCTTTCAAGCCGCTGTGCAAGGACCTCTTCAACGGCGTCCTCGTGTTCTTCCTGCTCGACCTCGGCATCCTCGCGGCGCGGCGGTTCCGCGGCTTCATCGAGCGCGGCTGGTCGCTCGTCGTGTTCGGCCTCGTGTTCCCACCGATCGGCGCGGCGATCGCGCTCGTGCTGGCGAAGGCCTGCAGTCTCTCGGTCGGCGACGCGACGCTGCTCGCGGTGCTTGCGGCAAGCGCAAGCTACATCGCGGTTCCCGCAGCGGTGCGCATCGCGATTCCGAAGGCAGAGCCGTCGATCTACATCGGCCTCGCGCTTGCGGTGACCTTCCCGTTCAACATCGTGATCGGCATCCCGCTCTACCTCTGGGCGGCGAAGCTGCTGATCGACAACGCTGTCTAAGCAGCCGAACATCGATCACGCGGCGAATGCCAGGCAGGGTGCGGATGCACTCCGCAGCCCGACCGCCAGAGGCAGCGGCCGCAGCCGCGACCGCTCAAACCAGCAGCTCGCGCACCACGCGCGCCTTCTCGACGCCCGTCAGCTTCACATCGAGGCCGCGGAACGGATAGGTGAAGCGCTCGTGGTCGACGCCGAGCGTGTGGAGGATCGTGGCGTGGAAGTCGCGCACCTCGACCGGGTTCTCGACGATGTTGTACGAGAAGTCGTCGGTCTTTCCGTACTCGATGCCGCCCTTGATGCCGCCGCCTGCAAGCCACACGCTGAAGCAGCGGCCGTGGTGGTCGCGGCCGGCGCTCGGGTCGCCGTAGCCGCCTTGGCTGAAGGCGGTGCGGCCGAACTCGGTCGCGAAGATGACGAGCGTGTCGTCGAGCATGCCGCGCGCCTTGAGGTCCTTGAGCACGGCGGCCGTCGGCTGGTCGACATCGCGGCACTGGTTCGGCAGCTGCGTGCCGAGCGCGATGTGCTGGTCCCAGCCGCGGTGGAAGAGCTGCACGAAACGGACGCCGCGCTCGAGGAGGCGTCGGCCGAGGAGGCAGTTCGCCGCGTAGCTGCCGGGGCGCCGCACCTCGGGGCCGTAGAGCTCGAGCGTCTCGGGCTTCTCGTCCGAGAGATCGGCGAGTTCGGGCACCGAGGACTGCATGCGGAAGGCCATCTCGTAGGCCTCGATGCGCGCGATCGTCTCGGGGTCGCCTGCGGATTCGGCGTGCATCGCGTTGAGCTTCGCGAGGTCGTCGAGCTGCGCGCGACGCGCGTCGCGGTCGACGCCGTCCGGGTTCGCGAGATAGGGCACGGGATTTCCGCCCGGACGAAAGCCGACGCCCTGATGCGACGACGGCAGGAAGCCGCTGCCCCACAGGCGCGAGAAGATCGGTTGCCCCGGGTTCTTGCCCGAGCCTTGCGACACGAGCACGATGAACGCAGGCAGGTTCGCGTTCTCGCTGCCGAGGCCGTAACTCGCCCACGCGCCCATGCTCGCGTAGCCGGGCAGCTGGTTGCCCGTGTTCATGAAGGTGACCGCGGGATCGTGGTTGATCGCCTCGGTCGTCATGCTCTTGATGATGCAGAGGTCGTCGGCGACGGTCTGGATGTGCGGGAGGAGATCGCTGATCCACAGGCCGCTCTTGCCGCAGAGCTTGCCCTTCATCAGGGGCGGCACAACGGGGAAGTTCGACTGCCCCGAGGTCATGCCCGTGATGCGCTGCGTACCCTTCACGGACGCCGGGAGGTCCTTGCCGGCGTGGTCCCACAGCGCCTGCTTCTGGTCGAAGAGATCGATGTGCGAGAAGCCTTCGCTCTGGAAGAGGCAGAGGACGCGCTTCGCCTTGGGCGCGAAGTGCGGGAGTCCGGGGATTCCGCCACCGAGCGGCGCGGCGGCGTGCGAGCCGCGCGCGAACATCGATTGCAGGAAGAGCGACCCGAGCGCGAGGCTACCGATGCCGTGCGCGCCACGGCCGATGAAGCTGCGGCGGGTGAGGTTCGCGAGATGGTCTTCGATCGGTTGCATGGCGTGCTGGCGCTCGTGTTAGTTTCGCGTCACCGTTTCGCTGAGGTTGAGGATCGTGGCCGCGACCTGGGTCCACGCTGCGTGCTCGGCCACGGGGATGCGCTCGTCGCGCTGCGATTCGCCGTGCGCGAGAAGCGCGGCGGCGGCAGCCGCGTCGGATGCGAAGCGCGCGCGTTCGCGGGCGAGCGCGCCCAGGAGGATGGTCGCTTCGTCGCGGGTCGGCGTGCGCGAGGTCGACTCGGCAAAGCCCCACGCGAGCCTCGCTGCATCGTCGCCTCGGTGCGCCAGCATGCGCTCGCCGAACGCGCGTGCGGCCTCGACGAACTGCACATCGTTCAGGAGCACGAGCGCCTGGAGCGGCGTGTTCGTCGCCGCGCGGTCGAAGGTGCACATCTCGCGGTTCGGCGCGTCGAAGATCGCCATGTTCGGCGGCGGCAGCGTGCGCTTCCAGTAGGTGTACATGCTGCGTCGATAGAGCTTCTCGCCGTGATCCTGGATGAATGCCTGCGCCGTCGCCGGGCTCGAGCCGTAGTGGCTGATCTCGCGCCATGGGTCGCCCGGGGTGTAGGGATTCACGCTTGGTCCGCCGAGCTGCGCGACGAGAAGACCGCTCGTCTTCAGCGCGCCGTCGCGGATGAACTCGGCCGGCAGGCGGAAGCGCGGGCCACGCGCGAGCAGGCGGTTGTCCGGGTCACGCGCGAGCATCTCGGGCGTCGTGCGGGACGACTGCCGGTACACATCGCTCGTCACGATCTCGCGCACGAGCCGCTTCACATCCCAGCCCTGCTCGCGGAACACTACGGCGAGGTGGTCGAGCAGCGCTCGATGCTCGGGCATCTCGCCTTGGAGGCCGAGGTCGCTCGAGGTACGCACGAGGCCCGTGCCGAAGAGCGTCTGCCAGATGCGGTTGACCGCCACGCGCGCGGAGAGCGGGTTGCGCGCGTCGACGACCCACTGCGCGAGACCGAGGCGGTTCATCGGTGCGCCTTCGGGCATCGGCGACAGGAACGCGGGGGTGCCGGGGTCGACCTTGTCGCGCGGCGCGGCGTAGTTGCCGCGCTCGAGGATGAAGGTGTCGCGCGGCGTCGGCGCGGTGTCCATCACCATGGTCGAGTGCGCGTCGGTGCAGACCGAAAGCCGCTCACGCGCGTTCGCGAGGTCGATGCGCGTGCGGGCGAGCGCGGGTGCGTGGCGCGCGAAGTACGCGGCGAGCGCCGCGGTTTCGTCGGGGGTGCGCGCGGCGGCGTCCTTCTCGATCGTGGCGCGGATCGAAGGTGGAAGCGTGGTACCGTCGTCGGTGCCGGTGACCGCGAAGAACTCCATGCGCTTCGCCGCGACCGCGCCGCCGCGACCGAAGTTCAGCTGTGCGGTGAGGTGCGTCGCTTCGGCTGGGGCGAGCGGCGTCGCGAAGGAGACTGTGAGATGCACCGGGCCTTCGCTCGCGCGGTCGGGCACCCAGCCCGAGGGAAGCGTGTCGAGCACGCCTTCGGGGCGGTTGGAGCCGTCGACGGTCTCGTCCCACGAACTCGCGGTCGCGCCGCGGAGTTCGCGCATCCGGTAGAGGTTCACCTGATCGCTCGGCACAGTGCCCGCGCTGATCGAGACATTGGTGAGCGCGAAGACCTGCTTCGCCCCGTTGCCGCCTTCCCAGCCCCAGCCCGCGTCGGGCGCGTCGGGCGACGGGTGCATCACCACGCGGAGACCGGTGATCGGTTGCGCGAGTTGCGGCAGCTCCATCGACACATCGAACGCGAGGAAGCCCATCGGCCGCGTCACGAGCGCGTAGCGGTGATCGGCGATCTCGAAGCCGCTGCCCGTGTTCGGCGTCGACATCTTGAGAAGCTTCACGGGGTGGAGCGCGAGATTCGCACCGCGCGCGACGAGCTGCGCACGCTGCTCGGCTTCCCACGCAGCGATGGCGGCCGGATCGGGCGACGCGAGCGCGTGCTCGAGCTCGGCGATGCGTGCACGCAGGGCGTCTTCCTCGGCGGTACGCAGCACCGACTTGAGCGTCGCGGCGGGTGCCGCGTTCTGGCCGCCGTCACCGCCGTGCGCGGGCTCGGTCGTCTGGTTGAAGAACGCGAAGAGGCGGTAGTAGTCGCGCTGCGAGACGGGATCGAACTTGTGGTCGTGGCACTGCGCGCAGCCGACCGTGAGGCCAAGCACGGCCTCGCCGAAGGTGCGCACGCGGTCGACGCCGTAGTTCACGAGGTTTTCCTCGGCGATCGTGCCGCCCTCGTGCGTGATCATCGCGTTGCGCTGGAAGCCGGTGGCGATCAGCGTCTCATCGCTCTTGTCGGGCAGCAGGTCGCCCGCGATCTGCTCGACGAGGAAGCGGTCGTACGGCTTGTTGGTGTTGAAGGCGTTGATGACATAGTCGCGCCAGAGCCAGAGATGGCGCCCGCCGTCGATCGAGAAGCCGTTGGTGTCGGCGTAGCGCGCGGCGTCGAGCCACGGCATCGCCATCTTCTCGCCGAAGTGCGGACTCGCGAGAAGGCGATCGACCGCGCGCTCATAGGCGTGCGGATCGGCGTCGGCGACGAAGGCCGCGACCTCGTCGGCGGACGGTGGTAGGCCCGTGAGGTCGATGGACACGCGACGGAGGAGCGTCGCGCGGTCGGCCGCGGGCGCGAGCGCGAGGCCCTGCGCCGCGAGGTGCGCGGCGACGGAGGCGTCGATCGCGCCGCGGCCGTCGCTCGGCGCGCCGGCGCGCGCGCGTGGCGGCTCGAACGCCCAGTGCTCGGCGTAGGGCGCCCCCTGCTCGATCCAGCGCCGGACGAGGTCCTTCTGCGCGTCGGTGAGCGTGCGGTGCGACGACGGCGGCGGCATCTGCTCGTCGGGATCGGTCGAGGTGATGCGCGCCCAGACCTCGCTCGCGGCGAGGTCGCCGGGCTTGATCGGCGTGAGCTCATCCTCCGTCAGCTTGTAGGCGAACTCGGCCCGATCGAGGCGCAGGCCGGCCTTGCGCCCGTGCGCGTCGAACCCGTGGCATGCAAAGCAGTTCGCGGCCAGGATCGGACGGATGTCGCGGTTGTAGTCGACGGCCTCGGGCGCGGGCGCAGGAGGCGCTGCGAGAAGAAGCGAACCGAGGACGAACGCGGGCGACATGCGCTGAAGATACGGGAGAGGAGCTGATGTCCAAAGCGGTGTCTTCCCGTTTGGAACGCATCCCCGAAAAACACAACCGCCGCCCGAAGGCGGCGGTCGCATACCGAATGTCTGTTGCCTAGGCCACGCGGCGCGCTGCCATGCGTTCGGCGCTGGGCAGGCGGATCTTCTTCGCGAGGCCGACGAGCGCGAGCGTGCGGATCACGATCCAGCTTGCGTCGAACTGCCACCACTTGAGGCCGTGGCGCGCGCTCGCGGGGAACGCGTGGTGGTTGTTGTGCCAGCCTTCGCCGAGGGCGAGGATTCCCATGACCGGGTTGTTGCGGCTCTCGTCACCCGAGGCGAACTCCTTCTGGCCCCAGATGTGGCAGACGCTGTTGACGCTCCAGGTGACATGGTGGAGCGCGCAGAGGCGAACGATGCCGCCCCAGAGGAAGCCGAGGAGTGCGCCGGTCCAGGTCATCGTGACGAGACCGCCGATGGCGGCCGGGATCAGGAAGCCGAGCGCGACCCAGAGCGGGAAGAGCTGGTTGATGCGGACGGTCGTCTTATCGGCGAGGAGGTCCGGCACATAGCGATGCATGTCGGCGCGGAGGTCGGCGAAGAGCCAGCCCATGTGCGCGTGCAGGAATCCCTTCACGGCGCCCTTGAAGCCGGGCTCGCGTCCCGCGTGCGGCGAATGCGGATCGTGCTCGTGGTCCGAGTGCTGGTGGTGGCAGCGGTGCGTGGCCGCCCACCAGATCACCGGGCCCTGGGCCGCCATGCTGCCGAAGATCGCGAACATCGCGGCGACGGGGCCGCGCGCCTCGAACGACTTGTGGGTGTAGAGCCGGTGGTAGCCGACAGTGATGCCGAGGCCGGTGATCACATACATCACGCCGAAGAGCACGAGGTCGATCCAGCTGAACCAGCCGCCCCATGCGAGAACCATGGTGGCGATGACGACGAGCGGCGGGATGGTGACCGCAGCCATGGTGGTCAGTCGCAGCGCGAGAGGAACTGGCCGTGCGGCGCGTTCCGCGATCTCCGCTGAGGCCGACGGCGAACCAACGGGCGCGAGGGGCTCAAGCGAAGTGAACAGATCGGGCTTCAGAGCAAGGGTGGACGGGTCAGACGGTGCGTCGTGCACGCGGAATCCTCGAGAACTTCGTGAGGTGAATGAGAGCGTCGGCTTTCCGCTTCGCGGGAGGGGATTCCGCCTTGAAACCAAGGTTTGGAATTCCGAGAAGCGGGTTGTGTGCGACTGGAAGGACGATTGCTGAGCTGAGGAAGCGAGAGAGAGGACGCAGAAGGACCGCGACCACCGCCGCAGATGCGGCGACCTGCCCTGCGGCATCGAAATCCGCGCAGGTAGCGGAGTTTAGCGGGAGATGTCCTCGAAGTCTCTTGCAGGCCACGAAAGGGTGAGGTTTCCCGCGAAGGGTTGCCGCGCGCGGCAAGGCCGCAAAAGAGCCGCAGGCCTGCCTCGCGGGGCCTGCGGATCGATTTCAGACGGTGATTCGGCAGCAACGGCCGCACGCGGCGCGCGCCTTTGGGGAGTTCACGGATCGCCGAACGCAGCCGGAGCGTGCGCTCAGAACTCAACCTTGACGCCGGCGTACACCTTCAGGTCGTTCGAACTGTCCTCTGAGGGCTCGACATACGAGTCGTACTCGTCACGGATGCCTGCGGTGCCCTTGAGATCGCCCTTCGGCGACAGCGCAATCTCGTAGTCGAGACGGAAGATGAGGCGATACTCGCCGAGATTGTCGATGTCGGGGTAGAAGTCCAGGCCCTGCGTCAGCTTGGAGCGCTCGTCGATCGTCCACACGAGGTCATTGCCGAACAGCAGTTCCGGCGTCCAGGTGCCGTCGGCGAACTCGTAGCTGGCACCGGCACCGGCCCTCAGCTTGAGCTCGACCGGCTCACCCTCGAAGAGTCTGTATGCGGGACCGGCATACAGGCCTGCGCGCTGCTCCCAAGACTGGAACTCGTCGTACTGGTAGGTGCCCTTGATGAACGCTTCCCACTTCGAGTCCTTGAAGAGGAACTCCTCGAGGCCCGTCAGGAGCAGGTTGTTGTCGGTGTTCGTGCTGTTGACGGTGTTGAAGTAGTACTCCGCGGTGAGGGTCGTGCGGTCGCTCTCCGTCGCGCGCTTCGCAGAACCGGCGAGGCGGACATCCCAGTTCGACTGTGTTTCGTTTTCCGAACCGGTGAACCCGAGGCTCAGCGAGAACTTCCACGATTCATCGGGGCCGGCGGGCGGTGGCGGCAAGGGGGCAGGCAGGACAGCGACCGGAACAGCGGGCTCCTCAGCGGGCGCTGCGTCACCGACCACGGCGGGGGCGGCCGGCGGCGGGGTTGGCGTGGTCTTGACGACCTCCGCGATACGATCGCGCGCAATCTCGATGCGTCCGAGCGCCGCGTGGTCGATCGTGACCGCGGGTTCGGTCTCGGAAACGACGGTTCCCTTGAGGACATCGCCGCCGACAAGGCGGATTTCATCAGCTGAGAGTGTGGAAACAGCGGAAGCCGCGACGATGAAGGCGAGTGGAAGAGCCTTGCGCATGGGTCAACTTTCTCCCGAGGAAGTTTGCGGAGACTATGGGCAGGCATCGGGGGCGTCAATCCAACGGCCGTACCGACGCCCGTGTGTGGACATCGTGTTCGCGAGGAGCGCACCGTGATGGCACCGAACGATTCGAACAAGCAGCCGCCTGACGCCGACGACGAGTCGGGCCCATACGGCATTGCCGACGACGAAGGCCCTGCGACCGCGGGCCGTCGCGTGGAGCCTCGGCCGGATCTCAGCGATAGCCAGGACCGCGATCCCACGCCAACCGACGCGGAAGACTCGGATCCCGACGACGGCACAGACTCGCTGCCTCCACCGATTTCACGGCAGTCCAACCCGCAGCCGTGGCTTGTGGTGGCCGGAACATGTGCCGCGCTCCTGCTGATCAGCTGGCTCGCCGGCGCACCGCAACTGTCACTTCCCGATGCGAAGGGGAACATCCCTGAACTCGGCTTCGGTGAGCGGCTCAACGGCCTCGCGCGGACGGTCGTCTTCATCCCGCTCGCGACGCTTGCGGCCGTCTTTGGTCTCGGCGCACTCGCATTCGTGCGGCAGCGTCCGATCGGTGCGATCGCACCGCTCTTCGCGAAGGCGGCTGCGATCGTCTGCCTTGCGATGCTGGTCTGGCTCGTTCCCACCGAGTTCCGCATGCTGAAGCAGTTGCTGAACACGCTCGGCCTGCCGCTGATCGCGGGTGCGCTCACGGTGCCGCTGTTCAGGCTGCATCCGCGCGACGCGGCGTTTGCGACGATCTACGGACTGCTCGGGATGCTCCTCCTGTTTGGGAGTGCATGGGTTGTCGTGTGGGCCGCGTCGCCGCCGTCGTGATCGGGGAACGCCGCGTCGCGCGCGGGGAACAGCCGTCGTGATCGGGGAACACCGCGTCGCGCGCGGGGAACAGCCGTCGTGATCGGGGAACACCGCATCGCGCACGGGGAACAGCCGTCGTGATCGGGGAACGCCGCGTCGCGCACAGGGAACAGCCGTCGTGATCGGGGAACACCGCGTCACGCGCGGGGAACAGCTGGCACGCCGACCGCCGTGAACCCGGGCTCGATGTCGCGAATCACGACCGCCCCTGCCCCCACCGTGGCACCAGCCCCCACCGCACGGTTCGGAATGACGACGGCACCGGCGCCGACCTGCGCCCCGTGGCCGACTCGGACGGCGCCGCAGAGGATCGCACCCGGCGAGACATGCGCGAACTCGCCGACCACGCAATCGTGTTCCACGACCGCGCGCGTGTTGATGATCGCGCCCGTCCCGACCGTGGCGCGTGGATGCACGATGGCACCAGCGGCGATGAACACGCCTCGGTCGACTGTCGCGCTCGGGGAGACGAGCGCCGTCGGATCGATCACGCTCACGAAAGCCAAAGGCCCCCCACATTCGGAGACCCAGCGCTTGCGCACCGTTCCATCGCCTACCGCGGCGTGAAGACCGACTCCGCGCGCCGATTGTGCCGCGAGCCGCCCACGCGCGTCCTCGCCGTCCGGATCGCCAAGCCACTCCGCGCCTGCGAACGGTCCCGACGCGTCAGGCCTTTCGCGGGATGCGATTCCCACAACGCGCCAGCCCGCGCGCACAGCCGACTCGGCGACCACAGAGGCGTGGCCGCCTGCGCCGAGGATGACGAGGGTACGGTCGCTTGAGTTCATGGATTGCCTTCCTGGCCGGGCGCCGACTCAGTCTCTGGGTCGGCGTCGGACTGCTTGAGTATCGCCGGCAGTTCCATCGGCTCTGACGCCACCTTCTCCGCAACCGCACGGTCCCACGAGCGGTGAAAGCGCGCGATCCGGACGGCGCCGTAGATCGCACCGCAGCGGTAGCACGCAAGCTGCCGCTTGCTGAAGACGAGGATGAAGACATCGATGACGAGCAGCACGACCAGCACCGCCGTCACCAGCGGACTGGCTGCGTAGCCCAGGATCGCCACCACGGCGAAGGCGAAGGCGAGCACGGCGATCAGCGGCGTCACCTGGGGGAAGTTGCGCCGCGTGTAGAGATGGTCGCAGCCGCACACGACGCAGCGTCGGAGCGACCCGGAATCGTCCGTGGCACCCTCCCAACGCGGAAAGAGGTCGTGAGAACGCCCGGGGACCGGAACCCGCGCAGGACGCGCGCCGTCGTCAAGCTCAAGCCGCGCCAGCCGCCGTCGGGAGGAATCTCGGAGCTCGATCCGCATGTCGCGAGGATGATACTTTGCACATACCCGCGCCGACGCGGGCTGCGCCCCTGGTCCTTCACGCATGATGCCCGAGCCGAACGACACCATCCCGCCCGAGACGCCGACCGAAGCCATGCGCGCGTTCCTGTCGGGACGCTTCGTCGTGTTCGATGGGCCGGACGGAAGCGGCAAGAGCACGCAGTTCCGCCGCTTCTCCGACTGGGCCGCAGCGCAGGGCGTTCGGGTGACGGAGGTGCGCGAGCCGGGCGGTACTCCGATCGGCGAACAGATCCGCGCGGTCCTGCTCGACCCGCGCAACAAGGCGATGAATGTGCGCTGCGAGATGCTGCTCTACATGGCGAGCCGCGCGCAGCTGCTCGAGGAGCGGATTCGCCCCGCGCTCGCCGAGGGCCATCTCGTCCTCGCCGATCGCTTCGTGAGCTCGACGCTCGCCTACCAAGGCACCGCCGGCGGACTCAAGCGCGACGAGATCATGGAGGTCGCGCGCGTCGCGGTCGGCGACATGTGGCCGGACGAGATCGTGATCTTCGATGTCGATGTCGAGACGGCATGGAAGCGCATGGCCGCGGGCCGTGCGAACTCGGCGCCCGACCGCATGGAACTCAAGAGCGATGCGTTCCACGAGCGTGTGCGCCAGGGCTACCTCGACCAGTGCCGTTCCGACCCCGCGCGCTATGTCGCGATCGATGCGCGCCACGATCCCGAGACCGTGTTCGCGCGCCTGATCGAGGCGTTCGTGTCGCGCATGCGCGCCGGCATCGCGCCTCGGTCGCGTCGATGAACATCCGCGCTCGGCGTCGACAGCGCCAGCGCGCGCAGGCTTCGCGCGGTCAGGCCATCGGCGGCCGCAGCCGCGACCGTTCAGACACGCGCGCGCACGAGGTCGCACACCTGGTCAATCGCCATCTCGAGGTCGTCGTTCACCACGAACGCGTCGTACACGCCGCTCGTCTTCGCGAACTCGATCTCGGTCTTGGCTTCGGCGAACCGCCGACCGATCGCGGCCTCGTCCTCGCGGCCACGGCCGCGCAGGCGCCTGAGCAGCGTGTCCTCGTCGGGCGGCATCACGAACACCGTGAACGCCCGCGGCATCCGCTGCTTCACATTCCTCGCGCCCTGCACATCGATGTCGAGCACGATCAGCTTGCCTTCGTCGAGCGCATGCTCGACCTGCGACTGGAGCGTGCCGTACCACGAGCGTCCGAACACCTGCGCGTACTCGAGGAAGCGCCCTTCGTCGATCCACTTCTGGAAGGTCGCCTGGTCGACGAAGTGGTAGTCGACGCCGTCGCGCTCGCGCTCGGTGCGGGCGCGCGTCGTGGCGCTCACGCTGAACTCGCCGCCGAGGCGGCGGATCACCTCGTGCACGATCGTCGTCTTGCCGACGCCCGAAGGGCCGGAAACGACGAGAAGAAGTCCTTTGCGCGCAACGGGCATGCGTGACTCGAATCAGCTCGCAAGGGGCACGACATCGTCTGCGTCGATCTCGAGCGCGACGCGCTCGCCGATCGCGGGCGGGTTCTTCGGGTTGAGCTCGGCGACGCGCACGACCGACTCGGCCGCGCCCGCCGGCACATCGAGCGCAACCTCGTGCTGCGCCACGCCACCGAGGTACACGCTCGAGCGCACCACTCCGGCGAGCGCATTGCCGCTCCCCTGCACGCCACCGCGCAGCATGCGGAACGCCTCCGGCCGGAGCGACAGCGAAAGCTCGCTCGCCTCGGGGAAGGGAGCGGCCGTGGAACCGAGGTTGCCCGCCGCGGTCTTGTAGAGCGCCTCGCTCGCGCCGCTCCGCACGAGGATCGCCGGGAGGAAGTTCGTATCGCCGAGGAAGTCGGCGACGAAGCGGTTCGCGGGCCGGCGATACATCGCGCGCGGGGCGCCGGTCTGGATGACATGCCCGCCCTTCAAGACAGCCATGCCGTCTGCAAGCGACAGCGCCTCGTCCTGGTCGTGCGTGACATACACCGTCGTGATCTTGAGCGTGTCGACGATGCGGCGGATCTCCTGGCGCATCTCGAGCCGAAGCTTCGCGTCGAGGTTCGACAGCGGCTCGTCGAGCAGGAGCACGCTCGGCTCGAACACCACCGCGCGCGCAAGCGCGACGCGCTGTTGCTGGCCACCCGAGAGTTCGCTCGGCTTGCGCGAGGCGTACTCGCCCATGCGCACGAGTTCGAGCGCTCCGCGGACCTTCTCCCGGATCGCGTCGCGGCCGAGCTTCCGCACCTCGAGGCCGAACGCGACATTCTCGAACACCGTCATGTGCGGCCAGAGCGCGTAGTTCTGGAACACCATGCCGGTGTTCCGCTCGTTGGCCGGCGTCCGCGCGACATTGCGGTCGCCGAAGTAGATGCGTCCCTCGGTCGGCTCGGTGAAGCCCGCGATCATGCGCAGGAGCGTGGTCTTGCCGCAGCCCGAGGGGCCGAGGAGGAAGAAGAGGCTGCCAGAGGGAATCGTGAGGTTCACGCTCGACACCGCCACGGTGTCGCCGAACTTCTTGATGAGGCCCTCGATCCTGATCGCCGTCATGGTGCGGAAGGTACCCGAGCGGGGTGGAACGGGTAGGATGCGGCCGTGGCGAAACGCACGGGAAAGCGCGCTCAGGGCGGGTCGAGAGGCAACGGAACCTCCGCAGGCGGTGGCACGCCGCCGTCCGACCCCCGGCTTGCGTGGATCGACCGCATGCGCGTCTATCGAGGAAGGTCCGAGCCGGACCTCTCGATCGGCGCGATGGCGGCCTCGCTCGAGCGTGCGACGGCACAGCGCCAACGCGTGCTGGGCGATGTGATCGATCTCTGGAACGAAGTCGCGCCCGAACGCGTTCGGGGTTACGCCGCCATCGAGGGTCTCGGTCAGGGCACGCTCACGCTGACGGTCACGAGTTCGTCGGCGTCCTACGAGCTGTCGCGGGTCCTGCGCGACGGCCTCGAGCGCACGCTCGTCGAGCGGATGCCCGCGCGCATCAAGCGCGTGAAGGTCCGCGTCGGCGCAGACAGCGAATGAAGAACCGGTCGCGGGGGCCGCTCAATCTCACGGGCAGGCGGCACCGAAGGCCGCGGCGGCGGCCGCTCACATCACGCTTCGTCGATGCCCTTCGAGATCTGCCAGTACTCGAGCTCGATCGGCGCCTGACGGCCGAAGATCGTGACGAGTACGCGCACGAGACCCTTCTCGGGCAGCACTTCGTCGACTTCGCCGGGGTAGTTCTGGAACGGGCCTTCCTTGATGGTGACCTTGTCGCCCTTGACGAACTCCATCTTGACCTGCGGCGCCTCTTCGGGCTTGCGCGAGTCGAAGAGCATCTTCTCGACCTCGTGCGCGGCCATCGGGGTCGGGCGACCGGCGGTGCCGACGAAGTCGCCGACGCCATCGGTCTCCTTGATGAGGAAGAACACATCCTGCGGAATGCGGCCATCGGGCTCGAGGCGCATCTCGACGAAGACATAGCCCGGGTAGAGCATCGACTCCGTCACCTTCTGCTTGCCGCCCTTGAGGGTCTTGGTCTTCTCGGTCGGCACCATGATGCGGCCGACGAAGCCTTCCATGCCCTCGATCTGCACCTTGCGAAGCAGCGTCTGGCGCACCGAGCGCTCCTTGTTGCTCGCAACGCGGAGCACGAACCAGTCCATGCCCTCGCGGAACATCGGGAGATCGGTCGCGGGGTCGAAGGTCTCGGTCTGCTCGAGCTTCGACTTCTCGCCAGCCTTGCCCTTGCGGTTGTCGGCGAGCGCCTGCGTCGAGACGCCCTGCACCTCATGCGGACGCTCGACGGCGCGACGCGCATCGACACCACGCTTGAGGGCCTTGGGAGCGGCGTCCTTGGTGCCGCCGTTCGACTCGATGTTGTTGTCGGTGTCGCTCATTCCTGACATCTCCCGCAGGCGGGTGCCTGCCAATTCTCTGCGCCGCGGAGCGCAACCCGGCCCGATCAGCTCTCGAGCACCTTGATCAGCTGGAAGAACCACACGAAGAAGATCTCGAGGCCCCAGCAGAACAGGGCGAGAACGACCGCCGTGAAGATCACCGCCGTCGCGGATCCGACGACTTCGCGGCGCGTCGACCAGTTGACCTTCTTCATCTCGCCTTCAGTGGCGATGAGGAAGTCGACCGAGCCTGGCTTCACGAACACGAGGTAGTAGGTGATCGCGGTGATGGCGCCACCGACGAGGATCGCTCCCGTCGCCGCGACATACAGCGGGTTGGTGCTCCCGATCGGGATCAGCTTGAAGTACTCCCACAGCCACAGCAGGCCGAGAAGGCTCACAAGCGCGACGCCGACGACGGTGCCCATGCGCGTGTAGTAGCCCTGGCCCGGCTTGTAGACGGAGAGCCCGCGCGACGGCTCCACTGCCTGCGCGGCCGATGCTGAAGGGGATGACTGCTCTGCCATGGGTCTGCTCCCATCAGGGCGCCCTTCATCGCGCGGACTGCGCGACGAGGACGCTGGACTTTGCAACACGCCGAGAGGGGATCGAACCCACGACCTGCGGATTTGGAATCCGCTGCTCTACCAGCTGAGCTATCGGCGTAACACTGTCGTTGAACAAGCTGCGGGAAGCCCGCACGCGACCGCGAAGGCGCGTCTTACTTGCGCTTGATCTTGTGCAGGGTGTGCTTGCGCAGCTTCGGGCAGTACTTCATGTAGCCCTCCTTCACGCGCTCGATGATGCCACCCTTGACACGGATGTTCGTGCGGTAGTTCATGTCACCGGTCTCGGTGCACACGAGCCAGACCCATTCGCGATCCATGGACTTCTTTGCCATTGCTTGCTCGCTTTCTCAGCGTTCACATTCAGTCGAGAGCCCCGCTGCGGGGCGAACGACACGCCCCGCAGCGGACTCGACACTTGCTCTTCACAGTTCCGGCCAGTACTTGGCCGGAACGGTAAAACTCAGACTCAGTTCCGGCCAGTACTTGGCCGGAACGGTAAAACCACGTTAGGCGATGATCTCGGTGACGACGCCCGAACCCACGGTGCGGCCGCCTTCACGGACTGCGAAGCGGACGCCCGCTTCCATCGCGACGCCCTTGCCCTCAAGGTCGACGATCATGAGGATGTTGTCGCCCGGCATGCACATCTCTGCGCCGACGAGTTCCTCGATCTTGCCCGTGATGTCGGTCGTGCGGAAGTAGAACTGCGGCTTGTAGCCCTTGAAGAACGGCGTGTGACGGCCGCCTTCGTCCTTCGTGAGGACGTAGACCTGAGCCTTGAACTTCGTGTGCGGCTTGATCGATCCGCTCTTGCAGAGGACCTGGCCGCGCTCGATGTCGTTCTTCTCGACGCCACGGAGGAGGAGGCCGACGTTGTCGCCCGCCATGCCGCTGTCGAGGGTCTTCTGGAACATCTCGACGCCGGTGACGGTCGTCGTCTTGACATCGGGACGGAGACCGACGATCTCGACGGTGTCGCCGACCTTCACCACGCCGCGCTCGATACGACCGGTCGCGACGGTGCCGCGGCCCTTGATCGAGAACACGTCTTCGACCGACATGAGGAACGGCTTGTCCGTCTCACGAACCGGCTCGGGGATGAAGGTGTCGATCGCGTCCATGAGGTCGGCGATGCACTTGTTCGCGGTCGGGTCGCCGGGGTTCTGGAGCGCCGGGAAGGCGGCGCCGCGGATGACGGGGGTGTCGTCGCCCGGGTAGCCGTACTTCGAGAGCAGGTCGCGGATTTCCATCTCGACGAGGTCGAGGAGCTCGGCGTCGGCGATGTCGCACTTGTTGAGGAAGACGACGATCTTCGGAACGCCGACCTGACGGCCGAGGAGGATGTGCTCGCGGGTCTGCGGCATGACGCCGTCGACGCCGGAGACGACGAGGATCGCGCCGTCCATCTGCGCGGCGCCGGTGATCATGTTCTTGACATAGTCAGCGTGGCCGGGGCAGTCGACGTGCGCGTAGTGACGGTTGGCCGTCTCGTACTCGACGTGCGAGGTGGCGATCGTCACGATCTTGGTGGGGTCGCGGCGGCCTTCCGACTCGGACGCCTTGGCGACCTGGTCGTAGGAAACCGGCTTGCTGAAGCCACGCGCGGCCTGAACCGCGGTGATCGCAGCGGTGAGGGTGGTCTTGCCGTGGTCGACGTGGCCGATGGTGCCGACGTTGACGTGGGGCTTCGTACGATTGAAGTTCTCTTTGGCCATGACTTTGATTCTCCGGCTCTCGCCGCTCCAGACTTCTGCCCGCCCGTCGCTACGAGGAGCGGGCGGAAGTAAAGAAATTCGGCGCACCCTTCATGGGAGTCGCCAACTAGTAAGACCTACCTGGCAGCGCCATCCGCGGCGTTGCCAAAGCCACCGAAGGGGATTGAACCCTCGACCTCACCCTTACCAAGGGTGTGCTCTACCACTGAGCTACGGTGGCGTCGGATGTTGTCCCACCCTGCGTGCGCTGCCGATCAAGCGATCGACATGCAGCAGTCCGGCCCTGACCCAACGCGCACACACAGCCGGAGCGGGTGGCGTTCATCGACCTTGCGAAGCCTCGACTTGCGCGCTGTGAGGCGAGCCTGACAGCGCGCTGGCTGTTGCGACGGGACGACGCGAACCGTCCGATGCAGAGCCAGTCGAGGGCGACAACACGCCCGATGAAAAACCGTGCCAGTGGCACGGTGGGACGGAAAGTGTAGCAGAACCCCACGCGGAGACGCAAGGTCTTGGCGGAATCGCGTCTCCGACGCCGTCACGCGCGTAATCGGAAGACCTGACGGCGCAGAGGGTTATCGACCGCTTCGCGACCACATCACGATCACATGACGACCACATCGCGCGTCCCAGGCAGGCCTTGGATTCACTCCAAGGCCTGACCGCCAAAGGCGGCTGCCGCAAGCGGTCCGCATCTCGATCACACCGCGCGTCCCAGGCAGGCCTTGGATTCACTCCAAGGCCTGACCGCCAAAGGCGGCTGCCGCAAGCGGTCCGCTTCCCGATCACACCGCGCGTTCCAGGCAGGCCTTGGATTCACTCCAAGGCCTGACCGCCAAAGGCGGCTGCCGCAAGCAGCCGCCGCTCCAATCACGGATTGCTGAAGAACGAGCTCCGGTCGAGCCCAAAGACCCGCACCCCGAACTCCTGCTCGAGCTCGCGCAGGTCGCCCCACTTGTCGTAGGTCTCGACATGGCCGTCGAGGAAGAGCATCAGGCACTTGTCACCGACATAGCGCCACTCCACGCCCACGAGGTTCAGGTTCGGGTTGTTCGGGTTCAGCGTCGGGTCGTTGACCTCGAGCAGTTCGCCGAGGTTGCTGTCGACGCAGTACATCGAGGCTTCCGGGCGCTTCATCTGGCCGAGCGTGTAGTAGAACCCCGAGTACGGGCGGGCTGTGGTCGGCGGGCGGGCGTCGAAGAACGGATTGCCGCCGAAGTAGCCAGGGTCACCGAGTTCGGTGGCCGGCGCACCCGTGCCGAACGGCGTGGCGCCGTTTCCGCCCGCGGGCTTCTTCAGCTGCTCCGCCGAGCGGAACGGATCGCTTCCCGACCAGCCGCTCGCATAGAGCGCGGCGTCGGGCGAATCGAAGCGGTAGTCCCACGCGCTCGCGGTCGCCGCAACATTGAGGGTCGGACCGAGCTTGCCCGTCGTCCACAGGATGTCGGTCCAGGTGCCGACGCTGAGCGGCCCGGTCGGCGGCACAACCCCTGCGGGCGAAGCGGTGCGCACCTTGCCGGGGGCGAGGCTCGTCGAGTAGTCGAACGCGGTCGGCGCGATCGCGTCGCGGTTCTCCTGCACATAGAGCATGAGCAGCTGGCCGACCTGCTTGAGGTTCGACTGGCTCGTACCCCAGAGCGCGCTGCGGCGCGCGCTGCTGATCGTCGGAACGAGGATGGCCAGCAGGACCACGATGACGCCGATCACGGCGAGCATCTCGACGATGGTGAAACCACGGTGCTTGGGGCGCTGGTGCATGCTCAGGTTCAGTTCGGTCAGGGGTTCAGGCGGTTCCCACAAGGGAAGCCGCAATGCCAATCGTACCTACGCCGCCCCCTCAAGACAGCCCCCGCCCAGTTGGGCGGGGGTGTTTGGACTGATGGATCATGCCAGGTCGGGATCGAAGGGCGGTCGGCCGGGCGTCCCGCGGGGGCGGTTCCCTGCCTTCTCGGGCGGAACGGCCCGCGATTCCGCTCATCCCATCGCCATCGTCATGAGGAACTCGGCGTTCGACTTGGTCTTCGAGACGCGCGTGCGCAGGAGTTCCATCGCGTCGACGACATTCATGTCGCTGACGACCTTGCGCAGGCGGACGATGAGCTCGTGCTCCTTCGGGTCAAGCAGCAGTTCCTCGCGGCGGGTGCCGGAGGCGCCGATGTTGATCGCGGGGTAGACGCGCTTCTCGACGAGCTTGCGGTCGAGGTGCAGCTCGGCGTTGCCGGTGCCCTTGAACTCCTCGAAGATCACTTCGTCGGCGCGCGAGCCCGTGTCGACGAGCGCGGTGCCGAGGATGGTGAGCGAGCCGCCGTTCTCGATGTTGCGCGCCGAGCCGAAGAACTTCTTCGGCTTGATGAGCGCAGCATTGTCGACGCCGCCCGAGCCGATCTTGCCCGAGTTGGGCATGGCGTTGTTGTAGCCGCGCGCAAGGCGCGTGATCGAGTCGAGCAGGATCACGACATGCTCGCCGAACTCGACCATGCGGCGCGCCTTCTCCATCACCATCTCGGCGACCTGGATGTGGCGGATCGCCTCTTCGTCGAAGGTGCTCGCCACGACCTCGACATGCGGAGGCGTGTTGCGGCGGAAGTCGGTGACTTCCTCGGGACGCTCGTCGACGAGCAGGACGATCACATGGACATCCTTGTGGTTCGTCGCGATCGCGTTCGTGATCTGCTGGAGGATGACCGTCTTGCCGGTGCGCGGCGGCGCCACGATGAGCGCGCGCTGGCCGAAGCCGAGCGGCGTCACCATGTCGATGATGCGCGTCTCGATCTTGCCCGAGCCGAGCATCTCGAGGTGGATGCGCTTGTTCGGGTGGAGCGGCGTGAGGTTCTCGAAGGTCGGAAGATCGTGGAGGACCGAGGGATCGCGGCCATTCACGCTCTCGACGCGCAGCAGCGCGAAGTAGACCTCCTGGTCCTTCGGTGGACGGACGAGGCCCTTCACGACATGGCCGCGGCGCAGGCCGAAGTGGCGGATCTGCGTGGGCGAGACATAGATGTCGTCGGCGCTCGGCGTGTACGAGTAGTCGGCGCTGCGGAGGAATCCGTAGCCGTCGGGGGTGATCTCGAGGGTGCCCTCGGCGATCATCAGGCCGGCCTTCTGGGCGCGCGCGCGCAGGATCTCGAAGACGAGCTTCTGCTTCGGCTGCGTGATGTCGTCGATGCCGTTCTGCTTCGCCAGCTTGTTGAGCTGGTCGAGCGGCATCTTCTGGAGCTTGGCGAGGTTGAGGTCGTCCTTCTTGGCGACTTCGTACTTGCCCTCGAGCTCCTTCTCGATCTCCGCAAGCTCGGCCGCGAGCTGCTCGTCGGTCGGGATCTGGCCGGGCGCGAGCTGCGGCGCGGGAATCACGGGCTGGCGTGGACCACCGCCACCGCCGCCACCGCCTCCTCCGCCACCACCACCGCCTTCACCGCCACCACCCTTGCCACGACGACGACGACGACCTTGCTTGTGACTCATATCGAAACACTCCTGCTCGTTCGTGCGCAGGCATTCAAGCCGCGCACGCCTTCCTGCCTTCGCACACTCGACAAACGCTGTGAGGGCCAAACGCTGATGGGAGATTCGCGTGAGAACCGTGGAACGGAACGAAGAGGCCTCGAGGCCGTTGATCCCGTGTCGGGTTCATTCGGAAACTTCGGGTGCCGCAGGCGTCCCGCGGCGCTCGCCGACCGTTCCGTGGCGCGCGACGCCTCGCGCACCGGAATCCGTCGCTTGATGCGACATGAGGATGATGACGGATCGGGGGCGTTTGGTCAAGTCGCGCCAGACGGCGCGCCAGGTCCCCGGCGGTCCGGGTTCGGCCCGCGGGCGATGATGGCGTCGAGCACCCCCTCGACGCGCCGTGCAAGTTCGACCGCATCGCAGTCGTTGACGATTGCATCGGTGCTGCGCGAGCGCTTCGCCTCGAGCGGCATCTGCGCGCGTTCGCGCCGGTCGAGCTCGCCCGCGTCCCATCCGCGCGTGGCGGTGACGCGCTTCACGCGGAGATCGCGAGGCGCGTCGACGAAGACGACCGCATCGCACTCGCGGTCGAGACCGACCTCGAGGAGAAGCGGCGCGTCGATGATGAACGCGCGCGTCGAGACGGGCGCCTTCGCGAACTGAACGCGGCGCGCGGCCTCGATGCGCGGATGCATGATCTTCTCGATGTCGGCTCGGAGCGCCGCATCGGCGAAGATCGCGCGGCCGAGCGCGGCGCGGTCGATCGAGCCATCGGCGCGCTCGATGTCGCGGCCGACGCGCGCGGTCACCGCCGCGCGCACCTCGGGCTGCTCGAGCACCGCGCGCGCGACATCGTCGGACACGCACACCTCGCAGCCAAGCGCACGGAACGCGGCCGCGACGGCGCTCTTGCCGCTGCCGATGCCTCCGCAGATGCCGATGACGGGACGGAACGCCTGCACGCGCGCAGCGTAGCGCGGCGCGCTCGCAGCCGCACTCAGAAGAGTTCGCGCAGCGCGCGGCGCGTGCGGTTCGGGCCGAGACGCAGGAAGGCGCGGGCCGAGTCCTCGGCGCGCGCGAAGGCCTCGATCCGCGCGAGGCGGAGCGCGTCGTCGATCGCCGCGACGAGCGGCGAGCCGTCGAGGCGTGCGCGCGCGACGCGCATCTCGACATCGAGCAACGCGAAGTCGCGGTCCTCGCCGAGGGCGGCGGCGAGCGTCTTCGCTCGGCTGCGCACGCGGCGGAGCGGCGCCGGCAGCGCGTCTCCGAACGGGCGGAGCCCGAGCGCGAGGATGGTCGCGTGCTTGCGGCAGGCGTGCAGCGCCGCGAGATCGCCCTCCTCGAGGCCACGGTCGAGCATGTCGCGGCCTTCGTCGATGGCGCGTGCGAGCGCGGCGCTCGCGTGCGCGCCCGGTGTCGGCGCCTTCGCATCGAGGTGCTCGGCTGCGGCGCGCGCCTGGCGGATCGCGCGCCGTGCGCGCTCGATCGCCGTCGCGGCGAACTGCGCGTCGTCGCGGCGGTCGCCATCGGCGAACACGAGCGTCGCGAGAAGCACGGTGCGGCTCACGCGGCGCGTCTCGTCGTCCGCGAAGCGGTCCGCGATCTTCTGGATCGAACGGGCAAGCGCATCGCGGTCGCGGAGCGGGCCGAGCAGCTGGTTCGCCTTGGCGCTGAACTCGAGCACTCCGTCGACCGACGCCTGCGAAGGCGGCGCCTCGCGCGAGCGGAGAAGCGGCGCGAGCGCGCGCGCGGACTTCAGCTCGCGGCGCGCGGCGCGGACCGACTCGCGGCGCTCGGACGGCGAATCGACTCGTTCGAGCGCCGTCTCGGCCGCCGCCAGCGCCACGCGCAGCGCCGACAGGACGACCGCCCCCGAATCGGGCGGCCCCTCCATCTCGTCGCGCTCGGCGTGCGTAGGCTCCACGCCAGAAATGTAGCCGTGCGGCGTGCAAACGACCCGCAATTCGCGGCGATTCCGCTTCCTGCTACCTTCTCGGTCCTCACGGAATCCATCATGTCGAACCAGAAGCCGAACGCCCAGAACAAGCCCGCAGGCACCGCACCCGCATCCGCGATCAGCCCGACGCGCGCCGAGAACTACCCCGAGTGGTATCAGCAAGTCGTGCGCGCGGCGGAACTTGCCGAGACGAGCGATGTCCGCGGCTGCATGGTCATCAAGCCGTGGGGCTACGCGCTCTGGGAGAACATCCAGCGCTCGCTCGACAAGATGTTCAAGGACACGGGCCACAAGAACGCCTACTTCCCGCTCTTCATCCCGCTCTCCTACTTCGAGAAGGAAGCGGAGCATGTCGAGGGCTTCGCGAAGGAGTGCGCGGTGGTGACGCATCACCGCCTCAAGCCCGGCATCAAGGCCGACGGCAAGGAAGGCCTCGTTCCGGACGGCGAGCTCCAGGAGCCGCTCGTCGTGCGACCGACCTCCGAGACGATCATCGGCGCGAGCTTCGCGAAGTGGGTGCAGAGCTACCGCGACCTGCCGCTCCTCATCAACCAGTGGGCGAATGTCGTCCGCTGGGAGATGCGCACGCGCCTCTTCCTGCGCACGGCCGAGTTCCTCTGGCAGGAAGGCCACACCGCGCATGCGACGAGCGAGGAGGCGATGGACGAGACGCTGAAGATGCTCGAGGTCTACGCGGACTTCGCCGAGAACTGGATGGCGATGCCTGTCATCAAGGGCGAGAAGACCGAAGGCGAGCGGTTCCCGGGAGCCGTGAACACCTACTGCATCGAGGCGATGATGCAGGACCGCAAGGCGCTGCAGGCGGGAACCTCGCACTTCCTCGGCCAGAACTTCGCGCATGCGAGCGACATCAAGTTCAGCGACGCCGAGGGCAAGATCTCGTTCGCGTGGACGACCTCGTGGGGCGTGTCGACGCGCCTCATCGGCGGCATGATCATGACGCACGCCGACGACGACGGCATGGTGCTGCCGCCGCGGCTCGCGCCGTCGCATGTCGTCATCATTCCCGTGACGCACAAGCCCGAGACCGCGCAGGCGGTGCTCGACTACTGCAACAGGCTCGCGGCCGACCTGCGCAAGATCCCGTACGCGGGGCGCACGGTCGATGTCGAGGTCGACAACCGCGACATCCGCGGCGGCGACAAGGCATGGCAGTGGATCAAGAAGGGCATCCCGCTGCGCGTCGAGGTTGGCCCGCGCGACATGGAGCAGGACAGCGTGTTCATGGCGCGCCGCGACCGCGCGCACAAGGACAAGGTGTCGCTCAAGCGCGACGAGTTCGTGGCGACCGTGACGCAGATCCTCGAGGACATGCAGTCGACGCTGTTCGCGCGAGCGAAGGCGCACCGCGAGCAGAGCACGAAGCGCATCGACTCGCGCGCCGAATTCGAGGCGTTCTTCGGCGCGAAGCAGGACGAGGATTCCGGCGCCGCCGCGCAGGGCGGCTTCGCGCTCGTCCACTACGCGCCCGACCGCAAGGTCGAGGAAGAGCTCAAGGCGAAGTTCGCGGTGACCTGCCGCTGCATCCCGCTCGAAGGCGGCGATGAGCCGGGCACCTGCATCTTCACGGGCAAGCCGGCGACGCGCCGCGCGGTGTTCGCGAAGGCGTACTAGGCTTGAGCGCTCGTGATCGAGCGCGCGCTCAGTTGCCGTCAGTCGGCGCAGCGGCCTGCTCGGTCGAGGTTTCCTCGGTCGAGGGCTGCTCGGCAGCGGCCTTCTCGGCAGCGACGCGATCGGCTTCAGCGGCCTCGACCGCGATCATCGGATCGTTCGCAACCGGCGCCGTCGCGGGGATCACCCAGCGATACGCCCACTGGACGCGCCACGGGATCACGGGCCCGCCCTCGAGCTTCACGGTCATCAGCTGATAGACGCCGCGCTCGGGGTAGGTGACATCGACCTCGGCGGTTCCGCCAGAGAGACGAAGCTGCTGCACGGAGAACACGGCCTCGTCGCCCGCGCGCATCGGCCGCGCGCCTTCCGGCAGCAGGTTCGCAACACGGCGCCAGGTGCCGGCGTCGAGGCCAGCAGGCAGGTTGAACACGATCGGCTGCGCGCCCTTGGTGACGCG
This sequence comes from bacterium, assembly GCA_046337925.1. Taxonomy (GTDB): domain Bacteria; phylum Planctomycetota; class Phycisphaerae; order Phycisphaerales; family SM1A02; genus QWPT01. The sequence continues at coordinate 25,334 of JBKCZS010000028.1, read as the reverse complement.
GTTCGCTTCCTTGATCGCGCCTGCCATCAGCTCGGGGCCAGGCGACACCGACGGCGTCATCTTGGTCGTGCCGGCGGTGGGCGGATAGGTCGAGACGGCGGTGCAGGCCGCGGGAATGGAGACGAGCAGAACAGCGGCGAGGACGCGGAGCGAAGTCATGGTGACGCCATCCTAGCACGGTGCTCGGCGAATTTTGCGCGGGTTCCGCGCGGTCGCGTGCGTCACCCGAGAACGAGCGACTCCGGAAGCGCGCGCGCCCGACCATCGCGGTCGAGGCAGGCGAGCGTGGTCGCGCCCTCGGCCAGCAGCTCGTCGCCGCGGAACAGCCGGTACGCGTGCTCGATCTTCACGGGGCCGGCGACGACCAGGTCCGTCTCGAGCCGCAGTTCGTCGTCGTAGCGCGCGGGCCGTCGGTAGCGCACCTCGAGCCGCACGACCGCAAGGAACACCCCCGCCGCCTCGAGATCTCTGTAGTTGCCGCCACTCGTGCGCAGCATCTCGGTGCGGCCGATCTCGAGCCAGATCGGATACGCCGCGTGGTGTGCGACGCCCATCGGGTCGCACTCCGGGTAGCGCACGCGGATCACGGTCGAGTGCGTGGCGAGAGGTCTACGGGTGGTGGAGTCGCTCATCGCGTCACTTTCCGATGCAGAAGCGTGAGAAGACGAGTCCGAGGACATCGTCGGGATGGACCGGGCCGGCGACGGAGCCGAGCGCGTCGAGTGCGGCGCGCAGCAGCCCCGCGGCGAGCTCGGGGTCGTGCAGGCGGTCGCCGCGCACGATGCCTTGCTCTGCAAGCACGGCCGCATCGGCCAGCGCCGCGCGCGCGGCCTCGAACGCCGCGTCGTGCCTCGGCAGGATCGACGCAAGCTGTGCGCGACGCATGCTGCGGTCGGCACGGAGCCGCGCGGCGAGTTCATCCTTCAGCGCGGAGATGCCCGCTCGCTCCCGGGCGCTGGTCGCGATCGCGTCGGCCGGCGCCCCGCCGACGGCACCCGACCGGTCGCACATGGTCGCGACCTCGACGATGCCGTCCTCGCGCGCAAGCGTCACGCGCGCGCCCCCTGCGGGCGTGCACCGCACGACGAGGTCGGCCACCGCAAGCATCTCCTCCGCGCGGCGCTGCATGGCCTCCGCGATCTCCCGCGGCGCACGCGCGGTGTCGACGCGCTCGAGGCCGGCGAGGTCGGCAAGGTCGATCTCGATGCCGCCGCGGAGCGCGACGCGCGCGATCACCGCGTCGCGCGTGGTGCCGGCAAGCGCGCTCTCGACGCTCCGCGTGCGGCCAAGCACGGCGTTGAAGAGTGAGCTCTTGCCTGCATTCGGCTCGCCCGCGAGGACGACGAGCGGGACCGCGTGCGCGCGTGCACCCCCGCCCGACCCACGCATCGAGGCGATCTCGGTCGCCAACGCCTCGCACCGCGCGCGCACTTCCGATGCGTGGATCGACACGACATCCTCCTGGTCGGTGAAGTCGATTCCAGCCTCGACGCGCGCCAGGAGTTCGGCTGTCCGCGCACACAGTTCGGCCGCGCGCGCGCCGTAGACGCCGCGCGCCACCTCGGCGCTCGCGGCGAGTTCCGCATCGCTCGTGGCCGCGATCCGCGCTGCGAGACCCTCGGCCTCGTCGAGGCCGAGCCTGCCCGCGAGATGCGCCCGCCACGCGAACTCTCCGGGCAGCGCATGACGCGCGGCATGACCCGCGGCGACCGCATGGGCGATCAATCCATGCGCCACGGCTTCGACTAGCGCCGGCGCCCCGGCGCACGCGAGCTCGAGCGAGTCCTCGCCGGTGAAGCTGGCGGGCGCTTCCATCCAGTATGCGATCGCGGGGCATTCGATGGGGTCCTGCGCGACATGCGCGACACTCCCGACGGATGTTCCACGATCACCACAATCGCCACGATCGCCACGCGCGACATGTGCGACATGTGCGACACCCACCACGGATGTTCCACGATCACCACGATCACCACAATCGCCACGCGCGACCTGCGCAACACGCTCGACGGATGTTCCACGATCGCCACAATCGCCACACGCATCACGCGCGGGCACGCGCAACCGCACGCGCGACACGCCGCGCGTGTCGGGCGCCGATCCAAGCGCGCGTCGCGCGATGTCGCGCGCAGCCGGTCCAGATACGCGGATCAGTGCGCGCAGCCCGCGCCCGGGCGGCGAGGCGACGGCGACGATCGTGTCGCGCGCGCCACGCATCGGGCGTTCAGCGGCCCTTCCCGCGGGGGTTGCCGCGGCCGGCCTGCTTCTTCTGCTGTTCGGCGGCGCGCTCGAGCGCCTGCTCGTACACGCGCGCAAGCAGGCCCTTCTTGGCGGGCTCGGGCTTCACGGTGAGATCCATCGCGTCGATCTGCTTCTTGATGATGCGGCTCTCGATGATGCCGATGCAGGTCGAGGTGAGGATGTAGAGCGTGAGTCCGCTGGGCGCGATGTAGGTCATGATGGGGAACATGATGACCATCATCCACTTCATGATCTTCTGCTGCTGGATCTGCTCCGCGCTCATGTTGGGCGTGATCGGCGGCGACATGTACTTCTGCTGGTAGAAGAACACGATGCCCATGAGGATCGGCAGCAGGTTGATCGCCGTCAGGTTGAAGAGGAACAGGTTGATCGGCGTCGGGAAGCGGAAGAAGTTGTCCTGCGCGGAGAGGTCCGCGAGGAACGACCAGCCGCCGAAGTTCTGGAACACGCCGAAGAACGCGGGCGCCTGGCGCAGGTCGAACGCGAAGAAGAGCACCGCGTAGAGCGCCATCCAGATCGGCATCTGCGCGAACATCGGCAGCATGCCGCCGACGCAGCCCGCGGGGCTCACGCCCTTCTCGCGGAAGAGCCGCATCTGCTCCTGCTGCATGCGCGACGGGTCGTCCTTGAACTTCTTCTGCAGCGCGTCGAGCTCGGGCTTCATCGCGGTCATCGCGCGGGAGAAGCGCTGCATCGCGATCTGCGACTTCTTCTGCACGGGGTGCAGCACCAGGCGCACCACGACCACGAGCGCCACGATCGCGAGGCCCCAGTCGAACACGACGTAGTCGTGGATGAAGGTGAGGAACCACAGCAGCGCATCGGCGAGCCACGCGAAGGTGCACCACGCGCAGCAGCCGCCCATCGTGTAGGTGATGAGGCCGCCCATGCCGAGGCCCTTGAACGGCTCGGTGTGCGAAAGGACGCGCGGATTGAGGGGCCCTGCGTACACGCCCAGGTCGAAGCTGGCCGTCGCCTGCGGAGCGACCTCGACGACCGGCGTGCGGATCGAGGTCACGAGCTGGTCGGTGGCGGCTGCCGCGCCGCTGGCGACGCCCTGGACCTCAGCGATCGAGCCGACGAGCTTGCTGGCCGCGGTCGGCGGCGCATACGGCGCGTGCAGCGCGAATGCGAAGTAGCGGTCGGTCGATCCGAACCACGAAAGCGAGAAGCCGCCCTCGGTCGCGCTCGGGTTCGGCCACATCGCGGCGTTGCCCTTGGCGATCTGCGACAGGATCGACGCGCGGTCGACCATCTGGCCGTTGGTGTGGACGAAGTTCTGGTTCGGATCGCGCTCGGGCGGGAAGAGATAGCCGAAGTGGAAACGGCGGATGTCGAGCGCGCTCTCGGTGTCGCGCGGCAGGTCGCCCGGCCCGTAGTGGACCAGGCGCACCTTCAGCGGCGACGCCGTGAGGTTCGTGACGCGCTGCGCGAGCGTCAGTTCATACGAGCGGCTGTCGACCGCGGGAACGAAGGCGCGCTCGACGCGGGCGACCGCGCGGCCCTCCGCATCCGCGATCTCGGTGACGAAGCGGCCGGGCGCGGTCTCCGCCCATACGGCGCCGAAAAGGCTCGCGCGCGCGCCGTCGATCTCGAGGCGCAGCGCGGACAGGACGGGCACGGTGAAGTCGCCGAGCTCGGTCGTGCTCGCAAGCACGAAGCGCGCGGAGTCAGGCGGCATCTTCGCGTTCTGATCGCCCTCGCGAGAGAGCTGCGCGGCGCGGCGGTCGTCGAAGGTCTTCCAGAAATCGGAGAAGACGATCTCGCTGATGCCTGCGCCCGTCGCCGAGAAGGTCACGCGGTACGGCGCGACCGCCGGGTCGAGCGACCCGATCGAGCTTCCGGCCGCGGCCGGGGTCATGCCCTCGGGAACGCGCGCGACGAACTTCGGCGCCTCGGGGGTCGCGGGAGACGCTGCCGGTGCCTGCGGTGCGGCGGCGGCGGGTGCCGTCGCACTCGCGTCAGGCGCTGCGGTCGCGGCGGGAGCCTGGGACCCAGCCTGCTCGGCGGGCGCGGCGGTCGGCGCGGAAGGGGTCGGCGGAGTCTGGGTGTCTGCGGCCGTGGAGGTCGCAGTGGAGTTCGCAGACGGGGTGGCAGTCGGGGTCGCAGTCGGGGTCGGTCGTTGACCGCTGGCGACGACGAGGCCGATCGCGACGACGAAGAGGATGAGACCGCTCGTGATAAAGAACTTCTTCAAGGCTGGAACCCTGCTGGGGTCAGATGAAGCCCTGATGGAGGGCGCGGCCGACGGTACCCGTTGCCGCCCGGGCGCCATTGCCCGGAGAGTCGCGAAGGGTAGCGCGATCGGTGACTCTTCGCCCACGCAACGGCCCGACCGACGCCCGAGAAGCGTTTGGCGGGCGGAAACCACCGTTGAGTGACGCTATCGACCGCGCTCGTGACGCTACTGACCGCGCTCGAGGCGCTCCCACAGCCACTCGACGAGCGGCGCGCCTTCTGCTGCGAACGCGCGCAGCTTGGACTGCGTCCGAGCGATGTCGTACGCCACTCGGTGGAAGGTGAAGCGGTCGCGCGCGCCGTTCTCGCCAACCTCGAGCATGACAAAGCACGCGCGCGGGTCGCCGTCGCGCGGCTGGCCGACCGAGCCTGGATTCAGGATGAAGCGGCAGCCTGCGGGCATCTCGTCGTCGTTCGGAGTCCAGGTGTCCACCCCGACGGCGAACCCCTCGAACTCGTAGTTGCGCGGGATGCGGCTGATCGCGCTCTCGAGCAACGGCCCGCGGAACGCGCCGCCCTCCTGCTCGCGCGCAGCCTGCGCGGCAAGCTCAGCCTCGACGCGCGCGACCTCGACCGGATCGGGCGGCGCCTCGAGGATGAAGCCCGGGCAGTGGGTGTGCCCGACGATCGCGCTTGCAGCCCGCTCGCCTTCGGCGCCGGGAAGCGTGAGCAGCCCGAAGTTGCGCTCGAGGCGCTTGGTGTTGTTCTCGACATCCGTCGGGAACAGGTACTCGTTCACGGGCCGCGACGGCGACGCGTGCACGCAGATGTAGCGGTCGAGCAGGATCTTCCGCGGCGAGATGCGGAACATGAAGTCGACGCGCTCGCGCTGCTCGACCTCCGCCGCGCACTTCTTGTCGAGGAACTCCGTGTCGGAGATGCGGTCCTCGTCGCGCGCCTTCTGCAGCGCCTCGATGTGGCGCCGCAGCCACTCGCCCTCGAGCGTCTGCGCGCGCGTCCAGAAGACGGCCTTCGCGGCGCCGGGGTTGAAGTTCGTCGGCTCGTACACCGCGGCGAAGTCGTGGTTCCCGAGCAGCGTCCACTCGCAGTGCTCGCGCACGAGGTCGATGCACTCGACCGGGTCCGGGCCGTAGCCGACGACATCGCCGAGGCAGACCATGCGGTCGTAGCCGATCGCCCTGGCGTGCGCGAGAACGGACTCGAACGCGGCAAGGTTGGCGTGGATGTCACTGACGATGGCGATGCGCACGCGGGCTCTCCTGCCACGCGACGCCCTCGCCGCGCAACACGGCGGAGCAGCCACTGGCCGCCCACCGAACGACACGATGCTATCACTTCGACGGCTTCGCTGAGGCAGGGAACGCGCGAAGCGCCCGCTCGATTGCAGTCTGCAGCGATTCGCGCGTGACAGGTTTCGGCACGATTCCCGCGGCACCCGCCGAATCGATCCGCCCGCCCAGCCGGGCGCTCGAGATCACGACCGGCGTCCCGCGGGCCCGCACGACGAGATCGGCGGCGGTCCCATCCCCGAGTTCGAAGTCGGCGAGCACCAGATCGAACGGCTCCTGAGACAGCCGTTGCAGCGCTTCGCGGACGCTCGTCGCGGTCGTCACGCGGTGGCCAAGGGCCGCGAGGTGGTGCTGGGCGAGACGCGTCGCATCCGCCGCGTCGTCGACGATCAGGATTCGGGCCGTCAGGCGCGCGTTGGCGGCCGAAGCGACGGTCGACGAGGGTCCGGAACCCGCGGGCGGAGTCCGCCACGGCAGCGAAAGCGTGAACTCCGCGCCGCGACCATCTTCCCGGTTCGCCGCCGTCCAGGATCCGCCGAGCAGCTGGGCGCATCGTTCGGCGATGGCTAGCCCAAGCCCGAGCCCTTCGCCCGACCTGTTGGCGGTGCGTTCGGACTGGTGGAATGGCTCGAATATCCTGCGGAGCGCGAGTTCATCGAGTCCTGGCCCGCGATCACGCACCGACAGGCGGAGGGCATCGGGCGCGGGCGTCGCGATCGTGATCTCGATCGGGCCTTCGCTGCTGAACTTCACGGCATTGGCGACGACATTGACGAGCGACTGCTTGAGCCTGTTCGCGTCGACCCACACGCTCGCGACGCTTGCGGCCGTGCAGCCTGAAAGCGCGACTTCGATCGTGATCGCCTTCGCGCGGGCCTGCGGCCTGACGATCGATGCGACTTCCTCGCACAGCTGCGCGAGGTCCACGCTCGACGGAGCAACGCTCAGCTTGCCGCAGTCTGCCCGGATCAGTTCGAAGATCTCGTCGATCATCGAAAGCCCGAAGCCGCACGCGACGCGCACCGACTTCGACGCCTCCGCGACCCGCGCGCGGAGCTCCGCGTCGCTCAGGGTTTCCGCGTCGAGGGCAAGCAGCTCCATCGTCGAGTCGATCCCGACGAGGGGCGTGCGGATGTCGTGCCCGACCGCGTGCAGAAAGCTCGTCAGACGGTCGCGCGAGTCCGCAAGTTCTCGGACGGTGTTGGCGTGGTTGCCCAACGCCTTCGAGACCCGATCGACGATCCGATCGACCTCGCAGTGCCGTGAGACCGCTTCGGCCCGCGATGCGCGCCGCTCTTCCCCTTCAATCCCCGAATCCGGAGGAGTCTTGTTGTCCAAGCAGGCCTCAATCCCGGAAGCCGCCCTGCGTCCTGCAGGCGCGTTCGTGCGACACAACCGTCGGAATCCCGACCATGGTTGCATCGGTTCCCGAGCGCGAGGCATTGAGGTGAACTCAGCGGGGGTTGGCGAATCCTCGCTATTCTCCCGACCCCGACTCGGGATCAGACGGTTCAGAACGCACGACCCGCACCTTCACAGGAAGACCCACCCATGGCTGACACGAAGCACTACGACCTCATCGTCATCGGCGGCGGCCCCGGCGGCTATGTCGGCGCGATCCGCGCGGCGCAGATGGGGCTCAAGGTCTGCTGCATCGAGCGCAACAAGCTCGGCGGCGTCTGCCTCAACTGGGGCTGCATCCCGACCAAGGCGCTCCTGCACAACGCGGAGCTCTACATGGAGGCGATCCGCCACGGCAAGGACTGGGGCTTCGACATCGCCGAGGGCGGCGTGAAGGTCGACTGGGCGAAGGTCATCGGCCGCTCGCGCTCGATCACGGGCACGCTCAACAACGGCATCGCGTTCCTCTTCAAGAAGAACAAGATCGACCATGTCGAGGGCCACGCGAAGGTGCTCAGCGGCAAGACGAGCTCGGGCCCCTGCCGCGTGCAGGTGACGAAGGCCGATGCCGACTACTACCACGGCTCGGGTGGCGCCGAGAAGGTCGCCGAGATCACCGCCGACCGCGTGATGATCGCGACGGGCGCCGCGCCGAACGAGCTTCCGTTCGCGAAGTCCGACGGCAAGACGATCCTCTCGAGCTTCGACGCGCTCACCATCCCGAAGCAGCCGAAGTCGATGGTCATCATCGGTTCGGGCGCGATCGGCATGGAGTTCGCGTACTTCTTCAACGCGTTCGGCACCAAGGTCACCGTCGTCGAGATGCTCGACCGGATCCTGCCGAACGAGGACGAGGACATCTCGGCCGCGGCGATGCGCGCGTTCACGAAGCAGGGCATGGAGTTCAAGGTCGGCACGATGACGACCGCGATCGACAAGACCGCCAACGGCGCGAAGGTCACCCTCGCGCAGGCCGCCGACAAGACCAAGACCGAGTCGATCGAGGCCGAATGCGTCCTCGTCGCCATCGGCGTCAAGGCGCGCTACGAGGGCCTCTTCGACGAGAAGCTCGGCCTCAAGATCGAGAAGAACCACATCTGGACCGACTACAAGGACAAGAAGGAGCCGACCTACCAGACCTCGGTTCCCGGCGTCTACGCCGTCGGCGACTGTATCGGCGCGCCGTGGCTTGCCCACATCGCGAGCGAAGAGGCCGCCGCGTGCGTCGAGCGCTTCATGGGCCACCACACGCTCGGCGTCGACTACTCGTCGATCCCCGGCTGCACCTACTGCAACCCGCAGATCGCGTCGGTCGGCATGACGGAGAAGCAGGCGAAGGAGAAGGGCCTCAAGTACAAGGTCGGCAAGTACGCGTTCAAGGGCCACGGCAAGGCGATCGCCGTCGGCGCGACCGAGGGCCTCGTGAAGGTCATCGTGAGCGAGCCCTACGGCGAGATCCTCGGCGCGCACATCATCGGCGAGGACGCGAGCGAGCTGATCGGCGAGATGGGCCTCGCCCGCCGCGTCGAGGCGACTATCGAGGACATCATCTCGACCGTGCACGCGCACCCGACCATGCACGAGGCGCTGCACGAGGCCGCGCTCGCGACCGAAGGCCGCGCTGTGCATGCTTGAGCGCTCGCCGCTGCGGCGGCTCGCGTGATTTGAGCGCTCGCCGCTGCGGCGGCTCGCTTGGTTTGAGCACTCTCCGCTGCGGCGGCTCGCTTGGTTTGAGCACTCGCCGCTGCGGCGGCTCGCTTTGGCGTGGATAGCGGCGCGGAATTCGCGTTCGGCATCAATTCTCGGGATTTGCCCCCTCGGCCTGTACGGGTCGGCGGATGTGACGCTCCTCCACCGCGTCAAGGCGAACTGACAGCCCTGCCGCCGTGCGGCGGCGGGCTCGGTTTGCCGCTGCAAAACCGGAGACATCCATGCGCCACTTCGAAGACATGCTGGTCAAGTCACGCACCTCGGTGCTCGTTTCGTGTGTCTTGACGACCTTGTTCGCGGGGACCGCGGCGCACGGTCAGGCGATCGGCTGGGGAGACGACTCGCAGGGCCAGGCTTCCGTGGCCGGCATCGGCCGCATGCGGAAGGCCTCCAGCGGCTTCGCGCACACCCTGCTTCTCACGGGTTGCGGCGATGTCACGGCGGTCGGCTTCAACGCCGCAGGACAGGCGAGCGTGCCCGTCGGGCTTCCCCCCGCCATGGACATCGCGGCAGGCGGCGAGCACAGCGTCGCGGTCGATTTCAACGGCGTCGTCATCTGCTGGGGAGCCAACGGCTACCAGCAGTGCACCGTGCCGGCCGGCCTCGGCGGCGTGACCGATGTCGCCGCAGGGGCCTTCCACACGATCGCTTCGACGCCGACCGGCCTCGTGATGTGGGGCCTCAACACCAGCGGCCAGTGCAACGCGCCCGCCGGACTCGGCGTCCCGCAGCAGGTCGAGGGCGGTGCATTCCACACCTTGGCGATCTCGGTCGGCGGCAGGATCCATGCGTGGGGCGACAACTCGTACGGACAGTCGCTCGCGCCTCAAGTCACGGCGAAGAAGATCTCCGCCGGCCTCATCCACTCGCTTGCGATCACCAAGGCCGGCACGGTCGCCGCATGGGGCGACAACAGCGCAGGGCAATGCAATGTGCCGCCCCAGCTCGCCGACATCGTCGACATCGCGGCCGGCGGCTTCTTCTCCATCGCGCTCGACTCCAACAACAAGATCCATGTCTGGGGCGATGCTTCCGCCGGGCAGTTCGATGTCCCGACGGACTTCAACGCGGCTCCGACGATCTCCGCCGGCTACGCCCATGCCGTTGCCGCCTTCGAGTGCCCTGCCGACCTGAACGGCGACGGCGTGGTCGACCTCAACGATGTCGCCATCGTGCTCGCAGGCTGGGGCGGTCCGAACGGCGATGTCGACTGCGACGGCATCACGAACGGCATCGACTATGTCATGGTCCTGTCGAGCCTCGGCTCCTGCATGTGACGCGCATCAGCGCAGCGCGTCCGCCAACCTCGCACGCGCCCGCGCCGGCAACTCCGGATACATCGGCACATACACGAGCCGCGAAAGCATGCGTTCAGCAGCACGCGGCGAGAGTTCAGGCCGATCTGCCGGCGCGGGCACGCTGCGCATGGTCGCGACGCTCGTCGCGTCGAATCCCTCAGCGCGCAGCTTCGCGATCAACGCCTCGGGCTCGTCGCTCAGCACGGTGAACACCCAGTGGTCGTGATACGGCGCGGCGTGACCCGGCACCTCGCGCGCGCCCTCGGGCGATTGCATGACCGAGCGCATCAGCGCGTCGCCCGCCGCCTTACGGGCACGCACGCGCGCGCCGTCGGCCTGCGCGATGCGGCGCAGCATCAGCGCAAGCAGCGCGCGCGACGGCCGGTGCCGCAGACGCACGAGCAGTTCGTCGCGTGCAAACCCGCGCACCGACGCCTGGATCACGGTGTCGTAGTCGCGGCCGCGCCACTGGCACCAGCGCACGAAGCACGCGTACGGAAGCGGCAGGCTGATGAACTTCAGGCCGACATACTTGAGGACGCGCTTGAAGAACGCGCGGCTGCACGCGCGCGGATAGGTCGCGTGCGCAGTGCGGCACTTCGCCGCCAGCGCGGCGTCGCGGAAGATCAGCGCGCCGCCGCCGAGCGCGGTCGCCGTCTTGATCGGCCCGAAGCTCAGCATCGAGCAATCGGCGCGGGCATCGCCGAACGGTGTCGGCGAGTCGAAGGTCTGCGCGCAGTCCTCCCAGAACAGGAGTCCGCGTTCGCGTGCCACGCGCACGATGCCGTCGAGGCTGCCGCGCGTTCCGAACAGATGCGCGACAAGCACCGCGCGCGTCGCGGGCGTCACGAGACGCTCGATGTCGGCCGCGGTCGGCGCGAGCGTGGCAGGGTCGACATCGACGGGCCCGACGCGCAGGCCGTGGTGCTCGAGCAGCGTCCACATGTCGGGACTCGTGAGCGCCGAGACGATCACCTCGCTTCCCTTCGGCAGCGCCAGTTCGCGCAGCATCAGGTCGAAACCGCTTCGCAGCGAGAGAAACGCGATCGCCTCGCGGCCGTCCGCGGAGAGCCGCGACTCGATGTCGTGCGCGAGGGCGTCGGGCGATCGCGACCAGATCGACCGCATCGCGGCGGCCGCGAGGTCATCCCATCCGATGTCGAGACGCTTTCGTGAGTACATGCTGCCTCCGGTCACGAGACGCGTGTGAATCCGCTCGGCGCTTCCTTGCGCAGTTCCCCGACAAGGTCGACGAGAAGCCGCGGACGCATCGCGTTGGCGACCGCGTCGATCCCGACATCGAATCGCCGCGCGAGATGCGCGCCAAAGCCGTGCACATGTCCATGCAGGTGGAATCCGCCGTTCGGACGCCCCTGCCACTGGTCGATCGGATAGTGGAACATCACGATGCGCTCGTCGACGCCCGCGATGCCGCGGCCGGACACGATGTCCTCGACCGCGTCGAACATCGCGTCGAAGCGCTTCTCGCCGCTCGGATCGTGGTTGCCGCGCACGAGGATGATCCGCTTGCACTGGATCGCGTCGCGCAGCCGCTCGGCGCGGCGCAGGTCGTCTTCCTCCCAGCCGCGACCACCGCCCTTCACCATGAAGTCGCCGAGGTGGACGAGGATGTCCTTCGCACCGACCGTCTCGTTGATCTTCGCGACGATCGCGGCGTCCATCTCGTCGACCGTGCCGTACGGCCGCGAGAAGATCTCGAGCGCCTCCCGGTGGCGGAAGTGCGTGTCCGCCGTCACGAAGACGCGTCGGTCGGTCTTGGCGAGGTCCTTCGCGGTCGACATGCGTGAAAGGTAGCGCGTGCGCAGGCGCAGTACCATCCGCGCCATGCCGAACCGCGCTCTTTCGATCGTCGGGTTGCTCGCGTCCGCCTCGCTCGTCGCCGCCTGCGCCGCGACGCAGAAGACTCCCTCCGCCGACGGAATCGTCCGCTACGGCGGCGTCAACCTCGTCAACGAGACCCCCCAGGAGTTCGACGCGCGGATGGAGTGGTTCCGCGACGCGAAGTTCGGCATGTTCATCCACTGGGGCCTCTACTCGGTCGCCGCGGGCGAGTGGAACGGCAAGCCCGTGCGCGGGATCGGCGAGTGGATCCTCTCGAACGCGCGCATCACGGTCGAGGACTACGCGCCGCTCCAGCAGCGGTTCAACCCCGTGAAGTTCGACGCGAAGCACTGGGTCGAGATCGCGAAGAACGCGGGCATGAAGTACATCGTCATCACCTCGAAGCACCACGACGGCTTCTGCCTGTGGGATTCGGAGCACACCGGGTGGGATGTCGGCGGCTCGCCGTTCGCGCCGCGCGATCCGCTCAAGGAACTCGCGGATGCGTGCGCCGAAGCGGGCATCCGCCTGTGCTTCTACCACTCGATCATGGACTGGCACCACCCCGACTACCTCCCGCGCCGCGAGTGGGACACGCGCGCGGCCGAGGGCGCCGACTACGCGCGCTACGAGGCGTACATGAAGGCGCAGCTCAAGGAGCTCGTCACGGGCCGCTACGGCAAGGTCGGCATCCTCTGGTTCGACGGCGAATGGGAAGGCACCTGGACGCACGAGAAGGGCAAGGCGCTCTACGACTATGTGCGCGGCCTCGACCCCGACATCATCGTGAACAACCGCGTCGACACGGGCCGCTCGGGCATGGAAGGCATCACGCGCGAAGGCGACTACCGCGGCGACTACGGCACGCCCGAGCAGCAGATCCCCGCAACGGGTCTCGGCCTCGGCGTCGACTGGGAAACCTGCATGACCATGAACGACACCTGGGGCTACAAGAAGAACGACGGCAACTGGAAGTCGGACGCGGATCTCGTCCGCAAGCTCGTCGACATCGCGTCGAAGGGCGGCAACTTCCTGCTGAATGTCGGGCCGACGGGCGAGGGCGAGATCCCGGCGCCGAGCGTCGAGCGCCTCGAGGCGATGGGCGAGTGGATGAAGGTGAACGGCCGCGCGATCTACGGCACGCAGGCGAATCCGTTCCCCGAACCGCCGTCGTGGGGCCGCATCACGCGCGCGAAGAACGAGGACGGCAGCGACCGGCTCTATCTCCATGTGTTCGACTGGCCGAGCGACGGCACGCTCGAGCTCTCGGGGCTTCTCAGTGAGCCCCGCGCGGTGCAGCTCCTCGGCCAGCGCACGCGCAACCTCTGGCCGACCACGCGCAGCGGCGACACGCTCGTGATGTATCTGCCGAAGGAACCGCTCGACGCGGTGTGCACGGTGGTCGCGCTCGATCTCGCCGAGCCGCTCGCCGTCGCCGAGCTTCCCGTGATCCATGCGCCCGACGACAAGTTCGCGGGCGGAATGACTGTCAGCGTCGCGCAGCCGGAGGGCCGAGTCGTCTACCGCTACACGACCGATGGCTCCGATCCCGGCGCAGGAAGCCCCGCAGCGGGTGCGGCGATTTCGCTCACCGTCACCTCGACCGTGAAGGCGCGCGGATTCCTCGACGACAAGCCCGTCACGCGCGTCGTGTCGCGCACCTTCGAGGCGCTCGATCCGAAGCCGGCGGTGCAGCCGTTCAAGCTCGACGACGGCCTCTGGTACCGCGCGTTCACCGTGTCGAAGGGCATCAAGGCGTGCGCTGCGATCACGGAAGGCGCGCTTGTCGCCGAAGGCGTGGCCGCCGAACCGAGCGTCGCCGTCAAGCCGCGCGAGGAGGAGTTCGGCCTCGTCTTCACGGGATTCATCGAGGTGCCCGAGACCGGCCTCTACCGCTTCTTCGTCGACTCGGACGACGGCAGCATCATGAAGCTGCACGGCGCGGTCGTCGTCGACAACGACGGCCCGCACAGCGCCACCGAGAAGTCGGGCGCGATCGCGCTCGAGAAGGGCCTGCATCCGGTCGAGATCCTCATGTTCGAGGATGCAGGCCAGGATCTCCTGCGCGTGTCGTGGCGCGGCCCGGGCATGGACGCGAAGGCGGTCGTGCCGGCCTCGGCGTGGAAGCGATGACGCTCACGAGATGAAGTTCACACGATGAAACTCACCACGCTGCGCGCCGATCTTCTCCTCTTGACCGCAGCCGTCATCTGGGGCTCGGGCTTCGTCGCACAGCGGCTCGGCAGCGAGCATCTCGGCGCCTTCGCGTTCACAGGCCTGCGCTTCACGCTCGGCACGCTGCTGTTGCTGCCGCTCCTCGCGTTCGCGCCGTGGCCGACGCATGTCGACCGCGCGACCTCGCGCCGCGCCACGCTGCGTGGCGGCGTCTTCGCGGGCCTCGTCATGCTTGCCGCCGCCAATGCGCAGCAGTTCGGCCTCGGCGGCACCACCGCGTCGAACGGCGCGTTCATCACCAGCCTCTATGTCGTGTTCGTGCCGTTCCTCGGCCTCTTCGCGAAGCAGCGCATCGGCTGGCCGGTGTGGACGGGCGTCGCGCTCGCGGGCATCGGGCTCCTTCTCCTCGGCATGACCGACGACTACCGCATGACGGCGGGCGACCTCTGGGTGCTGCTCTGCGCGGTGCTGTGGGCCGTGCATGTCGTCGTGGTCGGTCGCTACACGAAGGACGCGGAACCGATCCGGCTGTCGCTGATCCAGCTCGGCATCACGGGCGTCGGCGCGCTCTCGATCGCGCTCGCGCGCGGCACCGTGCCGATCGAGGGCGTCGTCGAGGCGAAGTGGGCGATCCTCTACGGCGCGGCGCTGCCCGTCGCGGTCGCGTTCACGCTGCAGGTCATCGCGCAACGCAAGGCGCCGCCCACGCACACGGCGCTCATCCTTTCGCTCGAGAGCGTCTTCGGCATGTTGTGCGGCATCATGTTCCTCGCCGAGCGGCCGACGCTGCAGCAGTATGCCGGCGCCGCGCTCATGCTCGCGGGCGTCGTCGTGTCGCAGGCGATTCGTCCGAAGGAAGTAGCCGACGCCGACAAGCGCCTCGCCGACGACCCGCAGCCGCGCTGAGCACGGCTATTCGGGCTTCTTCGCAGGCGCCTGCGCGGCGACCAGCGTCACGGAGCCATTCGAGGTCTTGATCTCGCACTGGCTCGCGGCCGCGCCGAGTTCAGCGACGAGCCGCGTCTCGGAGTGCTGCGACAGCCGCGCGCGCTTCGCCGGATCGACCACCGAGATCGCGCCGCCGGTCGTCGTCATGTTCACGACGCCGTCGAACTCCGCGCCCACCTCGACGCGCACCGCGCCGTTGCGCGACTCGACCTTGAAGGGCTGGTCGTTGCCGTCGGCGAGCGCGAGGTTGATCGCGCCGTTCGTCGTGATCGCCTGCACCGACTCGTTCGCGCCCGTCACATCGATCCGGCCATCCGTCGCGCGCACATCGAGCGGGCCGCGGTGATTCTCGACGACGACGGAGCCCGTGTTCGTCCGCGCACGGAGATCCCCCGTCGTGCCTTTCGCGCGCACGCTGCCCGTCATGCTCTTGAGAACGATCTCGGCCGTCGGCGGAGCGACGACCGTCAGCTTCACCGAGTCGTACGGCAACCGCTCGCCGGGATAGACGGCGTTCACGATGATCGTGCCGTCGCTCGCGCGTTCGGCGTAGAGCTTCACCAGCTTCGCACGGCGCTCCGCGTCCGCCGCATCCTTGCCATCGACGCTGAGTTCCGCAGCGACGCGCGTCTCGGTCGCCTTGTCGTCGACCGTGCACTCGATCGAGCCGACGGCGATGTCGACCATGATGCGCTCGCCTTCCTTCGCATCGGCGACGCGCGCGATGTCGGCGCCCTTCGCGACGGACTGCACGAACTTGGGCTTCGGCTTCGCATCGGACTGCGCCCACGCGCACGGGCCGGCGAGAGGCTGCGCCACACACGCGACGATCGCAACGATCCAGACAGGCTTCATGCGAAGGACTTTCGCAGAAACACGCGCGGCTCGCGGCGCGCACTTCGCCCCGCCTTGCGCCACGGGAACGCTGCGTCCACCCCGTTATCCGTCGTTATTGGCACCCGCGCCCGATGCTTGCGGCGCGCAGCGGGCTGTGCCGAAAGAAGGGTCGCCGCAGCAATCGTGCGCGGCGACGCAGGGAGGATCCCGGCGACAGGCTCAACGAAACCCGCAGCGTGTGGATCAGCGCGGGCCGGCACGAATCCTCCCCATCCGTCATGAAGAACACCCCGAACTTCGAACGCGTCATCGAGCAGCTCTTCTCGCACCTCGTCTCCGGAGAGCGCCGCGCCGCGCGCAATCTCGTCGACACCGTCTACGAGGCGGGCATCGCTCCCGAGACGGTCGCCAAGGATGTCTTCTGGCCGGTGCTCGAGATGGTCACCTCGCTCTACCGCAAGGACCAGATCACGCAGCTCTCGCATCAGTACGCCACGCGCATCCTGCGCATGCTCGTCGACCAGGGCCAGGCGCGCTACACGCAGCGCAACGAGCGCAATCAGCGCATCTGCATGTTCTGCGGTCCGAACGAGTCGGAGGAGCTGGCGGGCCAGCTCGTCGCCGATCTCCTCGAGGCCGACGGCTACGAGATCACCTTCGCCGGCGGCGGCGTCGCGAACGACGAGATCCGCGAGGAACTCTCGCAGCGCGATCCGCATGTGCTGCTCCTCTTCGCGTCGAGCGCGAAGGACGCGCCCTTCATCCGCGAGCTCATCGACGGCATCCGCGAGAACGGCGCCTACGGCCAGCTGCAGATCGTCGTCGGCGGCGGCATCTTCAACCGCGCCCCGGGCCTCGCCGAGGAGATCGGCGCCGATGTCTGCGCAGCGAGCCCGAGCGACCTGCTCGAGAAGCTCGTGACCGAGCGCAAGGTCCGCAACGACCGCTTCAGCGCCGTCGCCGCGCGTCACCGCCGCGTCGCGTAACCAGTCTCCCTTTCCGCAACCCGAAACCCTGCGGGTCCCTCGCGCATTGCACGGCGCTGCCTTTCCCGAAGGCGGCGCCGTGCGTCTTTTGCGCTTGACGGTCACACGCGCGCGGCCATGGCGCACTCGCCGCGTACGAACGCGGCAAGCGCGGGCGCGAGCCCGGTGGTCGGCGAGTAGCCGAGCACGCGGCGGATCTTGGCGAGGTCCGCCCACGAGTGATCGACATCGCCCGCGCGGCGCGGCGCGAACTGCGGCGTCGCACGGTAGCCCGAAGCCTCCGCGATCATGTCGATCACCTCGAGGATCGTCACCCGCTCGCCGAGGCCGACATTGAAGACCTCGCCTGCCGCGGACGGTCCTGCGTGCGCCGCCCGCAGGAATGCCTGCACGACCTCCGCGATCGGCACGAAGTCTCGCGTCTGCGTGCCATCGCCGTACACGACGGGCGCACGACGGGCGCGCGCCGCCTCCACGAATGCGGAGATCGCGGCCGAGTAGGCGCCCTTCGGGTCCTGTCCGGGGCCGAAGACATTGAAGAGGCGCAGGCTGGTCGAGTGCAGGCCATGGTGACGGGCGTACATCTGGATCAGGCTCTCGCCTTCAGCCTTGCTGCTCGCGTACGGACTCGCGCACTGCACCGCGTCGTCCTCGCTGCTCGGGAGCTTCGGCTGCCGGCCGTACACCGACGCGCTCGAGGCATGCACCACGCTCTGCACCCCCTCGCCGAGCGCGGCGCCGAGCACGACCTGCGTGCCCGTGACATTGGTGCGGAAGCACAGTTCGGGCTGCTCGATGCTCAGCGGAACGCTCACCAGCGCCGCGAGGTGGAAGATGTGCGCGCAGCCGCAGGCCGCCCTGCGGACGGCGGTCTCGTCGGCGACATCGCCTTCGATCACCTGGACGGTCGCCGGAAGCGACCCCCGCCGTCCCGAGGAAAAGTCGTCGAGCACCCGGACTTCCGCGCCGCCCTCCGCCAGCGTCCTGCAGAGATGGCCACCGATGAACCCGGCGCCTCCGGTCACCAGCACCGGCTTCCCCGCGAATTGCCGCGCGAGATCGAGGTTCGGACAGGCGGCCATGGGAAGGCGAGTCTAGCCGAGGCCCGGAGGGGGTCCGCAGAGGCATTTCGAGGAATTCTTCTCTGGACTGAGAGAGACAGGTCTTCGGCGCGGACCACTTCTGAAGGACGGACACACACAAGGAGCGCCCGCCCGCACGCAAAGACAGGATCGAAAGGAACCATGCAATGAACCGCCTCGCACTCAGCCTCGCCATCGCCTCTGCCGCACTCGCAACCCAGACCGCTTCGGCCGCCAGTTTCCTCGGAAATGTCGTCGCTGGCGGCGTCATCCGCGTCGTGAACTCGGTCACGCAGAACACGCTGGTGGCGCAGTTCCCCAGCCTGCCGGTGAAGGTCACCATGTGCGACGGGACGACCGAGACTCCGCTCTTCGTCGTGACCGGCGCCGCCACCGCGCAGGCCAACGGCAGCACCTACTTCATCCGCGCCACGATCCTCGGCGCCGACCGGACCCGCTTCGAGATCGTCCACACCAACGCCTCGAACAACGGCCTCAAGCGAATCGTCCTCGGTGGCGGACAGCAGTCGATCGCCTTCGACCAGACGATGCCGAATCCCGGCACCTCGGGCTCGTTCAGCGGCCGCAATGTGTCCTACATCGCCGGCGGAGGCGTGTGGGGCGTCACCGCGATCTGGGGTAACGCGATCCGCCGCTCGGGACTCGCAGTCCAGGGCGACCTCTACAACACCATGACCCTCGACTTCAACGCGTGCTTCGACGCCTGGGATTCGCTCATCATCGAGACCGACACCGACATGGTTTCGTGACAGGAGTTTGAGCGGTCGCGCCTGCAGGCGCTCCCTCTGGCGGGTGCGACGCGAAGCGACTCCCGCGCGAAACGACGACCCCAAGTTCAACCCAGCCGCCCGTCCGAATCTCCTTCCGGACGGGCGGCTTCGTTTCGCCATCGCGCGCCCTGCGTTACGCTCCGCGCATGGCACAGGACGCTTTCCCCGACATCGAGACCGTTCCGTTCGTCGACCGCGACTCGACCGCTCCGCTCGGCTTCCGCCACTACCGTCCCGACGAGGTCGTCGAGGGAAAGACCCAGCGCGACCAACTGCGCTTCGCGGCCTGCTACTGGCACACGATGCGCAACGGCCTCGCCGATCCGTTCGGCGCCGCGACCGCGCGCATGCCGTGGGACGACGGCACCGACGGCCTCGACAACTGCCGCCGCCGCGCCGATGCGTTCTTCGAGTTCCTTCGCAAGTGCCGCATCGACTTCTACTGCTTCCATGACCGCGACATCGCGCCCGAGCGAGCGACGCTCGCCGAGTCGAACGCCGATCTCGACGAGGTCGTGCGCCACTTCGAGGCGCTGCAGCAGGCGAGCGGCAAGAAGCTCCTCTGGGGCACCGCGTGCCTCTTCGCGCATCCGCGCTATGTATCGGGTGCCGCGACGAGCCCGCGCATCGAGGTCTTCGCGCACGCCGCCGCGCAGGTGAAGAAGGCGCTCGAGGTCACGCATCGCCTTGGCGGCGAGGGCTATGTCTTCTGGGGTGGACGCGAGGGCTACGCCACGCTCCTCAACACCGATCTCAAGCGCGAGCGCGAGCATCTCGCGCACTTCCTCCACATGGTGGTCGACTACAAGAAGGCGATCGGCTTCAAGGGGCAGTTCTACATCGAGCCGAAGCCGCGCGAGCCGAGCGTGCACCAGTACGACTCCGACGCCGCCGCGTGCCTCGCGTTCCTGCGAGAGTTCGGGCTGCTTCCCTACTTCAAGCTCAACATCGAGACGAACCACGCGACGCTCGCGGGGCACACCGTCGAGCACGAGCTCGCCGTCTGCCGCGCGGCCGGCGTGCTCGGCTCGGTCGACGCGAACTCCGGCACCGATCACTGCGGCTGGGATACCGACGAGTTCCCGACCGATCCGCGGCTCACGACGAAGATGATGCTCGAGATCCTCGCGGCCGGAGGCTTCACCACCGGCGGCCTGAACTTCGATGCGAAGCGCCGCCGCGAGAGCTTCGAGCCCGTCGATCTCTTCCACGCGCATGTCGCGGGCATGGATGCGTTCGCGCGCGGACTCAAGGCCGCCGCCGCGATCCGCGCCGATGGCCGCATCGCGCGCTTCGTCGCGGAGCGCTACGCGAGCTGGAACTCCGAGCTCGGTCGCCGCATCGAGGACGGCGCTGCCTCGCTCGAGGAACTCGAGAAGGTCGCGCTCTACCAGACCTCGTGGCCCGTCGAAAGCGGGCGGCAGGAGATGCTCGAGCACATCCTGCATGGGCATATCTGAGCGGTCGCCGCGTCGTTTGAGCGGTCGCCGCGTCGTTTAGGCGGTCGCGCCGGCGGGCGCTCCCTCTGGTGGAAGAGGGGCGCTTCGTCGTTCTCTCGCCTTTTTACCACGCGATGAGGGCGCAGCCGCCGAAGCCGCCGCCGGTCATGCGTGCGCCGAGTGCGCCGCGGGACATCGCGTCGTCGACGAGTGCGTCGAGCTCCGGCACCGACACATCGAAGTCGTCGCGCAAGGATGCATGGCTCTCGGAGAGCAATGCGCCGAAACGCGCGAGATCGTCGCGTGAAAGCGCCTCGATCGCGGCGTCGACCCGCGCGTGCTCGGTGACGACATGCCGTGCGCGACGCGCCATGCGCTCGGGCAGCGCGTCGATCTCGCGCCAGCGCTCGCGTGAAAGCCGCGCGAGATGCGCGACGCCGAGCGCCTCCGCCGCCGCGTCGACATCCGCACGCCGCGCCGCGTAGCCGCCATCTCGCAGCGCGTGCCGCACACCCGAGTCGACGATCTCGATGCGGAGCGCAGGCGGCAACGCGACCGTGCGCGACACGAGCGCCGCACAGTCGAGCGCGATTGCCTCGCGGGGCGCTGCGTGGGCCACGCACCACTGGTCCATGATGCCGCACGGCACACCGGCATGGAGGTGCTCGGCGCGCTGGCATGCAAGCGCAATTTCGCGCAGCGAAATCTCGGCGCCGGCGACTGAGAGCGCCGCGCGCGCCACCGCGACCTCGAGGGCCGCGCTCGACGAGAGGCCCGCGCCGACCGGCACATCGCTCGCGACCGCGATCGCGAGCGGCGGAATGTCGAGCCCACGCTCGCGGAGCTCCGCGAGAACTCCGAACGCGTAGCGCTGCCACGCATCGTCTTCGGTCCACTCGGAAACCGCGATGTCGTGCGCTGCACGCGCGGCGGCGACATGCGTGCGCGCGTCGATCGCCATCGGCAGCACCGTTCCGCCCGCATAGTCGATGTGATCGCCGATCAGATTGACACGGCCGCTCGCCGAGCCGAAGTGCGACGACCGCGCGCCGAAGGTGCTGTGGAAGAGCGAATCCGCGCGCGCCGCCGCGTTACTTGCCGCCAAGCCAGATGCCCCGCAGGAGCGCGCCGTAGGTGTCGAGCGACTCGTTCCCCTTGACGAACCCGAGGCCCTCCTCGACAAGCGCCTTGTCGCCGGTCTGGTGACCGATGTAGGCGAGCAGGAAGCCGTAGTTCGGACGGTCCTCGCCGGCACCGACGCGCTCGCGGATGAGCTTGAGCGCGGAATCCAGACGATCGGGCGCCGGCAGCAGCGCGCGGTCGTACTTCGTGTCGATCAGCTCGGGATGCGTCTTGAAGAGGTTGCGAAGCGACAGCGACGCCGAGAGGTAGAGCCCGGCGCCGAGCTGCGCGTGCGCCATGCCGACCTCGATCAGCGGATCGCCGCTGCGATAGTCCTGCGCCTGGAGGAAGCGCCGCTCTGCGGCGAAGTAGTTGCCCGCCTTCAACGCCGCCTCGCCGAGGCGCACGAGTTCGTCGACGCGCCGCTTGTCCTCGCGGCTGAGCGTGCTCAAGGTCTTGCCGTGGCGCAAGACCTCCGCCATCTCGTCGACCGTCATCAGCTTGCCGCGGATCTTCTCTCGGTCTTCCTCGCGCTCGACCTCGCGGTCCGTCGCCTTCACGCCGCCTGCGCCCGTTTCCGCGGGCTGTTCCGTAGGCGCGGTGCCGGTCTGTTCCGCGGGAGTCGGCTGCTTCGTCGCGGCTTCCTGTTCGCGGCGCTCGCGGTCTTCCTCGAGCTTCTTGAGGTCGATCGCTCCCGGAACTCGCGGCTTCGCCATCTCGTCGAGATCGCGCTTCACGCGGTCGAGCGTCGCGGACTCGTCGCCGGTGGTCTTTGCCGCGGCCGAATCCACGCTCTTGAGAATGTCGAGATAGCCCTGCGAGAACACCTGCGTCTGCACGCGCGAAAGCTCACCCACGTCGGTGGGCCTCACCTGCGTGTCCATCATGCCGCGCTCGATCGCACGGGCGCGCGGCAGGAAGTCCTCGGGCTTCGCGAGCCCTTCCGCGATCTCCTGGCGGGCGCGCGCCTGCTCGTAGAGGCTGAGCCCCGAGCGCACGACCGGGTCGGTCAGGCGTTCCGTCTGCAGGCCGCGCAACGGCGACACGATGTAGCGAATCGGCTCTCCGGCCGCGCCCGTGCCCGTGGCAACCGTGCGGTCCTCGCCCACTTCGTAGTTGAGGCGACCGAGCGCCATCGCGGTGTTCGCGCGGTCGAGCCGCATCCGGCTGTCGGGCTGATCCATCGCCGAGCGCTGCGCGTCGACGCCGATCGGCGTCGATTCACGACGGTACTCGAAGGCGCCGAGCCCCTGCGCGACGAGGAAGCGGTCGCGCGAAAGCGACGAACTGTTGAACGCGACGTTCGAGTAGGCGCTGTCGGCCTCGAACTTGAATGTGGCGTCGGATCCCGTCGTTCCGCGGAAGTCTGTGTCGGCGGTGTAGCCAACGGAGCCGCGGAAACCGCGTCCACCCGCGACGTTGCCGGTCACCAGCAGATTGCGCGAGTTGTAGTCGACAGGCGTCGACTGGTTGTTCGCGCGTCCCGCACCGACCTGCGTGTTCGAATCGAGAAGGTTGCCCGACCCCATCGCCCTGCCGGCGCCGCTCGTACGCGACCACTGAAAGGTCTGTCCACCCATCGCGTTGCCGTCGCCGAACGACTGGCCGCGACCCGCCGCCGTCGACGGAGCGTTCGGTCCCGCTGGCCGGCCCGCGGGACCGCTCGGCGTGATGCGGTTCGGCTGGATCTGCGTCTGCGCGAAGCCCGCCTGCGCGACGGCGAGCGTCAGCGAGGCGATGCCGGCGAGCAGAAGCGATTGAGGACGGTTCGAGGCTGCGATGGATTGCATGATCGGCTTGGTTGCAGAAGGGACAGGGAGGCTCTGCCGCCAATGGACGGACTCGGTTCAAGTATCGGCATGCCGACGGGAAAGGCAAGATTTTCCCGCCTGAAACCCCTGAACGCTCCGCTCAGCGCGCGGGTTCGGGTTCCGCGATCGAGCCGTCGGATTCCTGCTGCAAACCCGCCGCGATCGACTGGAGGGCTGCGATCAGTTCGTCCGCCACCTCTCGATCGGTCGCCTCGGCGCCGTAGACCAGATCGCCGCTGCGGAAGATGTGCACCACCGAACCGGACGATTCTCCCGACACGCCGACCGAGAACATTTCCCCCTCCGGCAGCGCCCGCGGGCGGCCGTAGGCGTCGAAGACCGTGAATCGATCCTCGTCGCGCAGGATGAACAGGCTCGCGAACTCCGCATTGAACCGCGGGCCGGTGCGGAGAAGCACCTGCACCCCTGCAGCCCCCGGAACGCGCACACGCGTCAGTCGAAGCCAGGTGAGGCTGCGATTCGACAGGGATGGCAGCTCGATGCGCCGGCCAAGCAGTGTGCTTGCTTCTCGGCGGATCGTCTCGGGGTTGGCGGGCTCGTCGCGCAGAAGCTCGATGGTCCCGAGCGCTTCGGCCGAGTGCCGCGCGCTCAGCGCGCTCGCAAGCTCGACGAGCGTCGTGCCGCCCGGCACCTGCTGGCGGTTGCCGAGGCGTGGTCCGTAGACGCCGATGAAGATCGAGAACACGACGAGCGCGACGGTCGCCACGATGGCGGGCACGCTCGTGTCGCTTGAACGGCGCCCGGCCTCGTCCTGCGAATCGTTGGTCAACGCGCTGGTCGACGCGTTGGAAGGCGCGGCCGCCGCCTGATCCCTCGCAGGATCAGCCGCGCTCTCACGCTTGTCGGGGTCTGCGTCGCCGTTCACCACTGCATCCTACGCGCCGCCCCGCCTCCCGACGGAGTTTGTCCGCAGTTCTGTACGATCCTCGACATGTCCGCCTCGTCCGAATCGTCCGCCCGTCCGGCCTACATCACGACCCCCATCTACTACGTGAACGACCGCCCCCACATCGGGAGCGCGTACACGACGACGCTCTGCGATGTCTGGGCGCGCGCGATGCGGCTCGACGGCCGCGATGTGTTCTTCCTGACGGGCACCGACGAGCACGGCCAGAAGGTCGAGAAGAGCGCGAAGGACCGCGGCATGACGCCGCAGGCGCTCGCCGACGAGAACTCCGCCGAGTTCCGCAAGCTGCTCGGGCCGTTCAACCTGTCGAATGACGACTTCATCCGCACGACCGAGCCGCGCCACGAGTCGCAGGTGCAGGCGTTCGTGACGCGCCTCCTCGCGTCGGGCGACATCTACCTCGGCGAGTTCAACGGCTGGTACGACGAGGGCCAGGAGGAGTACATCACCGAGCTGCGCGCGAAGGAGCTCGACTACAAGAGCCCGATCTCGGGCAAGCCGCTCGTGCGTGCGACCGAGAAGAACTACTACTTCCGGCTCAGCGCGTACCAGTCGAAGCTCGAGGCGTTCTTCGCGGCGAACCCGGGCTTCGTGCGTCCTGCCGGGCGATTCAACGAAGTGCTCGGCCGCCTGCGCGATGGGCTGCAGGATGTGCCCGTCACGCGCACGAACTTCACCTGGGGCATTCCCATGCCGAATGCGCCCGAGCATGTCATCTATGTGTGGATCGACGCGCTCTTCAACTACGCGACGGCGCTCGGGCTTGGCGACGACAAGGGCGCGCTTGCGAAGGACCGCGCGAAGTTCTGGCCGCCCGAGTACCACGTGATCGGCAAGGAGATCCTCTGGTTCCACGCGGTGATCTGGCCCGCGATGCTGATGGCGCTCGGGCTTCCGATGCCGAAGTGCGTGTACGCGCACTCGTTCTGGATCCGCAACGGCCAGAAGATGTCGAAGTCGCTCGGAAACTTCGTGGATCTTCCCACGATCGAGACCTTCTTCACGAAGTACGGCGTCGACGCGTGGCGCTGGTACATGACGACGCAGGGCCCGCTCGGCACGCAGGACGCGGACTTCAGCGACAAGCACTTCCACGAGATCTACACCGCGCAGCTCGTGAACACCTTCGCGAACTGCGCGAGCCGCACGAGCTCGATGATCGAGAAGTACTTCGGCGGCGCGATGCCCGAGGCGGAGACGGCGTCGATGCCGGT
>JBKCZS010000027.1:0-7598 GCA_046337925.1 bacterium | reverse complement strand
GCGCATCGAATTCTCCTCAACTGAACGCGGCGCGCCTTCGGGCCATCCGGCCTTCACGACATGCGCGCCAACGGAAGCCCCATGCGTCGCCGTCGCGCGATTCCGTAAACCCTCGCTCGAAGATCGAATGCCAATTTGTCGGCTTCGATATGCTGCCCCGCATGTCGGCCCCGCTCACCACGCTTCTCAACTCCGCGCTTGCCGGCGACGCCGTTGCTGCAGAGCGTGCCTGGACAGAGGTTTACGCCGAAGTGCGGTCGATCACGGCGAGCGCGGTGGCGCGCGAGCGCGGCGTCTTGGCCGAGGACGGCGACCTTCATCCGACCGTGCTTGTCAACGAGATTTTCCTGCGTATCGGACGAAACCCGCCCCGCGCGTGGGACAGCCGGCGGCACTTTTTCGGCGCCGTCTCGCAGGCCTGCGAGCAGGTGCTCGTCGACCTCGCGCGCGCACGGCAGACGCTGAAGCGCGGCGGCGGAAAGCAGCCCGTTCCGCTGACCTTCGTCGCGGGCGAGCTTGCGAAGACTGAAACCGCGCGCACGGCCGCCGAAATCGGCTTGCCCGCGGCGCGCGATGCGCTCGCGCGCGAGTACCCGCGCGCGGCGGAAGTCGCGCGGCTTCGATACATGCTCGGGTTCCCGACCGCGGAGACCGCGCGCATCCTCGGCGTCAGCGAGTCGACGGTCGAGAAGGACTGGGCCTTCGCCCGCGCGTGGCTTCGCCGCGAGCTCGATCGCTCGGAGTAACGCCGGCACCACACTGCTTCCGTGACGGATCCGCGGCGCAATCGCGCATGAGACCCTCGATGAGCGAGCAAGCCGATCCATCCGCTTCCCGCCGCGCGCGAATCCAAGAGGCTTTCGCAGAGGCGATCGTTACGCCGACGCTCGCGCGCGCGGCGATGCTCGCCCGACTGCGCGCCGAGGATGCGGCGCTCGCCGACGAGGTCGAGTCGCTTCTCAAGTACCACGGTGCGGCCGCGCCGGAGACGGAGTGGTTCGCGCAGCCGATCGTCTCAAGCGTGATCGGTGCGACCATCGGCGGCTGCACCGTCGAACGCCTGATCGGACTCGGCGGCATGAGCATGGTGTACGCCGCCACCGAAGACTTTCCGCGGCGCAAGGTCGCGCTGAAACTCGTGCGACCCGAGCGGCTCAGCCCTTCGGCGCAACGCCGCCTCCGCGTCGAGGCAGAGGCGCTGGCGCGGCTGGAGCACCCAAACATCGCGCGCGTGTTCTCCGCGGGCGTCCACCGCGTGTCAGCACCCGAGGCCGGGCCGATAGCGCAGGAGTTCCCCTATCTCGTCAT
Organism: bacterium; assembly: GCA_046337925.1. Taxonomy (GTDB): domain Bacteria; phylum Planctomycetota; class Phycisphaerae; order Phycisphaerales; family SM1A02; genus QWPT01. The sequence continues at coordinate 6,290 of JBKCZS010000027.1, read as the reverse complement.
GGAACTCGTGCCCCATGCCCAGCCCGTCACGCGCTTCGCCGACGAGCGAAAGCTCGGCGTCCGCGAGCGCATCCTGCTCGTCGCGTCGATCGCCGAAGCAGTGGAGCACGCGCATCGCGCCGGCGTCATCCACCGCGATCTCAAGCCGGGCAATGTGTTGGTCGGACCCGACGGTGTGCCGAAGGTGATCGACTTCGGAATCGCCGCGGTCTCCGACTCGACCGTCACCGCGGCGACCGAAGGACCGATGGGCACGCTCGCCTACATGAGCCCTGAGCAGGCGCGCGGACGCGACACCGACACGCGCAGCGATGTGTGGGGTCTTGGCGCGCTGCTCTACGACCTGCTCGCTGGGCGTCCGCCGTTCGACGCGTCCGAGTCCTCGCTGGCCGCGCATCTTGAGCGCCTGCTGCAAGGCAATCTCACACCGATCGCGCCGCTTGTTGCTGCGAAACTCGGCGAAGACGCGGCAGCGAAGCTCCCCTCCGCGACCGACGCGGTGCTGCGAGTGGCGCTCGCGCCAGACCCTGCGAACCGCTACCAAGGCGCGGCGCAATTCGCGGATGAACTCCGCAACCTTCTCGACGGCCTGCCGCTGCGAGCGCGCGCAGGCTCGCCGCTCGACACGCTGACGCGCGCTGCACGCAGGTACCGCCGTGCCATTGCGATCACCGCCGGATTCGCGGCGGTCGTGACGGCCGCGCTCATCGCCGTCTCGATCTCGCTCGCACGGACGCGGTCGGCCAACGAACGCGCGGAGTGGTCCTCGTACGTCGCCTCGATCGGCGCGGCGAGCGGGCTTCTCGACCAAGGCGACGGCAGCTCCGCATGGGCGATGCTCGAGGCTGCCCCTCCCGAGCACCGCGGCTGGGAGTGGAACGCGTTGGCGCACCGCTCGGATCCCGCGAACAGGCGCCTCGCGTTCGGACGGCAGGCCTTCGAAGAAAACCCGGATCCGCGCGGACGCCGCAACCAGATCTACGACCTCGCCTACTCGCTCGACGGCTCGACGCTCTTCGTCGCGGCAACGGCGGAACTCGCTGCGATCGACGCGGCGACGCTCGAGGCCCGCTGGCGCGCCGAACAATCGAAGGACTTCGTCGCCTGGCGCCATCGTCCGCTCGCAGGCGGAGGCTCGATCGCCGTCAACTACGATGCGATGCTGCTCCGCCTCGACCCGAAGGGCGGCGTTCTCGGCAAGCGCGCGCTGACGGCCCTTGGATCCATCGCGACCGATGGCGCGCAGCGGCGCGCGTTCCTCGGCGCGGGCGCAGTGCTCGAGGAGATCGACGCCGACTCGCTCGCCTCGACGCGGAGCTTCGCGATCGATCCAGCGTTTCAGGGCGAGATCAGGGCGATCGCTTCATCCGCCGACAGCGCGCTTCTCGCCGCGGGCGACGCGATGGGCGCCATCGTCGTTCTCGAGACCTCGACCGGCCGCACCAGATGGCGGATCGACCAGAGCGTGAATCGGGCGGAAATCCGCGCGATGCAGTTCACCCGGGATGGTGACCGGCTCGCGGTGTGTGGCGGAGGCTTCGCCGCCATGCTTGATGTCGCGACCGGAAACGATCTGTGGCGCGAGCGCTTCGGCGTTCGCGGGCCGCGCGCGCTCGCGCTCGCGAGCGATGACCGTACGCTCCTCGTCGGTTTCCTCGACGAATCGATCGAAAGGCTCGATGCGTCGACGGGCAAGCGCGTCGCCGTCGTCCATGGCGCGCACAGCCAGGTGTGGTCGCTCGCGTCGGCGCCCGATGGCGAGAGTTTCGCGGCCGGCTCGTTCAATGCGAACATGAGCGTGTTCCAGAGCGACGCGCAGGCCGAGATCCGCGCGATCGCGCTCGACGGAACGCCCGTCCGCAGCGTCTCGTGCGGGCGCCGCACTACGGCGGTGACCGAAGGCGGCGGACTCTTCGAGATCGAAGTCTCTTCCGCGTGGCGCATCGCGCTCGATGCGCGGGCGACCGCGGTGCACGAGGCACCGGACGGCGCACTCGTTGTCGGACTCGCTACCGGCCTCGCGTGGCTCGACGCGGACAACCGCGAGATCCGCAGCGTCACGACCACAGCGCAGGTCGAGCGCATCGGCTCGGTCGACGAGGGACGGCTGACCGTGGTGCGCCTCGTCGATGGGACGCATGTCGCGATCGAAGCCGAGACCGGTACGCGACGATGGTCGCAGCACAGCATGCACGCGCACTCAGGCGTCGCGGTCGAGACTGGCGTTCATGGCCGCCTGCTCCTTCCGAAGAGTTGGCCCGGCACGACGACGCTTGTCGATCTCAAGACCGGAAAGGAATCGGATCCTTCGCTCTTGAACGAGATCCCCGTCGCCGCCACGCTGTCGCCCGATCGGCGCGTGATCGCGCTCGGAACCATGCAGGCCGATGGCGAGGTCGCGCTGCTTGACTCCGTGTCGCTCTCGACGATCTCGCTCTTTCCCAATCACCGCCGCCTCGTCCACTCGCTCGCGTGGTCGCCCGACTGCTCGCGGCTTGCGTCCGCAAGCGCCGACAACACCGTGCGCATCTGGCACATCGAGCGCGGGATCGAGATCCTCACGGCCTGGCGCGGCGAATGCAACGATCTCGCGTTCGACGCGCACGGTCGGCTCTGGCTCGCGTGCGCGGACGGCATGCTCCGCGTCATCGACGGCAGCCCGAAGAAAACCCTCACCGCATCGCCGCTTCCATGAGCCACGCGAGTTCGTCGTCGGCGTCTTCGGCGGCGACGCCCTCTTCGGCGAGCGTCTCGCGCAGGGCGGCGTCGAAGCGTGCCGCCGCGCGTGCGGCGCGCGTGCGGGCGTCGGCGGTCGTGATGCCGCGTTCACGCGCGAGTGCTGCGGTCTCCGCGCCTTCGAGCGCGGCGCGGCGGTAGATCTCCCACGCGTCGGCGTCGCCGGCGGCTTCCGATGCGCGTGCCGCGCGCGCCGACGCCTCCGCGAGCACCGCCTGTGCCCACGCGCGCTCGAATGCCTCGAACGCCTGCGGATCGAGCGGCGTCTCGCACGGCTGCTTGCAGTCGCAGCCGCTGCACGCGCCGGTCGCCTTGCGCGCCTCGCGCACTTCCGAGAGCAACGCGCGCACCACCGCGCGCCTGAACGGGAGCATCGCGTCGCCCGCGGCGCGCTCGATCGCGGCGCCTGCGGTGAAACGCGCGGCAAACCCGTCGACATCATCGATCCACGCGAGCCGCGCGCACGCGAGATACGCGCGCACGGGCTCGGTCGCACGCCTGGCGAGCACAGCGCTCATCGCCGCGCCTCCACCGCCGCGATCCTGAGATCGAGGAGCCGCGCGTTCGGCTCGACGCCGCCGCGAAACCGGTCGAGGCCCGCCTCGATCACGAGGTCGAGCCTCATCCCCTTCTCGAGCGACGCCGCGTGCTTCGCGCCGTCCCACCACTGGATGCGCAGGAACCGCTGCTGTCCGCGCCACGGCTTGCGCACCGCGAGCTCGAGGTGCCGCACCGCGCCCGCCTTGCCGAACGGCCGCACCTGCGTGAGCTCCGCGCCCTCGACGAGCAGCGCCGGCTTGCGGTTCTCGCGCCCGAACGGTGCGAGCTGGTCGATCTCCTGCACCGTCGCGATGTCGAGTTCGCCGAGCTCGCACACCGAGTCGATCGCAAGCGGCGGCCGCTGCTCGCCCGCCGGCGGCAGCAGCGCGTCGACCTCGCGCGCGAACGCCTCCTTGAAGCGCGCGATCGCGTCCGGCCCCGATGCGGTCACGCCCGCAGCCATCGCGTGGCCGCCGAAGTTCAACAGATGCTCCTTGCACGCCGCGAGCACCTTGTGCAGTTCGACCCCGTCGACGCTGCGGCCCGAGCCCTTGTAGACATCCTTGTTCCTCGTGAAGAGGATCACCGGGCACGCGTACAGGTCGACCAGCCTCGAGCACACGATCCCGACGACGCCGAGGTTCCACGATTCGTCGCACAGCACGATGCCGCGCGGGCGCTCCTGCGCGCCGAGCCCGGCCTGGAGCTGCGCAAGCGCGGCCTCGAAGATGCGGTTCTCCTCCTTCTTGCGGTCGGCGTTGAGGTCCTCGAGCTTCGAGACGATCTCCTCGGCGCGCCGGCGATCGGCGGTCGTGAGCAGTTCGACCGCCTCCTCGGGGTGCCCCATGCGTCCGCACGCGTTCAAGCGCGGCGCCACGCGGAACGCGACCTGCTCGGCATCGACCACATCGGCGACGCGCGCGGCCTCGAGCAACGCATCGAGCCCCGCGACGCCCGTCGAACGCGCGAGCGTCAATCCGCGCGCCACGATCACTCGGTTCTCACCGAGAAGCGGCACCACATCGGCGACCGTGCCGATCGCCGCGAGCGGCAACAGCGTGAGCAGGCGGTCCTGCAGCACCTTCGGCAGGCGCTCCGAGCCGCACCAGCGCTCCGCGATCATCCACGCAAGCTTCCACGCGACGCCCGCGCCGCAGAGCTCGCCGAAGCGCTGATCGCCCGGCAGCCGCGGATGGACGACCGCGCGCGCGACGGGCACCTCGTGCGACGGATGCAGCTCGTGGTGGTCGGTGATGACGAGCTCGAGCCCGATCTCGCGCGCGTGCTTCGCCTCGCGGATCGCCGAGACGCCGCAGTCGACCGTGACGACCGTCTGGATGCCCTCGCCACGCAGCGCGTCGAGCGCCTCGCGGTTGAGGCCGTAGCCCTCCTCGATGCGGTGCGGCACATAGGTGCGGACCGGCGCATTTGGCGCGATCGCCCGCAGCATGTGCCACAGGATCGCGGTCGCCATGATGCCGTCCACGTCGTAGTCGCCGTAGATGGCGAGGCGCTTGCCGGCGCGCAGCGCCTCGCACACGGCGTCGGCCGCCTCGCGCATGTCGTGCATCGCCTCGGGGTCCTGCAGCTGCTTCAGGTTCGGGCGGCAGAACGCCTCGCGCTCGTCGAGCGACTTGAGCCCGCGGCCTTGGAAGAGCCGATCGAGCAGCCCCTCCCCGCCGGCCCGGGGCTCGGGGCGAATCCACCGCTTCGCAGGAAACTCCATGCCACGAGTGTACCGACCGCGCAGAACCTGCCGCGGACCTTCTCGGTCGTCGCCGAATCCCGAACGGTGGTCCGCGTGCGGCGGGTTTTTGGCCATTTCGCTTCTGCCGCCGCCCCCGACTGCCGATGCCCGTTCTACGCTCCGCTCCCGCCATCGGCAGTGGCGGATTCGGGAGAGTCCAATGTCAGACACGGCACCTCACACGCGGCGATTCAAGACCGTCCTCCTTTTCGGCGCTCCCGGCGCCGGCAAGGGCACGCAGGGCAAGATCCTCGGCAAGGTGCCGGGCTTCTTCCACCTCGCCTGCGGCGATGTCTTCCGGTCGCTCGACATGTCGTCGGACCTCGGCAAGAAGTTCATGGCCTACTCGTCGCGCGGCGAGCTCGTTCCCGACGAGCTCACGATCGAGATGTGGCGCCAGAACATGCAGGCCCAGACGGTGCTCTCGATCTACAAGCCGAATGTCGACCTGCTGGTGCTCGACGGCATTCCGCGCAATGTCACGCAGGCGAAGGCGCTCGAGAAGCATCTCGAGGTGCTCGCCGTGCTGCACCTCGTGTGCCCCGACATCGAGGCGATGGTGACGCGCATGCGCCGCCGCGCGCTCAAGGAGAACCGCATCGACGACGCCGACGAGAAGGTGATCCGCAAGCGGTTCGAGGTCTACGAGCGCGAGACGCGGCCGGTGCTCGCGTGCTACCCGAGCGAGATCGTGCACGAAGTGAACGCGATGGGCTCGCCCGCCGAGGTCCTCCAGCATGTGCTCGAGGTGATCGTGCCGATCCAGAACGAGCACTTCCGCAATCCGTTGTCTTGAGCGGCCGCCGCTTGCGGCGGCGGCCTTTGGCGGTCACGCCTCGGAGTGAATCCGAGGCGTGCCTGGGATGCCCTGCGTGATCGATTTGCCGCTTGCGGCGGCGGCCTTTGGCGGTCACGCGGCGAAGTTCAGCGAAGCGCGCGGATCTCGTTCGCCAGCGCCTCGAGCGCCGCCTGGATCTGCTCGAGCGTCGACTGGTCGGGGCTCACCATCATCCGGTTCACGAGCGTGTCGAGGCGCTCGCGCATCCCGCGGATCAGGTCCGCATCGACGCCCGCGAGCTGCATCGCCGCAAGTTGCTTGCGCATCGCCTCGGGATTCGCAGACGGGCGCTCGGCCGGCTTCTCGCGGTCGGGGAAGTCGACCTTCGCCGGACTCGGCAGGAACCGTCGACGCGCTTCCTCGACCTGGATCGCCCGCTGCGGCGACATGGCGTTCGCCACGGCGCCCTGCGCGTCGCCCTTCTCGTCG
>JBKCZS010000026.1:0-12282 GCA_046337925.1 bacterium | reverse complement strand
CATCGCCGCTTCAAGTTCGTCAAGCGTCTTGAAGAGGACGGTCGAGCCGCGGTGGATCGGCGTGTTGACGAACCCGCGGTTCGCGGCCGGATCACGCGCGGTGTGCGCGAGGCGCGTGCCGATGCCGCGGGGGTCGGGGTTACCGTGGAGTTCGGGGTTACCGTGGAGTTCGGGGTTGCCGTGGGGTTCGTTCGAAGTCACGGGGCGAAGATAGCGTCTCGATCACGCGGCGCAGTCCACGCAGGCCCTGGATTGACTCGAAGGCCTGACCACCCAAGGGAGCCGCAGCAGCGGCGCACGCTCAAGCCCGCTCAGTTCACGATCGGCCGCAGCGCGATGTTCCTGAACTCGATGTACGCGCCCTCGCTCTGCAGCGCGATGCGGCCCTTGTTTACTTCGACACCGGTCGCGATGTTCTGCAGGAGGCCGTTCACCCAGAGCTCGATCGTGCCGCCGTTCACGACGATGCGGTACTTGTTCCACTCGCCGAGCGGCTTCTCGTTGGTGTCGTGGCGCTTCTTGGTGTGGCGCCCATTGGTACGCGACGAATCGACCGTCGCGATGTACTCGCCGATGTTCCAGAAATCGCCTGCGTTCTTCGAGTGAAGCTGCGCTTCCATCGACTTCGGCCACACCGTGTCTTCGCCGATCGTGCGCAGGAGGACACCCGAGTTGCCCGGGCCCTTCGCGGGGTCGAAGCGCCACTCGAGCTCGAGCACATAGTTGTCGTAGAGCGCCTCGGTCTGGATGTAGCCGATCGGCCGGCCCGCGCACTGGAGCACGCCGTCCTTCACGCTCCACACCGACATCGGGTCCTTCTTGTCATTCGTCAGATCGGGCACGAACGCCTTCCAGCCGGTCGTGTCCTTGCCGTTGAAGAGCTCGACCTTCTCGCCGAGCTGGAGCGGCTTGCCATCGTGCGTGAAGTTGCTGCTCGCGGAGATCGGGGGCACGGCCGGCTTCGGCGGCGCATCCTTCTTCGTCTCGTTCAACGGCGCATTCTGAAGAGTCGCGAGGAGCGGCAGGCCTGCGAGAACGACGAGGACGAGTGACTTCACGATCATGGGGGGCTCCGTTTCGGACCGGCAGTGTAACGCTTACGCCACCACCGCCTGCGCGTCTCCTCGGCAGTCGCTCGCCGCGATGTAGCCGTCCGCGACGCGCCGAATGCACTGGGCGCGGCCGAAAGCGATCGACTTCTCGCCCGCGACCTTCACCTCGTGGCCGCGGCGGCGCAGCTCGGCAAGCGTCTCGGCGGGGAAACCGGGCTCGACATCGAGCTTGAGCCCCTCGCTCACCTGCCACCGTGGCGCGTCGAGCGCGGCCTGCGGGTTCGCGCGGTGATCCTCAAGTCTCGACGCGATCTGCAGTTGCCCCTGCGGCTGCATGTAGCCGCCCATGCAGCCGAACGCAACATGTGGCCGCGCCTTGCCCGACGCCGCGTCGCGCGCGACGAGCAGGCCCGGGATGATCGTGTGGTACGGAAGCTTCGCGGGCGCGTACTCGTTCACATGGCCCTTCTCGAGCGTGAAGCACGCGCCGCGGTTGTGCATCGCGATGCCGGTGCCCGGAATCACGATTCCCGAGCCGAATCCCTGGTAGTTCGACTGGATGAGCGACACCATGTTGCCGTCCGCATCGGCCGTGCAGAGGAGGATCGTGCCGCCGGTCTTCGGCGGGCCGTGGTTGAAGTCCTGCGCGCGCGTCGGATCGATCTCGGCCGCAAGCTTCGCAAGCGCCGCGCGGTCGAGGAGCGACGCGGTGGTGACGCGCATCGCGGCCGGGTCGCCGACCTCGCGGTGCACGGTGCGGAACGCGAGCTTCATCGCCTCGGCCGCGAGATGCACGGCGTCGGCGCAATCGGGCGAAAGGTCGGCGAAACGCGGATTGGCCGTCGAAACCTCGAGGATTCCGCGCGCGATCTGCGCGGCGATGCCTTGGCCGTTCGGCGGAATCGCGCACATCGTCGACGCGCCGAAAGGCGACTCGAGCGGCGTGACCCACTCGGCCTTGTGCGCGGCGAGATCGCGTTCATCGAGCAACGCGCCGTCGGCGCGCGCTGCGTCGGCGATGCGGCGCGCGAGCGAACCCATGTAGAACGACGCGCCCTCGGTGCGCGCGATCTCCTCGAGCGTGCGCGCGTGGTCGGCGAGCACGATGCGCTCGGCCGCGCGCGGCGCGCGCCCGTTCGGCGCAAACACGCGCTTCCACTCGGCGAACGGCGCAAGCGCGGGGTACGCGCGCGCCCAGAGATCGGCCGTGCGCGGCGCCACGAGATATCCGTCGCGCGCGAAGCGGATCGCGGGTTCCATCAGGTCTGCGAACGGCAGACGCCCGAAGCGCTTCCACATCGCGGTCCAGCCCGCGACGGCGCCCGGCACCGTGACCGGCTCCCAGCCTCGCACCGGCATGCCGCGCTTCCCGTCGAACGCGCTGCGCGGCTGCCGCGCGGGCGAACGGCCCGACGCGTTGAGCCCGACGACCTCGCCGTTGAACACCGCCAGCGCGAACGCATCGCCGCCGATCCCGTTCGTCGTCGGCTCGAGCACCGCCATCGCCGCTGCGGTCGCCACCGCCGCATCGGCCGCGTTGCCCCCGCGGCGCATGATCTCGAGCCCCGCCTGCGCTGCGAGCGGCTGGCTCGTCGCCACCGCCATCGACCCGCACACGGCGGGCCGGCGCGCGTCGTACGGCAGGGTCCAGTCGATCTCGCTTCCGGCGTCGGCCGAGTTCTCGGCTGTTTCGTTCATGTGGAGCTCCTTCGAGGCATGGCAACCCCGCAACGCACAGCCTACCCTCCCCGCCTGCCGCAACCACCCGCTGTGGTACAACACGCTTCGCGCCCTTTCGGCGCGTTTGAGGATCCACGATGGCCGGAGTCAAGCAACCCTCGGACAAGAGCCACTTCCTGCTTCCCGACCTTGGCGAGGGTCTCGCCGAGGCGGAGCTCATCAGCTGGAAGGTGAAGGCGGGCGACACCGTGAAGGAGTCGCAGACCCTCGCCGAGATGCAGACCGACAAGGCGCTCGTTGAGGTGCCGTCGCCGTGGGCGGGCACCGTGACCGAGATCTGCGGCAAGCCCGGCGACATCATCAAGGTGGGCGCGGTCCTCGTGCGCTACGGCGCCGCGAAGGCCGCCGCGGCCCCCGCGCCCGTCGCGGTCGGCGCCGCCAGCGCGAGTTCGAACGGGAACGCCTGCATGTCGAGCCAGATCGCGGCGGGCGCGCCCGCTGCGGAAGGGGATCAGGGCACCGTCGTCGGCACGATGTCCGGCACGCTCACCGTCAGCGACCGCTTCGCGCGCCGCGCGCCCGAGGCCGCGGTCGCCGTGCGCGATGGCAAGGCGATGGCGACCCCAGCCGTGCGCGGGCTCGCGAAGAAGTTCGGCGTCGACATCCAGAAGGTCCCCGGCTCCGGCCGCGGTGGCCGCGTGACCGCGAGCGATGTCGCAGCGTTCGCCGAGGGTGGCACCGCCACGATGGTCGAGCCGAGTGCGGCCGGCGTCGCCGGGTTCGCGCCGCGCGCGGCCACGATCGCGCCGGGCTCCGTCTACATCGACCAGAACGATGTCGCGCAACGCGTGCCGTTCCGCGGCGTCCGTCGCAAGATCGCCGAAGCGCTCTCGCGCAGCGTGCAGACCGCCGTCCACTTCACCGTGGTCGACGAGGCCGATGTCACCGCGCTCGAGGCGAAGCGCAAGGAATACTCGAAGGTCGTCGGTGAGAAGCTCTCGATGCTTCCCTTCATCATGACCGCGATCTGCCGCGCGCTGAAGAAGCACCCGAGCCTGAACGCGGTCGTCGACGACGCGAAGGGCGAGATCATCCTGAAGAGCGCCGTGAACCTCGGCTGCGCGGTCGACACCGACGCAGGCCTCATGGTGCCCGTCATCAAGAACGCCGGCGCGCTCGCGCCCGTACAGATGTCGCAGAGCGTGAAGACGCTCGCCGCGAAGTGCAAGGACCGCACGATCGCGCGCGAGGATTCGCTCGGCGGCACCTTCACGATCTCGAATGTCGGCAGCTACGGCGGCATGTTCGCGACGCCGGTCATCAACTACCCCGAGGTCGCGATCCTCGCCGCTGGCCGCGCCAAGGAGCGCGTCTGCGTGAAGGACGGCAAGTTCTACGCGGGCCTCGTGCTGCCGCTCTCGCTCTCGTGCGACCACCGCGTGGTCGACGGCGCGGAAGGCGCGCGGTTCCTGAACACCGTCGTGAAGCTGCTCGAGGACCCCGACGCGCTGCTCTCGTAACGGGCCGCGGCGGCAAGACTGCGAGATTTCCATGCGCAACGCATTGTCCGTCGCCCTGCTCGCCGCAACGCTCGCGTCCTGCGCGTCGAACCAGCCGTATCTCACGCACGAGCCGTCGAAGGACTCCGTCGCCGAGTTCACGGCGCCGAAGGGCTCGACCTACACCGCCGAGCTTCCGTTCAGCGCGGGCACCGGCTACGCGTGGACCGCGTCGCGCTTCGACGAGAAGATCGTGAAGCTCGAGGGCCAGTCGTCGCGACGCGCGCACGACGATGCGCGCGTCGGTGGGCCGATGATCGAGGAAATGCGCTTCAACCTCGTCGGCAAGGGCGAGACGATCATCGTGTTCGAGCTCAAGCGGCCGTGGGAGAAGGATGTCTCCGCGATCGACACGCGCTCGGTCAAGGTCACGGTCAAGTAACCGCGCCCGCGCGGCGGGGAAACCATGCAGAACGCCACGATCGCCAACCTCGCGGGTGAATGCCGCGCGTTCTTCGCGTTCGAGGCCGCGTTCGCGATCGACCTCGCGCGCGCGGCTGCTCGCTTTCCCGCGAGCGCGCGCGAGGCGCTGCCGCAGAGCCGGCGCGTGCCGGCAGACGCGGACTTCTCGCAGAAGCCGCTGCGCATCGTGGTCGAGCGTGCGCCCATCGTGATCGAGCATGCGCCGAGCTTGATCGGCGCGTGGCGTACCGAGACCGCGGTCGAGGTCACGCTCTACGACTTCGGTGCCGTGAGCGTGTCGTTCCGCATTCCGATCGAAGCATCGCCCGCGCAGCTGCGCACGCTTGCGGCGGGGCTCTGGAACAACGCCGCGCTCGCGACCGCCGCGCGTGCGTGCGTCGAGGAAGTGCTCGCGACGCTCGGCGACGCGGCGACGCGCCCCGAACTGCGCGGCGTGCCCGAGGACTACATCGTGTTCGTCGTCGACCCGGCGAGCACGGGCGGCGTTGCGCCCTCTGTCGCCGCGTTCGGCGCCGAAAACCTCGCCGCGCTCGTGCAGCTCGAGGACCAGCCGCTTTCCGCCGAGGAAATCGCGGACGCGACCGCGAACACGCTTGCGTACGGACAGCACGACCTCGTGCTCGTCGACTGGGCCGCCGCGTTCGTGGTGGACGCGTCGCCCGCAGCAACGCTCGCGGTGCTTGAACTCGCGAATGTGCAGCTCGTCGAGCTCAAGCATCTCGACAGCGAGCTCGACCGCGGCCTCGACCAGGTGTGGGCGATGGCGAACGACCGCAGCCTCTTCTCGCGCTTCCGCCTGCGCGCGAACCTGCGCAAGCTGACCGAGCTCGAGCTCGAGGGCGCCGCGCTCTTCGACGGCGTGACGAACGCGCTCAAGCTGTTCGGCGACGCGTCGCTCGCACGCGTCCAGCGCGCGGCGGGCCGGCGCTTCCGCATCGAGGACTGGGAGAAGTCGATCGCGCGCAAGCTCGAGACGCTCGGCTCGGTGACGGAGCGGCTCGAGAGCCGCCAGTCGCAGTACCGCAGCGAACTGCTCGAGTGGATCATCATCGCGCTGATCGCGTTCGAGATCGTGAGGACGTTTCTTTAGCGGTCGCGGCTGCGGCCGCGACCTCTGGCGGAATACCAGCGGAGTGCCATCACGAGCGCGGAGCGAAGCGAAGCGCGAGCGGGTTGGCGAGAATTTCCCCAAACGTGCCGTGTGGCATCACCTCTGGTGATGGCGGACTCGAACGCGCAGCGTGCGCTCACGCCTGCAGTCTGAATGCGAAGCGCGCGTTCGAAGCCGCCACTACCCCCTGCTGCGCAGGGGGATAGTGCCACACGGCACATCCTGCGACCTCCAGCACCGTCCGCTCAGGCTTCGCTGCGCTCCGCCTTCGTCAGCGTCAGCGCCACCGACCTGATGCGCTAGCCTTCCCCCATGCCCCCCGCCCCCCACCGCGTCACTCCGCTCCGCACCGGCGCGTTCCGCCTCGATGGCGGCGGCATGTTCGGCCTCATCCCGAAGACGATGTGGTCGCAGTGGACCTCGCCCGATGCCGACAACCGCATCGCGCTCTCGACGCGGTCGCTGCTCGTCGAGACCGCACGCGACGGACTCGTGCTCGTCGAGGCCGGCTGCGGCGACAAGTGGACCGACAAGGAGCGCGCGATGTACGCGCTCGAGCGCCGCACCGCGAGCGACGCGCTGCGCGAGGCGGGCGTCGACCCTGCGGACATCGCGCATGTGGTCGTCACCCACCTCCACTTCGACCACGCGGGCGGCCTCACGCTTGCCGCGGACGGCGGCCCCGTGCCCACTTTCCCTCGCGCGCGCATCCATGTGCAGCGCACCGAATGGCACGACGCCCTCGCGAACAAGAGCACGATGACGCGCACCTACCTGCGCACGCATCTCGACCCGATCGCACCGCAAGTCGAGCTCCACGACGGCGAATGCTCGCCGCTCGCGGGCTTCACACTGCTCCCGACGGCGGGCCACACCTGGGGCCACCAGTCGGTGCTCGTCGACGGCGCGACCGCCGACGCCGGCGCCGCGCGCTACCTCTTCGCGGGCGACGCGTGCCCGACCATCCACCACGCGCATCCGGCCGCGAGCCTCGGCTACGACATGATGGCCTACGAAGCGATGCTCTCGAAGCGGCGCGTTCTCGGGCGTGCCTCGGACGAAGGCTGGATCGTCGCCTTCGACCACGACCCGCTGCACGCCTTCGCGCGCGCGGCGACGCGCGACGGCCGCGTCGAGCTCGAGCCCGTGCCGGCGCGTGCGTAAATCCGTCATGCCCCTCGCACAGCCTTCGCCGCTCCCGTATCCTGCGGCCATGCGACTGTTCCGCACGATCTCCATCCTTGCCCCCCTCGCCGTCACCGCGTTCGCGGCCGCGCAGGACGAGGCGCCGCCGAGCCCGACCTTCACGCCGAGCACCAACCCGATCATCGGCTACCTGATCGGCGCCGTGCTGTTCGGCATCATCGTGGCGATCTCGCTCATGCCGTCGAAGCGTTCGCATCAGGATCTCTGATCGTCCGCGCGTTCGACCGCGAGTCTGCGTCCGTAACCCGTCACGATGTCGACCGAACCAGCCAACACCTCCGCCCGCTCGCGCTTCGGCTCGATGCATCTGCTCGTCGCGGCGAATGTCGTGGCGCTCGGATTCCTGGCGGTGGTCGAACTCTCCGCCGCGGCGCGCGCCCAGCAGCGTCCGCGCGGAACCTACACCGCCGCTTCCGGCCGCATCGAAGGCACCGAGACCCACGCGCTCTACATCGTCGACGAGTCGACGCAGGAGATGATCGCGGTGCAGTGGGACCCGCGCGCCAAGCAGGTGAAGGGCCTCGGCTACCGCAGCATGGGCGCCGACATGGGCGACATCGTGCGGCCGCGTTCGAACTGAGCCAAACATGCAGGTTTCCAAGGCCATCCTCGCCACCTCCGCCTTCGCCATCACGGCGCTGGCGATCGTGCAGGCCGGCAAGTTCGAGCAGTCGGCCGACGCGGGCACCGCGCTCATCGGCCAGGGCGGCGTGATCGCGATCACGAGTTCGGTCGGCCAAGGCCCCGACGAAGAGCCCTACGAGACGCTCTACATCATCGACAACCGCTCGGAGATGCTGTTCATCTACGGCATGGACGGCGGCGCGAACCCGCGGCTCGCCCTGCGCGGCGGCGCGAGCCTGCCGGCGCTCTTCCGCGCCGCCCGCGGCGGCTGAACCGTGCGCACTGCGATGACCTCCGAACCCGGACCCGCCGACCTCCGCGCGATCCCGCTCCCGCTGCGGCGCCCGGTCGACGCCATCATGGCCGCGCGCCGGGCCGACAGCTTCGGCAAGCGCTCGATCAAGGCCGCGTCGAAGGACTTCGCGCTGCGCCTCGCCATCTCGATGACCGACCTCACCACCCTCGAGGGCAAGGATTCCCCCGAGAAGGTGCGTGCGCTCTGCCGCAAGGCGATCTCGCCGGCCCCCGCCCTCGACGCGGCCCTGCGCGCCGCAGGCCGCGCGCCGATCCCGAGCGTGGCCGCGATCTGCGTCTACCCGAACCTCGTCGCCGTGGCGCGCGAGGCCCTCGCAGGCTCGGGCGTGAAGGTCGCCTCGGTCGCGACCGGCTTCCCGAGCGGCCAGTTCCCGCTCGCGGTGCGGCTCGACGACACCCGCCGCGCGGTCGAGGCAGGCGCCGACGAGATCGACATGGTCATCAGCCGCGGCGCGTTCCTCGCGGGCGAGTACGCGCTGGTCGCCGACGAGATCGCGCGTGTCAAGGAGGCCTGCGGCCCGGCGCACCTCAAGATCATCCTCGAGACGGGCGAGCTCGAGACCCTCGACTCGGTCCGCTACGCGAGCGACCTCGCGATCCGCGCGGCGCTCTCGGTCGGACCGGCCACCGACGGCGAGATCTTCATCAAGACCTCGACCGGCAAGGTCACCCCGGCGGCGACCATGCCCGTCGTCCTCGTCATGCTCGAGGCGATCCGCGATGCCTACCGCGAGACCGGCGTGCGCATCGGCATGAAGCCGGCGGGCGGCATCCGCAGCGCGAAGGCCGCCATCGCACAACTCGTGATGGTCCAGGAGACGCTCGGACCCGACTGGCTGCACCCCCACCTCTTCCGCTTCGGCGCGTCGACGCTGCTCAACGACATTCTTCGGCAGATCGCGCGCCTCGCGCGCGGCGGCTACGCGGCGCGCGACGACTTCGCGGAAGCCTGAGCGGCTGGCCAAACCTCTCGCACGCAGAAGATTTTCCGAAGCTTCGCGCCGACGAGCGAGAACCCGCGTTCCCACACGGAATGTCCGTGAAAGGACCGCGTCCGGGCGGGATATTTGCCCAATCTCCACCCCATCCCCTGCAACGACGGCGCGGTTTCGCGTATCCTCGTCGCTCAGTCATTTCTTTTGGGCCGCAATCAGGCGGCCTGTAACCCGTTCCCTAGGGTTACCTGTCGGTTTCCGTCCATGTCAGATCGTCTCCGTATGGATCCCGCGCCACTCGGCGCCCCCCCGCAAGGAAGCGGCTCGGCTCAGGCCGGGCGCTGTCTGTCCGTCTGTCCTCAGATCGGAGTTGGGGGGGGCGCATGAGCGACAACATCCCCGCGTCGCAGCGCCGCATGGCGAAGGGAACCCTGTTCGGCTACCGGGTGCGCAAGCACATCGGTGACGGCGCGTGGAGCCGGGTGTACGAGGTCGAGGATGTCAAGTCCCACACCGCCTACGCCCTCAAGCATGTGATCTCCGAAGGCGAGAAGGAAGACCGCTACCTCGACCAGCTCCGCGCGGAGTGGGACATCGGCAGCAAGCTCGACCACCCCGCGATCCGCAAGCTGGTGGCGCTCGAGCACCAGGGTGCTTGGCTCGCCCGCAACGCCCGCGACCTCGGCCTCGTGATGGAGCTCGTCGACGCCGCGCCGCTCTCCGAGCAGAAGCGCCCGCCGATGCCCGAGTGCATCAAGATCTTCCGCGATGTCGCGAGCGCGCTCTCGCACATGCACTCGAAGGGCTTCGTCCATGCGGACATGAAGCCGCTGAACATCCTCTACACCGACGACCGCCGCACGAAGGTCATCGACCTCGGGCAGGCCGCGAAGAGCGGCACCATGAAGGCGCGTCTGCAGGGTTCGCCCGGATTCATCGCGCCCGAGCAGGCGACCGAGGCCCGCAGCGAGAAGAACGCGAAGGGCAAGGACACGAAGCAGTACGAGCCGGTCACCGAGCTCACCGATGTCTTCAACTTCGGCGCGACGATGTACTGGATCCTCACGCGGCTCCACTCGCCCGCGACGCAGCACACGCCGACGGCGAAGACGCTGGTGCTGCCGCCCGAGCGCCTCGGCCCCGGCACGCCGATCCATCAGTCCGACCGCTCGGTGCCCGAACAGCTGTCGGTGCTCATCCAGGACTCGCTCGAGAAGCTGCCGACGCGGCGCAAGCCGATGTCGTGGGTGCTCTCGCAGCTCGAGGAGCTCGCCGCGCAGATGCCGATGCCGGCGCATGCGTGACGGAATCCCGTCCTCAGAGTTCGGTTGCAGCGCCAGCCCACTCCGCGTCCCACACGGCGTAGCCGCCGAGGAACGCGTTCGAGTTCGCCCCCAGGACGCAGCCTTCGGGCACTTCCTTGAGCGCCTTGGAGTTGCCGCCGCCGATGACGACGACATCGGGTAGCAGCGCCGCGCGCAGCAGCTTGACGCATTCCGCCACATGGCCGCGCCACTTGCGCGTGCCGAGTCGCTCGCGTCCGCGCACGCCGAGGTAATCCTCGAACTCCTGGCCCTTGCGGTACGGCAGATGCGCGAGCTCCATCGGCAGCACGCGCCGACCCGCGATCAGGCAGGTGCCGAGGCCGGTGCCGAGGCCGAGGAAGAGCATCGTCTCGTCGCGCAGGCCCGCGGCGCGGTGACTGCCGATCGCCTGCATCGCGGCGTCGTTCAGGATCTTGACGGGCATGCCGAACGCGCGGCGGTAGTCGAAGTCCTTCCAGCCTGGGCCGAGGTTGACCGGGTCGCGCAGCGGGCGGCCGTTCTTGATCGGCGTCGGCAAGCCGATCGTGATGCGGTCGACGCGCTCGCCCGCGAGGAGCGCCGGAAGGTCGCGCACGAGCTGCTCGGGCGTGTAGTTCGGCCCCGATGGCGTCGCGCGCTTGTCGGGCCAGTGCGCGCACCGCGCCTTGGCGTTGGTGCCGCCGATATCGAGGGTGATGGTGACGGGCTTGGTCGACGACGCTGCGGACATGCGGCTTTCGTCGGCAAAAGCGCTCGCCTCAATTGAGGACTGTGCGCACGGATCGCGGGAAAGCAGCGGACGAGGCCGCGAATCGATCACCATCCGCGTCCCAGGCAGGGTGGTCTCAACCGATCATCGCAACGCTTCGCTCATGGTACTCGCCGGCGTGCTGAAGCCGAGCGTCTCCCTGGGCCGCCCGTTCAGCTTCCTCGCCACGCGGTCGAGGTCCGCCTGCGAGAAGCCCGACAGGTCGGTCCCCTTCGGGAAATACTGCCGCAGCAGGCCGTTCGTGTTCTCGTTCGTCCCGCGCTGCCACGGGCTCTGCGGGTCGCAGAAGTACACCTTCACGTCCGTCGCGACCTCGAAGCCCGCGTGCGACATCATCTCCGAGCCGCGGTCCCACGTCAGCGTCTTCTTCAGCTGCGCAGGCAGCGTCCGCACCCGCTGCTCGAGCGCCTTCACGACCACCGCGGTCTCCTTCGACCTCACCTTCACGAGGATCGTGAAGCGCGACCGCCGCTCGACCAGCGTCGCGATGTACGTGTTGCCCGATCCCGCCAGCAGGTCGCCCTCCCAGTGGCCCGGCACCGCGCGGTCCTCCGCCTCCGGCGGACGCTCGCTGATCGGCACCGCGTCCCTGATCGTGCCGCGTCCGCGGCCCTTGAGCGTCGCGTGCCGCGAGCGCCGCATCAGGCGGCCCGAGCGGAGGTGGCGCACCAGCTCCTTCTTCAGGACGCCGCGCGCCTGCACGAACAGGCTCTTGTAGATCGTCTCGTGTGAAACCCGCATCGACGCATCATCCCCGAACTCGCGCCTGAGCCAACCCGAGATCTGCTCGGGCGACCAGTCCTCGGCAAGCTTCCCGGCGACGGCCGCGCACAGCGCCGGCTGCTGCGCCAGCAGGCATTCCTTCGGCCGCCTCGCGCGCGTCCACGCGGCCTTGTCGGCGTCCGTGGCCCGGTACCGCTGCCGCCCGCCGTTTCTCGAGACCTCGCGGCTGACCGTCGACGGGGGCCTTCCGATCCGTGCGGCGATCGCGCGGATCGAGTCGCCCGCCGAGAGGCCGCGCGAGATCTCCTCGCGCTCGTCGGGGCCGAGCGCGCGCTCCGCGCGCGTCCGCTCGGGCGGCGAGTAGCCGCCGGACCTGCGGATCGTCGCGAACACCGACACGGTCGGGACCGAGAGCGCCGCAGCGATCTCGGTGAGGGTCTGGCCCTCCCGCCAGCGACGCCACAGGTCGCGGCTCTGGCTGTGCGTGAGTCTCTTGCGCTTGCCCGAGTGCATGCAATCCACCTTTCGTGCGGGTCATCAGACCCGAAAGGCGTTGCAATGACCGGTTGAGACCACAAGGC